>NZ_CP125378.1:752500-915000 GCF_034008635.1 Pseudomonas sp. P8_229 | reverse complement strand
AACCCCGGAGAGGGGAGTGAAATAGATCCTGAAACCGTATGCGTACAAGCAGTGGGAGCCCACTTTGTTGGGTGACTGCGTACCTTTTGTATAATGGGTCAGCGACTTATTTTCAGTGGCGAGCTTAACCGAATAGGGGAGGCGTAGCGAAAGCGAGTCTTAATAGGGCGTCTAGTCGCTGGGAATAGACCCGAAACCGGGCGATCTATCCATGGGCAGGTTGAAGGTTAGGTAACACTGACTGGAGGACCGAACCGACTACCGTTGAAAAGTTAGCGGATGACCTGTGGATCGGAGTGAAAGGCTAATCAAGCTCGGAGATAGCTGGTTCTCCTCGAAAGCTATTTAGGTAGCGCCTCATGTATCACTGTAGGGGGTAGAGCACTGTTTCGGCTAGGGGGTCATCCCGACTTACCAAACCGATGCAAACTCCGAATACCTACAAGTGCCGAGCATGGGAGACACACGGCGGGTGCTAACGTCCGTCGTGAAAAGGGAAACAACCCAGACCGTCAGCTAAGGTCCCAAAGTTATGGTTAAGTGGGAAACGATGTGGGAAGGCTTAGACAGCTAGGAGGTTGGCTTAGAAGCAGCCACCCTTTAAAGAAAGCGTAATAGCTCACTAGTCGAGTCGGCCTGCGCGGAAGATGTAACGGGGCTCAAACCATACACCGAAGCTACGGGTATCACTTAGGTGATGCGGTAGAGGAGCGTTCTGTAAGCCTGTGAAGGTGAGTTGAGAAGCTTGCTGGAGGTATCAGAAGTGCGAATGCTGACATGAGTAACGACAATGGGTGTGAAAAACACCCACGCCGAAAGACCAAGGTTTCCTGCGCAACGTTAATCGACGCAGGGTTAGTCGGTCCCTAAGGCGAGGCTGAAAAGCGTAGTCGATGGAAAACAGGTTAATATTCCTGTACTTCTGGTTATTGCGATGGAGGGACGGAGAAGGCTAGGCCAGCTTGGCGTTGGTTGTCCAAGTTTAAGGTGGTAGGCTGAGATCTTAGGTAAATCCGGGATCTTAAGGCCGAGAGCTGATGACGAGTTACCCTTTGGGTGACGAAGTGGTTGATGCCATGCTTCCAAGAAAAGCTTCTAAGCTTCAGGTAACCAGGAACCGTACCCCAAACCGACACAGGTGGTTGGGTAGAGAATACCAAGGCGCTTGAGAGAACTCGGGTGAAGGAACTAGGCAAAATGGCACCGTAACTTCGGGAGAAGGTGCGCCGGTGAGGGTGAAGGACTTGCTCCGTAAGCTCATGCCGGTCGAAGATACCAGGCCGCTGCGACTGTTTATTAAAAACACAGCACTCTGCAAACACGAAAGTGGACGTATAGGGTGTGACGCCTGCCCGGTGCCGGAAGGTTAATTGATGGGGTTAGCTAACGCGAAGCTCTTGATCGAAGCCCCGGTAAACGGCGGCCGTAACTATAACGGTCCTAAGGTAGCGAAATTCCTTGTCGGGTAAGTTCCGACCTGCACGAATGGCGTAACGATGGCGGCGCTGTCTCCACCCGAGACTCAGTGAAATTGAAATCGCTGTGAAGATGCAGTGTATCCGCGGCTAGACGGAAAGACCCCGTGAACCTTTACTATAGCTTTGCACTGGACTTTGAATTTGCTTGTGTAGGATAGGTGGGAGGCTTTGAAGCGTGGACGCCAGTTCGCGTGGAGCCATCCTTGAAATACCACCCTGGCAACTTTGAGGTTCTAACTCAGGTCCGTTATCCGGATCGAGGACAGTGTATGGTGGGTAGTTTGACTGGGGCGGTCTCCTCCTAAAGAGTAACGGAGGAGTACGAAGGTGCGCTCAGACCGGTCGGAAATCGGTCGTAGAGTATAAAGGCAAAAGCGCGCTTGACTGCGAGACAGACACGTCGAGCAGGTACGAAAGTAGGTCTTAGTGATCCGGTGGTTCTGTATGGAAGGGCCATCGCTCAACGGATAAAAGGTACTCCGGGGATAACAGGCTGATACCGCCCAAGAGTTCATATCGACGGCGGTGTTTGGCACCTCGATGTCGGCTCATCACATCCTGGGGCTGAAGCCGGTCCCAAGGGTATGGCTGTTCGCCATTTAAAGTGGTACGCGAGCTGGGTTTAGAACGTCGTGAGACAGTTCGGTCCCTATCTGCCGTGGACGTTTGAGATTTGAGAGGGGCTGCTCCTAGTACGAGAGGACCGGAGTGGACGAACCTCTGGTGTTCCGGTTGTCACGCCAGTGGCATTGCCGGGTAGCTATGTTCGGGAAAGATAACCGCTGAAAGCATCTAAGCGGGAAACTTGCCTCAAGATGAGATCTCACTGGAACCTTGAGTTCCCTGAAGGGCCGTCGAAGACTACGACGTTGATAGGTTGGGTGTGTAAGCGCTGTGAGGCGTTGAGCTAACCAATACTAATTGCCCGTGAGGCTTGACCATATAACACCCAAGCAATTTGCGAACTCGAGAGAGGCCAGATTGCGGTGTGTGAAGACGAAATGAACCGAAAGTTCGAGAGAAACACACAAACTATCGCATACCCAATTTGCTGAAGCGTCGAAAGACGAGTCGGCACACCGAATTTCTTGACGACCATAGAGCGTTGGAACCACCTGATCCCATCCCGAACTCAGCAGTGAAACGATGCATCGCCGATGGTAGTGTGGGGTTTCCCCATGTGAGAGTAGGTCATCGTCAAGATTAAATTCCGAAACCCCAATTGCGAAAGCAATTGGGGTTTTGTTTTGCCCGCAGGAAAGTGGTTTGCTTTCCGCGCAAGGCGCTGCAAGGGGAGGGACGGCCGTTCCAACCGTCGCCAGGACTGCCATTGGGGAAAAACCTTCTGAAGTGGTCACTCGGTTTTTGGTATGGTGCAGCTCGTTTTTAATGGACTGATGTCATGCCCACGGATCGGCACTCAATTTTTGTCAAAGAGTTGCTGTAGAAATGCCAGAACCCATCCCGATCAAGGATCACGAGAAAGAGAAGCGCCTGGTCAACAAGCGGTTGATCGCCTGTGCTCTGTTCGTTTTTGCTATCAGCTGTGCGCTGGTAGTGCGCCTGTATATCCTGCAAGTGGTTGAATACGACTACCACTCGACCATCTCCGAAAACAACCGCGTGCACGTCTTGCCGATCCCGCCGACTCGCGGCCTGATCTATGATCGCAACGGTGTGCTGCTCGCCGATAACCGCCCCAGTTACAACCTGATCATCACCCGCGAACGCGCCACTGACGTCAATCAGGAGCTGGACGAGGTCATCAATCTTCTGCATCTGCCGGCAGAAGACCGCACCGTTTTCGATAAAGCCATGAAGCAGTCCCGCCACCCGTTTACCCCGGTGACGCTGTTCTACGAGCTGACGGAAGAACAGATCGCCGTGTTGGCGGTTAATGAATTCCGCTTGCCGGGTCTGGATGTCGAGCCGCAGTTCGTTCGGCATTATCCGCTGGGCCCGCATTTCGCACATTCAATCGGCTACGTTGGCCGGATCAACGAGAAAGAGTCCAAGACGCTGGACTCGGTCGAATACCGCGGCACGCAATCTATCGGCAAAACCGGCATCGAACGCTTCTACGAAGCGCAGCTTCACGGCCACGTTGGTTATGAAGAAGTGGAGACCAATGCCCAAGGCCGAGTACTGCGGGTGCTGAAACACACCGATCCGGTGCCCGGCAAAAACATTGTGCTGAGCCTCGACGTCAAACTGCAGGAGGCTGCCGAAGCCGCACTAGGGGACCGTCGTGGTTCGGTGGTGGCACTGGATCCGTCCACTGGCGAAGTGCTGGCCATGGTCAGCAACCCGAGTTTCGACCCGAACCTGTTCGTCACCGGTATCAGTTCCAAGGAATACTCGGCGCTACGCGACTCCATCGACCGGCCGCTATTCAACCGTGTGCTGCGCGGCTTGTACGCGCCAGGTTCGACGATCAAGCCGGAGGTGGCGATTGCCGGTCTCGATACTGGTGTGGTTACTCCGCAGACCCGGGTCTTCGACCCGGGCTACTACCAACTCCCCGATTTCGATCACAAGTACCGCAACTGGAACCACAGCGGCGACGGTTGGGTGGACATGGACGCGGCGATCATGCGTTCCAACGACACGTATTTCTACGACCTGGCGCACAAGCTCGGCATCGATCGGCTGCATGACTACATGGCGATGTTCGGTCTCGGCGAAAAAGTTTCGCTGGACATGTTCGAAGAGTCGCCCGGTTTGATGCCGTCGCAGGCCTGGAAGCGCGCCACACGCCGTCAGGCGTGGTTCCCGGGGGAGACCGTGATCCTCGGCATCGGTCAGGGCTATATGCAGGTCACGCCGCTGCAGTTGGCCCAGGCCACTGCGCTGATTGCCAACAAGGGGGTGTGGAACCGTCCGCACCTGGCCAAGACAGTCGATGGCGTGGCACCGGTCGACGAACATCCAATGCCCAACATCCTGCTGAAGAATCCGCGTGACTGGGATCAGGTCAACCATGGCATGCAGATGGTGATGCACGATGCCCGAGGCATTGCCCGCGCGGCTGCGGCCGGCGCGCAATACCGCATTGCCGGCAAGAGTGGTACCGCGCAAGTGGTGGCGATCAAGCAGGGCGAGCGCTACAACCGCGAGAAAACCCTCGAACGCCATCGCGACAACGCCTTGTTTGTCGGCTTTGCCCCGGCGGAGCATCCGAAGATTGCCATCTCGGTAATGATTGAAAATGGCGAGGCCGGTGGTCGGGTGGCCGGCCCTGTGGTACGGCAGATCATGGACGCCTGGTTACTGGACCAGTACGGCCACCTTAAGCCGCAATACGCTGCACCGGCCAAGCCTCCCGGTGATCCGCACGTGTAACCGGAAGCTGCTTCACAGCACAGGCTCAAGTAGGTTGAGCCTGTGCGGGAAGATGTTTGGGCAACTGACTATTTGCAGCTGTAACCCTCAGGCATCGTGACGCTGTAGTTGCGTTGCACACGGTCCTGAAAATTCAGGTTCTGCAGACCTTGCCCCACCAGAAAGGCCTCGACCTTGGCGGCCTGGCAGTCCTCGTTATAAGACGACGCCCGAAGCAGATACACCGTACGTTTGCTGACTTCATCCCGGGCAGTGGCAACGAAGGTACTGAGGGTGGTGTAGCCGATTCGCTCTGAAGTACCCACCGGGCCATAGGTCGTATTGGGCTTACTGGTGCAGGTCAGTCGGTCATCTTTTTTCTTGGTGTTCTTGCACACGGTCGTAGTGCTGGTCGGCACTTGCCCATAGTCGGTGGCGGTATAGCGGTAAGACACCTGTCGGCTGCCGATATCGAGAGTGATGGTCATTTTGATCGGCGCGTGGTTCCTGGGCAGGCTGGCGTCGGTGTAGACCTCCTGGAAGCCCCTGTCTTTCAGTGCGTTGACCATGTCGCGAAGATAGTAGCGGGCATTGAGTGCGTTCTCATCGGCGCCGTTCGCCGAGGTCACAAGTACTGTTGCCTTTCGGTCGAACTGATAGTCCGGATCAGGTATTGCATTGAGTGCTACGTCTATTTGCGTGGCGCAACCGCCAAGCAACGCTGTGAGCATTAGTAGGACGCAGAACAAATAACGGGACATGACAAAGACGCCTTGCAACTAAGGATTGAATAGAGGTTAAACGGATGAGGCGCGCGATAAATAACTCATCGTCAGCAAGGCTCAGTCTTTCTGGTATTCCAGCAGATCACCTGGCTGGCAATCGAGCGCTGCGCAGAGTTTGTCGAGAGTGGCCATTTTCACGCCCTTGACCTTGCCATTTTTCAGCAATGACAGGTTGGCCTCGGTGATGCCCAGCAGGGTGGCTAACTCTTTCGAGCGAATTTTTTGCGTGGCCATGACAACGTCAAGGCGGACGATAATGGTCATTGTATTGTTCTATATGTATTGACTTTGCTCATCGCTGAGAACTTTTGCGTCACGCATGATAATTGAAAATATACAGAGCAATACGCCTTTGATTATCTCGTAGGCAGAAGCGGAAGACAGGCCGATCGAGAACTGAAAAATCCGATCCCCCGGCGGCAGATCTATCGACAACGCCAAACCTTGCAAGGTCTCCACCAGCGGGTAGGTTGCCGGCGAAACAATGCACAGTACGCCCACTCGCCACAGGACCCTGATGTTGCGGTCGGTCCAGGTTTCGCCGCGCGACAAACGCAGGAAAAACAACCCTGTTAGCCATAACGCGTAGCCCGACAGAACAACGGGCAGGAAATCCAGAAAAACGATCAGGGCAGTGACCATTGACGACAGCCATGTGTCGGGATCAAGCAGCGCGCCCTCGACAAACGGGTCAAGCAATTGCGGTGAGCCTTCAGCAAAGGCGTAGAGCAGGCCCGCCAGTATTTCATCCTTTTTGATGAACCAGATCGTCGCGTTGCCGCTAACCTCCGTCACACCCAGAACCCAGACAAGAATCGCTGCCAGCAGCCCGACCCAATGCATGCGTTGCGGCGCCAATCCGTTGATGTGAGTACGCATGAAAATTCCTGGTTGTTTCAATTAGGTAGCGAATTCTCGATGATAAATTATCGATTAACAATAATTAATTTTGATTTGTTTGCGTCGGTATCCTCTTCTCGATCGGCTCCGCACGGCTGCTTTTAACGGTGCGGGGAGTCGATTTACTAGCCAGCGCGCCGAAGGTGCTCTAAATGTGGGTCAGCAAACCTACCGGCAAGACCGAAACCATTACAAAATCAGGCCCCTGGCACCGGGCAACTCATGTCGCCTTCCTCACACTTCAAATACTGCTTCAGCGCTTCGACCCGCACCTTGGTCACCCCGGTCAGGCAGTTGCTGTAAATCAACGGATAAACGCTCCCGCCGCCTACCCCGGACGCCGAAAACTTGCATTCGGCATCACGAAACTCGATCCATGCCCGCTGTGCACTCACCAGCATTTTTTTGGCGTCGGCGTTGCCCTTCAATCGACCGGTGATCTGCTGATACACCGCGTTCAGCTCCTTGTCCGCCGCCTTGAATTCCTGCCCGGCACACTGGTTCATGGTGGCCTGATCGCTGGCATTGGCGCAGTCGACGGCGGCGTGGGCGATAGGCGTGAACAGGAAGGGTGTCAGGACCATGAGCAGGCGTGGGGACATGGGTAATCTCACTGTGTCGGATGAAAGTGCAGAGCAGTTTAGCGGCTGTGGTGCTTCTATTCAGGAACGCGTAGCCGGGAGGCTTCGAGCAGGCGATCTGCGGTGGCTGCAATCTCCTCGCCGTCATGGAGCATTTCCAGCCAGTGGGCAGGAATCGCCCGAACGCCATAATAGGCCCCGGCCAATTGACCGACGATCGCGGCAGTGGTGTCGGCGTCATCGCCCAGGTTGGCGGCTTGCAGAATCGCTGCTTCGAAACTGTTGGTGTGATGAAAACACCACAGCGCGGCTTCCAATGACTCAACGCTGTAGCCACTGCCACGGATTTCAGTGGCTGACCTGGCCAGATAATCTCCTCGAGCAATTGCGGCGACTTTAGGTTGAGTGAAGGTTGAGAGCGGCAGTCTGCACAGCTCGGTTTTGGAGGCGCCGAGCAGCGCGTTGGCGATCAGTTCGGCAAACAACTGGCAGCATTCGATGGCTTCGGGGGCCGCGTGGGTTGTCCGCGAACTGTCACTGGCGAACTGGCGGATTTGCTGGACGACAGGGAAGAAAAACAGCACCACCGGCGCCAACCGCATCAGCGAGCCGTTGCCGGCGGTAAACGGGTCGGTTGATCCAGCAAAGGGCTGACCGGTTTGCTGGTACTGCGACAGTGCCTGACTGACGGTCATGCCAATATCGAAACAATCCCCCGTCGAGCTGAGATACCCCCATTGCCACCAGTTCAGATAGCGTCCCATCTGGTCCGTCGCATCGAATGTGTTTCTGGTCAGCAGACTCTCTGCCAGGCACAGCGCCATCGAGGTGTCATCCGTCCATTGCCCAGGCTTCAAGTGAAAGGGGCCTCCGCCGACCATGTCTGTCAGCGGCTGGAATGAGCCCCGCGGTTTGAACTCCACCGTGGTGCCAACGGCGTCGCCGCAAGCCAGGCCGAGCAGGGCGCCGCGATAACGTTCTGATAGGGAGGGCTGCATGCTTCGTCCTTGTTTGTTTCCGTTTCGCTGGAAAAGGTAACAGGTTCACTGGGAGGGGGGCGTCAGTCATTCACTCTTTCAACGATCGGAAATGCCGCCGAATGTTTCCTTTGGACAGAACAGGTGCAGCCCTTTGATACAACTTCAGGTTGGACATGTGGTCATACAAGCCTACTGTTCAGAACAGGAGGTGACTTATGAAACCAGTACCCAATAGTTTCGAACGCAAAATCATGCTCAAGGCACCGCGTTCTTATGTCTGGCGCGCATTGGTCGATGCCGAGGCGTTTGGTCAGTGGTTTGGTGTGGCGCTGGAGGACAGGCGGTTCATTGCCGGTGAATGGACCCAGGGGCAGGTCACCTATCCGGGTTATGAACACGTGTTGTGGAACGTGCTGGTCGAGCGGGTCGAGCCGCAGCAGTTGTTTTCGTTTCGCTGGCACCCGTACGCGGTCAATCCGAAAATCGATTACTCCCAGGAGCCGACGACGCTGGTCAGGTTCGAGCTGCAGGATTACGAGGGTGGCACGTTGCTCAAGGTGTCCGAATCCGGTTTTGCGCATATTCCTGATGTGCGGCAGAAGGAGGCGTATTACATGGACAGCCGTGGCTGGGAGGAACAACTGAGTCGACTTGAACAGTTTCTCGCCGAAAGCGCCAAGACCCGCGAGCGTGCCGATGACTGATAGCACCATGTTCAAGCCGTGGTTACAACGCTGGGCGCTGGTGCCAGACGGTGAACCGATCATCACCCCGGGCAGTCGTCTGTTACGGGTACGTTTCGGCGATGCACCGGCCATGCTCAAGATTGCGCTGGATACCGACGAACAGTACGGCAATCGGCTGATGACCTGGTGGGGCGGTGATGGCGCCGCGCAGGTGCTGGCCCATCATGAAGACGGTTTGTTGATGGAGCGGGCCATGGGGCGGCGTTCGCTGATGCACATGGCGCTCAACGGTGAAGACGACGCCGCCACACGGATCATGTGCACGGCGCTGGCGCACCTGCATGCACCGCGTCCGACACCGCCACCGCCGCTGGTGGAGCTGGCGCCGTGGTTCGCGTCACTGCGAATGGCCGCCGCCGAACATGGCGGCGCTTATGCCGTGAGCGTGCGAACGGCTGAAGCGTTGCTCGCTGAACCGCAGGACGTGGTGGTGCTGCACGGTGACATGCACCACGACAACGTCCTCGATTTCGGTACGCGCGGGTGGCTGGCGATTGATCCCAAGCGGGTACGCGGCGAGCGGGGTTTCGATTACGCGAACCTGATCTGCAACCCCGAACTGCCCACAGCTGGCGATCCCGAGCGCTTTCGGCGACAGGTCGAGGTGATTGTCGAGGCAGCCGGACTGGAGCGCCGACGCTTGCTGCAATGGGTGCTGGCGTTCGCGGGGTTGTCCGCCGCGTGGTTTCTGGAGGATGACCAGCAGCAGGCCGCCGGGCAGCTGAAAGTTGCGCACATTGCGGCGTGCATGCTCGACGCCTGACGGGCGTAAGGGTTTTCGGAAGGCGTTCTATAGCGAATGTCTTACACGCATTGGTAGCTTTTTCGACTATTGCCGATTGGATCCACCGCGTAATCTACACCCATCAACTGAGACACAGGGAGTGTTTCAGGATCAAGGATGATCGACCATTAGCAAGGATCGCTGCCGACAGGGAGTCGATAATGGTCTTGGGAAAAACCCGCTTCGGCGGGTTTTTTTTCGCCTGTAGAAACGCCTCTGATACCTCTGTCGGGTGAAATTGTGGTGAGGGGATTTATCCCCGATGGCCTGCCTGGCAGGCCATTTCTTGGGGGCGCTTCGCAACCCATCGGGGATGGGTCCCCTCGCCACAGGGGATCAAACGCTCAAGAGGCGATCAACTGCCGCAACACGTAATGCAGGATCCCGCCGGACTTGAAGTACTCCACCTCATTCAACGTATCGATGCGGCATAGCACTTCGATTTTCTCCTGCTGCCCGTCTTCACGGGTGATCACCAGAGTCAGGTTCATGCGCGGCGTCAGTTCGACGTTGGTCAGGCCCTGAATATCCACGGTTTCCTTGCCTGTTAGATTCAGGCTCTTGCGGTTCTGATCGAGCTTGAACTGCAGCGGCAACACGCCCATGCCCACCAGATTGGAACGGTGAATGCGTTCGAAACTTTCAGCGATCACCGCTTTGACGCCCAGCAGGTTGGTGCCCTTGGCCGCCCAGTCGCGGCTGGAGCCAGTGCCGTATTCCTGACCGGCAATCACCACCAGCGGTGTGCCGTCGGCCTGATAACGCATGGCAGCGTCATAGATTGCCATCTTCTCGCCGCTCGGGATGTAGATCGTGTTGCCACCTTCTTCGCCACCGAGCATTTCGTTGCGGATACGGATGTTGGCGAATGTGCCGCGCATCATCACTTCATGGTTGCCACGGCGTGAGCCGTAGGAGTTGAAGTCTCGTGGTTCCACGCCTTTTTCCCGCAGATAGCGCCCGGCCGGACTGTCAGCCTTGATGTTGCCGGCAGGGGAGATGTGGTCGGTGGTCACCGAATCGCCGAGCAGCGCCAAGACCCGCGCGCCCTTGACGTCAGTGATTACCGGCAACGGGCCGGAAATGTCGTCGAAGAATGGTGGATGCTGGATGTAGGTCGAGTCGTCCTGCCACACATAGGTGGCGGCTTGCGGTACCTGAATCGCCTGCCATTGCTCGTCGCCAGCGAACACCTCGGCGTATTCCTTGTGGAACATCGCGGTGTTGACCTGGCTTACCGCGTCGGCGATTTCCTTGCTGCTCGGCCAGATGTCACGCAGGTACACCGGATTGCCTTGCTGGTCGTTGCCCAGTGGTTCCGTGCTGATGTCGGTGCGCACGCTGCCGGCCAGGGCATAAGCGACCACCAGTGGCGGCGAGGCTAGCCAGTTGGTCTTGACCAGCGGATGCACCCGGCCTTCGAAGTTGCGGTTGCCGGACAGCACCGACGCGACAGTGAGGTCGGCTTTCTGAATGGCTTTCTCGATCGGTTCCGGCAATGGCCCGGAGTTGCCGATGCACGTCGTACAGCCGTAACCGACCAGCGAAAACCCGAGCTGATCGAGGTACTGCGTCAACCCGGCAGCCTTGTAGTAGTCGGTCACCACTTTCGAACCGGGTGCCAGTGAACTCTTGACCCACGGTTTGCGCGTCAGGCCTTTCTCCACGGCTTTTTTCGCCAGCAGACCGGCCGCCATCATCACACTCGGGTTGGAGGTGTTGGTGCAGGAAGTGATTGCGGCGATCACCACCGCGCCGTTTTTCAGGCGATAGGTATGGCCTTCGTATTCGTATTCGGTTTCGCCGACCAGATCGGCGTTGCCCACGGCCACACCACCGCCGCCTTCGCTTTCCAGGCGGCCTTCTTCCTTGCTGGTGGGCTTGAATTGCAGGTCCATGAAATCACTGAAGGCCTGCGCGACGTTCGGCAGCGAGACGCGATCCTGCGGGCGTTTCGGCCCGGCAAGGCTGGCTTCGACGCTACCCATGTCCAGCGCCAGGCTGTCGGTGAACACCGGTTCCTGACCCGGCACGCGCCACAGGCCCTGGGCCTTGGTGTAGGCCTCGACCAGTTTCACCACTTCCGGCGGTCGGCCGGACAGGCGCAGGTACTCCAGGGTCACGTCATCGACCGGGAAGAAGCCGCAGGTCGCACCGTATTCCGGGGCCATGTTGGCGATGGTCGCGCGGTCGGCCAGCGGCAGGTCGGCGAGGCCGTCCCCGTAGAACTCGACGAATTTGCCGACCACGCCTTTCTTGCGCAGCATCTGCGTGACCGTCAGCACCAGGTCGGTGGCGGTGATGCCTTCCTTGAGCTTGCCGATGAGCTTGAAGCCGATCACTTCCGGAATCAGCATCGACACCGGTTGGCCGAGCATCGCCGCTTCCGCCTCGATCCCGCCGACGCCCCAGCCGAGTACACCGAGGCCGTTGATCATGGTGGTGTGCGAGTCGGTGCCGACCAGCGTGTCGGGGAATGCGTAGGTGTGGCCGTCCTCATCCTTGGTCCACACCGTGCGCCCGAGGTATTCGAGGTTGACCTGGTGGCAGATCCCGGTGCCCGGTGGCACCACGCTGAAGTTGTCGAAGGCGCTCTGACCCCAGCGCAGGAACGCATAACGTTCGCCGTTACGCTGCATCTCGATGTCGACGTTCTGTTCGAAAGCACTGGCGGTGGCGAATTTGTCGACCATCACCGAGTGGTCGATCACCAGATCTACTGGCGACAATGGGTTGATTCGCTGCGGATCACCGCCGGCCTTGGCCATGGCGGCACGCATCGCGGCGAGGTCGACCACCGCGGGGACGCCGGTAAAGTCCTGCATCAATACGCGGGCAGGGCGGTACTGGATTTCCCGGTCGGAGCGCCGCTCCTTGAGCCAGGCGGCGATCGCCTTGAGGTCGGCGCCGGTAACGGTTTTTTCATCTTCCCAGCGCAACAGGTTTTCCAGCAGGACCTTCAGCGACATTGGCAGCTTGTCGATATTGCCAAGGCTTTTCGCTGCATCCGGCAGACTGAAATAGTGGTAGGTCTTTTGGTCGATCTGCAGTGTTTTAAGGGTCTTCAGACTATCGAGGGACGGCATTACGATCACTCCTTTGAGTCCGCACGGCTACGGACTGAGGGGACGGGCAGAGCTATCAACGTAGCCCTGTTTTCAGTAGCTGGCTAATAACTGGACTCTATGGGCAAGTCCAAGGTTCCGACATCGGCTATCATGCGCCGGTTTTCGTGACAGGCTTTGCTTCACCGCAAGGCTTGAGCATCGTGCAGGGGCCGAATGTCCGCCCTCTGCCCAGGAGTAAGAATGAACACCCTATTCATGCATTGCCGGCCAGGCTTCGAAGGTGAAGTCTGTTCGGAGATTTCCGACCTCGCCGCCCAGTTGAACGTCGCCGGTTACGCCAAGGCCAAAGCGGCCACCGCGTACGCCGAGTTCGTCTGCACTGAAGCAGACGGCGCTGAACGCCTGATGCGCGGCCAGCGTTTCGCCGAACTGATTTTTCCGCGGCAATGGGCGCGCGGGATCTTTATCGATTTGCCGGAAAACGACCGCATCAGTGTAATCCTCGCGCACATGGCCGATTTCCCGGTGTTCGGCAGCCTGTGGCTGGAAGTCGTCGACACCAACGACGGCAAGGAACTGTCGAACTTCTGCAAGAAATTCGAAGGCCCGCTGCGCAAGGCACTGACCGCCGCCGGCAAACTGGTGGAGGACGCCAGCAAGCCGCGTCTGCTGCTGACGTTCAAAAGTGGTCGTGAAGTGTTCCTCGGCATGGCCGATGCCGGTAACTCGGCGATGTGGCCGATGGGCATTCCGCGCCTGAAGTTTCCGCGCGAGGCGCCGAGCCGTTCGACGTTGAAGCTGGAAGAAGCCTGGCACCACTTCATCCCGCGTGATCAGTGGGACGAGCGCCTGCACAGCGACATGACCGGCGTCGACCTCGGTGCAGCCCCGGGCGGCTGGACCTGGCAACTGGTCAACCGCGGCATGCTGGTGACTGCCATCGACAACGGCCCGATGGCCGAAAGCCTGATGGACACCGGCCTGGTGCAGCACTTGATGGCTGACGGTTTCACCTTCAAGCCCAAGCAACCGGTGGACTGGATGGTCTGCGACATCGTCGAGAAACCGGCACGTAATGCCGCGATGCTCGAAGAGTGGATCGGCGAGGGGCATTGCCGCGAGGCGGTGGTCAACCTGAAGTTGCCGATGAAGCAGCGCTATGCCGAGGTGAAGCGCTTGCTCGAACGCATCGCCGATGGCTTCAAGGCCCGTGGGATCAAGGTCGATATTGGCTGCAAGCAGCTGTATCACGACCGCGAAGAAGTGACCTGCCATTTGCGTCGTCACGACATCAAAAAAAGCAAATCCCGCTGAAACAACACCAAACCCTGTGGGAGTGATCTCTGTGGTGAGGGATAAATCCCCTCACCACAGATGACTGAGCACCCGGCAATGCGCGACAATGCCGGCCAGTTTCAGGAGTGAATCATGAGTGAAATGATCGATACCCCGGTCGACGGCACCCTCGACGCCACCGGCCTCAATTGCCCGGAGCCGGTGATGATGCTGCATCAGCACATTCGTGATCTGGTGCCCGGCGGCCTGCTCAAGGTGATCGCCACCGATCCCTCGACCCGTCGCGACATTCCCAAGTTCTGCGTGTTTCTCGACCACGAACTGGTCGGTCAGCACGAAGAGGCTGGTACTTATCTGTACTGGATCCGCAAGAAACAAGCCTGAGTCCGAGCCAAGCACAGAACCAATGTGGGAGCGGGCTTGCTCGCGAAAGCGGTATGTCAGTCACTATCAATGGCGACTGATACACCGCATTCGCGAGCAAGCCCGCACATTGTTTGTCCAGCGTCAGGCTTTCTTTAGCCAGTGCTGCGACTGATCCGAATACGCTTGCGCGCACTGCGCGTCAGGCGGATCGACAGCATCAGCGCGGCACAGCTCAGGCCGACGATCAGGCCTTGCCACAAGCCGCTCGGGCCACGCGGTTCACCGAGCCAGTCGGTCAGGCCGAGGGCGTAACCCACCGGCAGGCCGATGCCCCAGTAAGCGAACAGGGTCAGGATCATCGTTACCCGGGTGTCCTGATAACCGCGCAGGGCGCCAGCCGCCGTGACCTGAATCGCGTCGGAAAACTGGAACAGCGCCGAGTACACAATCAGCATCGCCGCGATGTGGATCACTGTCGGGTCGGCGGTGTAGATCGAGGCAATCGGCTCGCGCAGCAACAGCATCATGCTCGCCGACAAACAGGCGTAGGCCAGCGCGGCGCCCATACCAACGCCAGCGGCGAAGCGCGCCTCACGCGGTTCTTCACGGCCCAGAGCCTGGCCGACTCGTACGGTCACCGCCATGCCCAGCGAATACGGAATCATGAACACCAGCGAACTGACGTTCAGTGCGATCTGATGCCCGGCAACCACAGTGGCGCCGAGGCTGCCGATCAGCAGGGCGATCACGGCGAAGATGCTCGACTCGGCAAACACTGCGATGCCGATCGGCAGACCGATCGCCAGCAGACGCTTGATCACCGCCCATTGCGGCCAGTCGAAGCGGCTGAAAATCTCACTCGAGCGATAGGCCGGCGCCCAACGTTCCCAACCGGCCAGGCCCAGCGCCATCACCCACATCACAATGGCCGTGGCCCAGCCGCAGCCGACGCCGCCCATGGCCGGCACGCCGAAGTGGCCATAAATGAAGATGTAGTTCAGCGGAATGTTCAGCGCCAGACCGCACAGGCCCAGCACCATCGCCGGGCGGGTACGGCCGATGCCGTCACTGGTGCAGCGCAGCACGTGGTAGAACGCCACCGCCGGCAGGCCGCTGGCAATGCCGTGCAGATACTGCATGCACGGGCCGATCAGCTCGGGATCGACCTTCATCAAGTGCAGTACCGGCTCGGCGGCCACCAGCATCGCCGTCGCGATCAGTCCGACCACCAGCGCCAGCCACAATGCCTGACGCACGATCGGGCCGATCTCGCTGTGGGTTCCGGCGCCGAAACGCTGGGCGACTTTCGGTGTGGTGGCCAGCAGGGTACCGGTCATCAGCAGGAAAACCGGGACCCAGATCGAGTTGCCCAGTGCCACCGCCGCCAGATCCTTTGGCCCGACGCGGCCAGCCATCACCGCATCGACGAAGCCCATGGCCGTGGTCGCCAGTTGCGCGATGATGATCGGCAACGCCAGGGCGAGCAGGTTCTTGAACTCCAGACGAATCCGCGCGGGGCGGGTGAGGGAGACGGCGACAGGTTGTTCAGTTACAGAATTCACAGGCAAAGCGTCCACAGGTGTTGATGCGCAAGGCGCCGCATTCTACGCCGCTGACGTGACAGTCAGGAAAAATCCTCTGTTGCGGATTTGTAATCGCACGGCCTGCTGGCCCAACCGCCCATCTGCACCTAAACTGCCGATCCGCCAAAGGAGCCCGCCATGCTGATTGTTGCCGACGAAAATATCCCGCTGCTCGATGCCTTTTTTGCCGGTTTCGGCGAGATCCGCCGGGTGCCGGGCCGTTCCATCGACCGTGCGACGGTCGAACAGGCCGATGTGTTGCTGGTGCGTTCGGTGACCAACGTCAACCGGGCGTTGCTTGAGGGCAGCAAGGTTCGCTTTGTCGGCACCTGCACCATCGGTACTGATCATCTGGATCTCGAGTACTTCAATGAGGCCGGCATTACCTGGTCCAGCGCGCCCGGTTGCAACGCCCGGGGGGTGGTCGATTACGTGCTCGGCAGCCTGATGACCCTCGCCGAAATCGAAGGCGTCGATCTGACGCAGCGCACCTATGGCGTGGTCGGTGCCGGTGAGGTCGGTGGTCGGCTGGTCAAGGTTCTGAAAGGACTGGGCTGGAACGTGAAAGTCTGCGATCCACCGCGTCAGGCAGCCGAGGGTGGCGACTATGTCAGCCTCGAGCAGATCATCGAGCAGTGCGACGTGATCAGCCTGCACACCCCGTTGACCCGCAGCGGTGGCGGTGCGACCTGGCATCTGTTCGATCAGCAGCGCTTGCAGCAGCTCAAGCCCGGCGCCTGGCTGATCAATGCCGCGCGTGGCCCTGTGGTGGATAACGCCGCGCTGCGCAAAGTGCTGCTGCAGCGCGAAGACCTGCAAGCGGTGCTCGACGTCTGGGAAGCAGAACCCGAGGTCGATGTGGCGCTGGCCGAACTCTGCGTGCTGGCAACACCGCACATTGCCGGTTACAGCCTGGATGGCAAACAGCGCGGCACGGCGCAGATCTATGAGGCGTACTGCGAGTTCATCGGCCAACCGGTGAGCATCCAGCTCAGTGAGCTGCTGCCAGCACCGTGGCTGTCACAAGTGACCCTGCACGCCGACAGTGATCCGGCTTGGGCGCTGGCGATGTTGTGCCGTGGGGTATACGACCCGCGCCGCGACGATGCGGACTTTCGCCGCAGTCTTGTAGGCAATGTCGGTGAGCAGCGTGCGGCGTTCGATGTGTTGCGCAAGCAGTATCCGGTGCGACGCGAGATTGAGGGCTTGAAGGTGCGAATCGAAGGGAACTCGCCGCAGTTGCAACAGATTGTGGCGGCGCTGGGGGCGGAGGCTGTCTAGAACCGAGTCGGCCTTTTTCGCGAGCAGGCTCGCTCCCACATGGATCTCTCATTAACTGAAGATCTCCTGTGGGAGCGAGCCTGCTCGCGAAGGGCGCACTGCGGTCTGATTGGCAGGCAGAAAAAACCCGGCCAAAAGGGGCCGGGTCAGGAAGACGGTGGCTATATCACTTTTGTTCGGCAGGCTTGACCAATCGCTTCTCCAGTTCGCGGCATGCGTTCTGGATCATGTCTTCAGTGATCGGTACTTCACGCCCATCCTTGTCAATAATGGAGCAACCCAGAGGTTGGCCGGGCTTGGTGCGGATCACTTGAATCTTGTCTTCGCTGCTGTGTTGCAAGGACATGGCCTGTCTCCTCATCAGGTTGTACGCGTAGATTAAAACCGCCACGTGACCAGGCTGTGACAACACCTTTGGGTCTGTCAAAAGCGGCACCTCCACTCCAACAGAAATGACCGCTTGTCTCAACCGGGACATTAGACCAATAGCAACTATGGCCTAGTCTTTGGGGGCATATTTAACCTGACTCATTGTGATTTACAGAGTTGCGCCCCATAGAAGGTTTAGGCTAGCCCTTTCACCAACACGGATGTGTACCTGAATGATCTCGAAGCTTTCCTCCCGGCACCGTCGAGCGCTGAGTCTGACCAGTCGATTTCTGGCGCCTTACCGTTGGCAAGTTTGTGGTGCG
Organism: Pseudomonas sp. P8_229; assembly: GCF_034008635.1. Taxonomy (NCBI): domain Bacteria; kingdom Pseudomonadati; phylum Pseudomonadota; class Gammaproteobacteria; order Pseudomonadales; family Pseudomonadaceae; genus Pseudomonas; species Pseudomonas sp. P8_229. The sequence continues at coordinate 897,139 of NZ_CP125378.1, read as the reverse complement.
CTGTTGGCGTTGATCGTCACCGCGGCCGTCACGTTGTCGATGGGGCAGGGGATCAAGTTGCTGGTCGATCGGGGCTTCATGACGCAGTCGCCGCACCAACTGAACCAGAGCATCGGCATCTTCATGTTGATGGTGCTTGGCCTGGCGATCGGCACGTTCGCGCGGTTTTACTGGGTGTCGTGGATCGGTGAGCGCTGCGTGGCGGATATCCGGCGCGAGGTGTTCAACCATCTGGTGTACTTGCACCCCGGTTTCTACGAGAACAACCGCAGTTCGGAAATTCAGTCGCGACTGACCGCTGATACGACGTTGCTGCAATCGGTGATCGGTTCGTCACTCTCGATGTTTCTACGCAACCTGTTGATGGTGATCGGCGGGGTGGTCCTGCTGTTCGTCACCAACCCGAAACTCACCAGCATCGTGGTGATTGCCTTGCCGTTCGTGGTTGCTCCCATTCTGATTTTCGGTCGGCGCGTGCGCAATCTGTCGCGGCTGAGCCAGGACCGGGTCGCGGATATCGGCAGCTACGTTTCCGAAACCCTGGGTCAGATCAAGACCGTGCAGGCCTACAACCATCAGGTGCAGGATGAGCGACGTTTCGCGTCAACGGTCGAGGACGCATTCGACACGGCGCGTAAACGTATTTTTCAGCGTTCCTGGATGATCACCATGGTGATCGTTCTGGTGCTGGGCGCGGTGGCGGTGATGTTGTGGGTGGGCGGCATGGACGTGATTGCCGGTCGAATCACCGGTGGTGAACTGGCAGCGTTCGTCTTCTACAGCCTGATCGTCGGCAGTGCCATCGGTACCCTGAGCGAGGTGATCGGTGAATTGCAGCGTGCGGCGGGTGCCGCCGAACGGATCGCCGAACTGCTGGGTTCGCAGAACATCATCCTGCCACCGACTACCGGACTGGTGACCTTGCCGGAACGGATCAAGGGCGAACTGCAATTGCAGGATGTGCGCTTTTCCTATCCTTCGCGTCCCGAAAGCTACGCTGTCAACGGTCTGACTCTGACCATCAAGGCCGGCGAGACGCTGGCGCTGGTGGGACCGTCCGGCGCCGGCAAGTCCACGGTGTACGACCTGCTGCTGCGCTTCTATGACCCGCTTGAAGGGCGGATCCTGATCGACGGTGTGCCGCTGAGCAGTCTCGATCCGCTGGATCTGCGCCGTAATTTCGCCTTGGTCTCGCAATCGCCTGCGCTGTTTTTCGGCAGCGTCGAAGAGAATATTCGTTACGGTAATGCCGGCGCGACGCTGGAGCAGGTCAAGGAAGCGGCGCGAATCGCCCATGCCCATGACTTCATCGAGAAAATGCCCAACGGTTACCAGACGCATCTGGGCGATGGCGGCCTCGGCCTTTCTGGTGGCCAGCGTCAGCGCTTGGCGATCGCCCGCGCGTTGCTGGTGGATGCACCGATCCTGTTGCTGGACGAAGCCACCAGCGCCCTCGATGCGCAGAGTGAGCACTTGATTCAGGAAGCTCTGCCCAGCCTGATGCAAAACCGCACCACGCTGGTGATTGCGCATCGCCTGGCCACGGTGAAAAACGCCGACCGGATCGCGGTAATGGATCAGGGCAAACTGGTGGCGATCGGTACGCATCAGGAGCTGATCGTGAGCAATCCGCTGTACGCGCGGCTGGCGTCGTTGCAGTTCAATGATGGTCACGGCGCTACAACTAACTCCGTCACCGAACCTGTAATCGACTAAGTGATCGACCCGGCAGCGCACATAAAAAATGCCCTTGTCTTGGGATAAGGGCATTTTTCATTACGCGCTGTCAGCCGTGTAATCACTGATCATCAAAATACCGCTCATGCCAATCCACCAGCGGTTGCGGCGAGTTGAGTTTCTGGCCGTAGATCACCGAATACGACAGCACGTTCTGCACGTACTGGCGGGTTTCGTCGAACGGGATGCTTTCCACCCACACGTCGAAGCTCAGGTGATCGGCGCCGCGCAGCCACTGACGGACGCGACCGGGGCCGGCGTTGTAGGCAGCGGAGGCGAGGACGCGGTTTCCGTTGAACTGGCTGTGCACCTGGCTCAGGTAAGCGGCGCCGAGCTGGATGTTCTTGTCTGGGTCGAGCACTTGCTGTGGCGAAGCCAGCGGGATGCTGAACTTGCGCGCGGTTTCCTTGGCGGTGCCCGGCATCAGTTGCATCAGGCCGCTGGCGCCGACGCCGGAGCGGGCGTCGTCCATGAACGCACTTTCCTGACGGGTGATGGCGAACACCCAGCTCGAATGCAGTCCACGCGTCTTGGCTTCACGCACGAGGGTGTCGCGGTGCGCCATCGGGAAACGGATGTCCAGGTCGTCCCAGTATTGCGCCTGACTGATGGTGCGAATGGCCGGGAAGTACCATTTCAGGTCGTAGGCCAGTCTGGCCTGGGCGACCATTTCGTCACGATTGAAATGACGGCTGACGTGATACCACTCGCGGCGACCGTCGACGATCTGCCCGCGGGCATGGAATTCCAGGGCGCGACGCACGCCGGGGGTGTTGCGCACCTTGTTGATGGTGGCCTGACTGAGTACCAGCGGCTTGTTCATCAGCGAGTAAGGCAGTTGCGAGCGGTCGGCGGCGAGGAAGCCATAGAAATCGCGTTCCTTCGCCAGATTCTTGTACAGCGTCTGTGCTTCCGGGTTCTGTGGCTGTGCCAGTTCCAGGCTGCGGGCCTGCCAGTAACGCCAGCGGTTGGTGGTCGCCAGATCCTGCGGCAGACGACGCGTCAACTGATACGCATCGTCCCAGCGTGCCAGACGCAACAGCAAACGCAGGCGCCATTCGGAAACGGTGTTGTCACGCAGCTCAGGATCGTATTTGGTCATCACGTCAAGCGCACGGCTGTCGAAACGCCGGGCCAGGGTCAGGCCGATTTCCCGGGCAATCGCGACTTTCTCGTCACGGGAGAAATGCATGCTGCTGGCGTAACCGTCGAGCAGGGCCATGGCCTTATCCGGATCCTGACGGGCGAGGCGGCGCAGGCCGAGGCTGACCACGTCGGACATCGGCTCGTCGGCCGGGGTGAAGCGCGACGGCTGGTTGAGCAGCTCGGGTTTCTGCGCCACATCCACCAGCAAGCGACCGCGCGGGGCGAGGGTGGTCAGGCCGTTGACCAGACTGTTGGCCAATGGATAGTTGCGCGCCTGGGCTGCGAGTTTGGTGCGTTCCCAGCGTTTCTGTTCGGTCAACTGGCCGTCGGCGGCCCAGATCCCGAACAGTCCGTCACAGGCCGCCGGTTGCGATTTGCCGGTCAGCCACAGTTTGTCGGCGTTGGCGTAACCATCGGCTTTGTGGCCGCTGCTGATCTGGTACTGCGCATTCAGGCAGTCCAGTTCGGTGAAATTGAGTTTCGGGTCGTAATACTTGACGAAGGTTGCCCAGTCACCACGGTCGGCGAGCCAGCGCAACCAGCGCAGTTTCATCCAGTTGGCCTGAGGCAGGTCACCGTGTTCGGCGAGAAATTTCTCGATCTCGGCGTTGCTCGCGGTCTTTAGACGTGCGGTCAGTTCGTCGTAGGCCAGGTACGGTTCCAGCGGATAATCGGCCAGGGCCTGGCTGTAACGGAAGTACGGGCCGGTATCGCCCTTGGCCAGGGCGCGCTTGGCTTCATCGTAATACTGGCGTTGGGTGGACAGGTCCACCGCCTGGGCGGATTGAGCGGCAGCGGCGGTAAGTAGCAAACAGGACAAGACACTGAAAAGGCGACTGCGCATGAGACATCCGGGCAGAGAAATCATGACAAGCACCGGCCGCAGCCAGCACTGAATTGTCTGTAGCTTAGCCTTTTGCCAGCAACCGGCGAAAGCTTTGCCGGTCTCGCAGCACAAGTTCGCAACAAATGTTGTGCAGAGTGCTTCGACAGACAAATTGCCGGCCTGTTGAGGGCCTAACTCAGGTAGAATGCGCGCCCGGTTTTTGGAGAAGCTCATGACCCTGCTCAAATTCAGCGATGTGTCCCTTGCATTCGGCGCGATGCCGTTGTTGGACAAGGTGTCCTGGCAGATCGCCCGTGGTGAGCGGGTGTGCATCATCGGCCGCAACGGCACTGGCAAGTCCAGCATGATGAAACTGGTCAAGGGCGACCAGAAGCCCGATGACGGCTCGGTGTGGCGTGCCCCCGGTCTGAAAATTGGCGAGTTGCCGCAAGAATTGCCTGTGGCCGACGGACGGACTGTGTTCGACGTGGTTGCCGAGGGTCTCGACGGTGTTGGCGCCTTGCTCGCCGAATACCATCACCTGAGCCAGAACATCGTCACCGATGCCGACCTGGACAAGCTGATGCACGTTCAGCACGACCTCGAAGCCCGTGATGGCTGGCGCTTGCAGACCCTGGTCGACAGCACCCTGAGTCGCCTGCAACTGCCGGCCGACAAGACCCTCGCCGAGTTGTCCGGCGGCTGGCGTCGTCGCGTGCTGCTGGCGCAGGCGCTGGTGTCCGAACCGGATCTGCTGTTGCTCGACGAACCGACCAACCACCTGGACATCGGTGCGATCGCCTGGCTCGAAGAAGCACTCAAGGATTTCCAGGGCGCCGTGCTGTTCATCACGCACGACCGTTCCTTCCTGCAAAACCTTGCCACGCGCATCCTCGAACTGGATCGCGGCGGCCTGATCGACTGGAACGGCGACTACGCCAGCTTCCTGGTACACAAAGAGGCCGCGCTGGCCGCTGAAGAAACCGCCAACGCGCTGTTCGACAAGCGTCTGGCCCAGGAAGAAGTGTGGATTCGTCAGGGCATCAAGGCCCGTCGTACCCGTAACGAAGGCCGCGTGCGCGCCCTGAAAGCCCTGCGTGTTGAGCGCAGCGAACGTCGCGAACGCACCGGCAAGGCCAACATCCAGCTGGAAACCGCCGACAAGTCCGGCAAGCAAGTGATGGTGCTGGAAAATGTCAGCTTCCATCACCCGGACGGCCCGTTCCTGATCAAGGACTTCTCGATGGTCCTGCAGCGCGGCGACCGTATCGGTCTGCTCGGCGCCAACGGTACTGGCAAGACCACCCTGCTCAAGCTGATGCTCAACGGTCTGCAACCGACCAGCGGCAAAGTGGAAGAGGGCACCCGGATCGACGTGGCCTACTTCGACCAGTTGCGTCATCAGCTGGATCTGGAAAAGACCGTGATCGACAACGTCGCCGAAGGTCGCGATTTCATCGACATCGACGGCCAGAGCCGCCACGTGCTGAGCTACCTTGGCGACTTCCTGTTCAGCCCGCAGCGTGCCCGCACGCCGGTCAAGGCGCTGTCCGGTGGCGAGCGTGCACGCTTGTTGCTGGCGAAACTGTTCAGCAAACCGGCGAACCTGCTGGTACTCGACGAGCCGACCAACGACCTCGACGTGGAAACCCTCGAACTGCTCGAAGAGGTGCTGCTGACCTTCAACGGCACTGTACTGATGGTCAGCCACGACCGGGCATTCCTCGACAACGTGGTCACCAGCACCCTGGTCTTCGAAGGTGAAGGCAAGGTTCGTGAATATGTCGGTGGCTATCAGGACTGGATCCGTCAGGGCGGCTCGCCGCGCCTGCTGGGCGTGACCGAGAGCAAGTCGGGCAAGGCTGACCTGAATTCAGCGGTGGTGACCGCTGAGCCTGCTGTGGTTGCTGCGCCTGCTGCCGCACCGGTTGCCAAGAAGAAGCTGAGCTACAAGCTGCAGCGCGAGCTGGAAGCGTTACCGGGCGATATCGACGCGAAGGAACAGCAGATTGCTGCCGTGGAAGCCGAAATGGCTGAAGCTGGCTTCTATCAGCGCCCTGCGGCAGAGACGGCCAAGGTGATTGCTTCGCTGGAGCAATTGCAGGCTGAGCTGGATGCATTGGTTGAGCGTTGGGCCGAGCTGGATGCCTGATTGATCCGGTAACAAAAAAGCCCGGCGCTCAGTGATGAGCGCCGGGCTTTTCATATGCGGGTGGAGACCTAATGGGGGAGCGAGCCTGCTCGCGAATGCGGTGTGTCAGGCGGCATTAATGCTGAATGTGCCGACGCCTTCGCGAGCAGGCTCGCTCCCACAATGAACAGTGTTTCAGCGTTTGATCAGGTGAACGGCGAGGACATCGCAAGGCGCGCCGTGTAGCACGTCATTGGCCGTGGAACCGAGCAGCAATGCCAAGCCATGACGGCCATGGCTGCCGACCACGATCAGATCGCAATGGTTTTCCTTGGCGAAATGATGGATTTCCTGACGTGGCTGGCCATAGGTCAGATGGCAGTTGGCGCCTTCAAGTTCTGAGTATTTGGCTTTCAGGCGCTCAAGACGCTCCTTGGCCTGATCGAACTGTTGCTGTTGCAGTTGTGACAGATCCATCGGCACATCGCCGCCGAACGCCATCGCCATTGGTTCGACGATATGCACCAGCGACAGCTTGGCGCCATTGCTCACCGACAGCTCTCGGGCGCGGTGGATCACTGGGTCGCACTCTTCGGTCAGATCTACGGCGACCAGGATATGGGAGTAGGGCATGAGGTGCTCCTCGTGACGGTTCAATATTGTTAAGTATGGCTGGTTTCAAGCGCATTGGTTCCAAAGTGACACAATGCGCTCACCTATAAGTCGGGAGTAGAGATATGACGGTCTGGTTAGTGGTGTCAATCCTGCTGGTGGTTCTGAGTCCACTGGCATGGTTGCGCCCATCGCGCGTGCAGAGCGGCCGGATGGCCCTGCGCATGGAGGCGCGGCGCATCGGGCTGGCCATGCAGCTGGCGCCTCAGGAGTGGCCGCACTGGCTGTCTCAGGAGCCTCCGAGTCCATGTGCGCAATATCATCGACCGCGGCGTGGCAGTCAGCCAGCGTGCTGGACCTACTGGCAGAAATCGCCTGGTGTGTGGGTCAATCAATGGCAGGAAGTCTGCGAAGACCGGGCGCTGCTCAATCATTTCGAAAAGTTGCCAGGCAACGTCTTCAAGGTCGAGGCAGACAAGCAGATGATCGCCTTGTACTGGGGTGAGAAGGGCGAAGCGACGGTTTTGCAGGATATTGATGCGACTCTGAAAGCGCTGGCGTGACTCGCGGACTTTTCCCACTGCAATGGTGGGGAGCGTCCGGCAGACGAGCAATAAAAAGCCCGACATGATTCATCGGGCGGGGTTGGCCAGGCAGGCCGGTAACTGTTTTTATCGCTGATTCGATTTTGCGCGGTCAACGAATCTCCCTTTAGTCCAGCCAGCGTAGCCTGTTAAACAAGGCTCGCTGCGAATTAGGGCGACTTTTCTAACTATTGATTCTATGAATGGCTTTGCATGCAGCGCCGTGTTGCAGCTCTGCGTGCGACGGAAGTGACCGCAAAGTCGCATTTCAACCCGTATTTTGGGCGATTGACAATTGTTGGAAATTCCGTGAAGGTGACGTACCCAAATCAAACGGGCGTATGAATTGAGCGTTTGTCTTACAGACTGCTCCTACAGAATCCCGACTATCGCGTTGGCGGGTGTGCCGGGTGGATTGGCGTCAGCATCGACGAAAAAGCGTCCTGCCGAGCCGTTTACCTGCGTCCGACGTGTACTGTTCAGCTTCCATATCGTGGAGATCAGTTGATGATTTACGAAGGTAAAGCCATCACGGTTAAAGCTCTTGAAAGTGGCATCGTCGAATTGAAATTCGACCTCAAGGGTGAGTCCGTCAACAAGTTCAACCGTCTTACCCTGAACGAACTGCGTCAGGCCGTAGACGCCATCAAGGCAGATGCTTCGATCAAGGGCGTGATCGTCAGCAGTGGCAAGGACGTGTTCATCGTCGGCGCCGACATCACCGAATTTGTCGACAACTTCAAGCTGCCGGATGCCGAGCTGGTTGCTGGCAATCTCGAAGCCAACAAGATCTTCAGCGATTTCGAAGACCTCAACGTTCCGACCGTAGCAGCCATCAACGGCATCGCCCTGGGTGGCGGTCTGGAAATGTGCCTGGCGGCGGACTACCGCGTCATGTCGACCAAGGCCAAGATCGGCCTGCCGGAAGTCAAACTGGGCATCTACCCAGGCTTCGGCGGTACCGTGCGTCTGCCACGCCTGATCGGCGTCGATAACGCCATCGAGTGGATTGCCGCCGGCAAGGAAAACCGCCCTGAAGACGCCCTGAAAGTCAGCGCCGTCGACGCCGTGGTTGCTCCGGAGAAGCTGCAGGAAGCTGCCCTTGAACTGATCAAACGCGCCATTTCCGGCGAGTTCGACTTCAAGGCCAAGCGTCAGCCAAAACTTGAAAAACTCAAGTTGAACGCCATTGAACAAATGATGGCTTTCGAAACCGCCAAAGGTTTCGTTGCCGGTCAAGCTGGCCCGAACTACCCGGCGCCGGTTGAAGCGATCAAGACCATCCAGAAAGCCGCGAACTTCGGTCGTGACAAGGCGCTGGAAGTCGAAGCCTTCGGTTTCGTCAAACTGGCCAAGACCTCTGCAGCGCAGAGCTTGATCGGTCTGTTCCTGAACGATCAGGAGCTGAAGAAAAAGGCCAAGGCCTACGACGAAATCGCCAAGGACGTGAAGCAGGCTGCTGTATTGGGCGCCGGCATCATGGGTGGCGGTATTGCTTATCAGTCGGCCTCCAAAGGTACGCCGATCCTGATGAAGGACATCAACGAGCACGGTATCGAGCAGGGGCTGGCCGAAGCTGCCAAACTGCTGGTTGGCCGCGTTGACAAAGGTCGCATGACCGCCGCGAAAATGGCTGAAGTACTCAACGGCATTCGTCCGACCTTGTCCTACGGCGACTTCGGTCACGTCGATCTGGTTGTTGAAGCCGTGGTCGAGAACCCGAAGGTCAAGCAAGCCGTGCTGGCTGAAGTCGAAGGCCAGGTCAAAGAGGACACCATCCTCGCGTCCAACACCTCGACCATTTCCATCAGCCTGCTGGCCAAGGCCCTCAAGCGTCCGGAAAACTTCGTTGGCATGCACTTCTTCAACCCGGTGCACATGATGCCGCTGGTGGAAGTGATCCGTGGCGAGAAGTCCAGCGAGCTGGCTGTTGCCACCACCGTTGCCTACGCCAAGAAAATGGGCAAGAACCCGATCGTCGTCAACGACTGCCCGGGCTTCCTGGTCAACCGTGTACTGTTCCCGTACTTCGGCGGTTTCGCCAAACTGGTCAGTGCCGGTGTGGACTTCGTCCGTATCGACAAGGTCATGGAAAAATTCGGCTGGCCGATGGGCCCGGCGTACCTGATGGACGTGGTCGGCATCGACACCGGTCACCATGGTCGTGACGTAATGGCAGAAGGCTTCCCGGATCGCATGAAGGATGACCGTCGTTCGGCCATCGACGTGCTCTACGAAGCCAAGCGCCTGGGCCAGAAGAACGGCAAGGGCTTCTACGCCTACGAGGCCGACAAGAAAGGCAAGCAGAAGAAAGTCGCCGATCCGTCGGTACTGGAAGTGCTCAAGCCGATCGTCTACGAGCAGCGCGAAGTCACTGACGAAGACATCATCAACTGGATGATGATCCCGCTGTGCCTGGAAACCGTGCGTTGCCTGGAAGATGGCATCGTTGAAACCGCCGCCGAAGCCGACATGGGTCTGGTCTACGGTATCGGTTTCCCTCCATTCCGTGGCGGTGCGCTGCGCTACATCGATTCGATCGGTGTTGCCGAGTTCGTTGCCCTGGCTGACCAGTACGCTGATTTGGGCGCGCTGTACCACCCGACCGCGAAGCTGCGCGAAATGGCCAAAAACGGCCAGAGCTTCTTCGGTTAAGCGCCCCCAACTAGAGTGAGAGTGAACTTATGAGCTTGAATCCTAGAGACGTCGTGATTGTCGACTTCGGTCGTACTCCGATGGGCCGCTCCAAGGGCGGCATGCACCGCAACACCCGCGCCGAAGACATGTCGGCGCACCTGATCAGCAAATTGCTGGAACGCAACTCCAAGGTCGATCCTGCTGAAGTCGAGGACGTGATCTGGGGCTGCGTCAACCAGACCCTGGAGCAGGGCTGGAACATCGCGCGCATGGCGTCGCTGATGACCCAGATCCCGCACACCTCGGCCGGCCAGACTGTCAGCCGTCTGTGCGGCTCGTCGATGAGTGCTCTGCACACTGCTGCGCAAGCGATCATGACCGGTAACGGTGACGTGTTCGTGGTTGGCGGCGTCGAGCATATGGGCCACGTGAGCATGATGCACGGTGTCGATCCGAACCCGCACATGTCGCTGTACGCAGCGAAAGCCTCGGGCATGATGGGCCTGACCGCTGAAATGCTCGGCAAGATGCACGGCATCACCCGTGAGCAGCAGGATGCCTTTGGCGTGCGCTCCCACCAGCTCGCCCATAAAGCGACGGTGGAAGGCAAGTTCAAAGACGAAATCATCCCGATGCAGGGCTACGATGAAAACGGCTTCCTGAAGCTGTTCGACTACGACGAAACCATTCGTCCGGAAACCACCCTGGAAAGCCTGGCGGCCCTCAAGCCTGCCTTCAATCCAAAGGGCGGCACCGTGACTGCAGGTACCTCGTCGCAGATCACCGATGGTGCTTCGTGCATGATCGTGATGTCGGCGCAGCGTGCGCAGGACCTGGGGATCCAGCCAATGGCCGTGATCCGTTCGATGGCAGTGGCGGGTGTGGATCCGGCAATCATGGGCTATGGTCCAGTGCCGGCTACACAAAAAGCCCTGAAGCGTGCGGGCCTGGGCATCAACGATATCGACTTCTTCGAGCTCAACGAAGCTTTCGCTGCACAGGCCCTGCCAGTGCTGAAAGATCTGAAAGTACTCGACAAGATGAACGAGAAGGTTAACCTGCACGGCGGCGCGATCGCTCTGGGTCACCCGTTCGGTTGCTCCGGTGCCCGTATCTCCGGCACCTTGCTGAACGTGATGAAGCAGAATAGCGGCACCTTCGGGGTGGCCACTATGTGCATTGGTCTCGGCCAAGGCATCTCCACCGTCTTCGAACGCGTTTAAGCGTCTCGTCGATGGAAGCCGGGGCCAAGTGCCCCGGTTTTTGTTTTTGTGGATTTATTTTTGTATTTATTTTGAAAAAATTTGAGTGAGGGCCAAAACATGCCGATACAACCTGGGCTCTACCAACATTACAAAGGTCCGCAGTACCGCGTATTCAGTGTCGCGCGGCATTCCGAGACCGAAGAAGAAGTGGTCTTTTACCAAGCCCTGTATGGCGATTACGGCTTTTGGGTGCGCCCTTTGAGCATGTTCGTCGAGTCAGTCGAGGTTGACGGCGAGCAGGTGCCACGCTTTGCTTTGGTGCAAGCCGAACCGAGCCTTTTTTCCAAGGCATAAGGCGAGTGCGCACAGAACCCTGTGCTTGACCTCACCTTGTAGCCACTATATATAGCGGTGCCGCGTCAGGCGCCAACCGCCTTTCACTTCTAGAATTCAGGAATTTTCTGATCCATGGGCAAATCGCTGGTCATTGTGGAATCCCCGGCTAAGGCCAAGACCATCAACAAGTATCTGGGCAACCAATACGTGGTGAAGTCGAGTATCGGCCATATCCGAGACCTGCCCACCAGCGGTTCGGCTAGCGCCAGCAAAGAGCCTGCCGCCAAGCGCGGCAAGGCTGCCGCGGGCGAAGGGCCGGTGCTCACGCCGAAAGAGAAAGCGCGCAAGCAGTTGGTCTCGCGCATGGGTGTCGATCCCGATCATGGCTGGAAAGCCAAGTACGAGATCCTCCCAGGCAAAGAGAAGGTCATCGAAGAGCTGCGCCGGCTCGCCAAGGATGCTGACACCATCTATCTCGCAACCGACTTGGATCGCGAGGGGGAAGCCATTGCCTGGCACCTGCGCGAAGCCATCGGTGGTGATGACAGCCGCTACAAGCGCGTGGTGTTCAACGAAATCACCAAGAAGGCGATTCAGGAAGCCTTTTCGGAGCCTGGCGAACTGGACATCGATCGTGTAAACGCTCAGCAGGCGCGGCGCTTCCTTGACCGCGTCGTGGGCTACATGGTCTCGCCACTGCTGTGGTCGAAAATCGCCCGTGGCCTGTCCGCCGGTCGCGTGCAATCGGTTGCCGTGAAGCTGGTAGTCGAGCGTGAGCGTGAAATCCGTGCGTTCAACCCGGAAGAGTACTGGGAAGTGCATGCCGATCTCGGCACCACCAAAGGCTCGACCGTGCGTTTCGAAGTAGCTCGCGAGAAAGGCGAAGCCTTCAAGCCGCTCAACGAAGCTCAGGCCATGGCCGCGCTGGAGAAACTCAAGTCTTCCAGCTACAGCATCGTCAAGCGCGAAGACAAGCCGACCAGCAGCAAGCCTTCGGCGCCGTTCATCACGTCTACTCTGCAGCAGGCCGCGAGCAACCGCCTGGGCTTCGGCGTGAAGAAAACCATGATGATGGCCCAGCGTCTGTATGAAGCCGGCTACATCACTTATATGCGTACCGACTCGACCAACCTCTCGGCCGATGCCGTGACGATGGCGCGTACCTACATCGAAGACGAGTTCGGCAAGAAGTACCTGCCGGAAACGCCAAACGTCTATAGCAGCAAAGAAGGCGCACAAGAGGCTCACGAAGCGATTCGTCCTTCTGACGCCAACACCACGCCGAGCAAGCTGGCGGGTATGGAGCGTGATGCTGAGCGCCTCTATGAGCTGATCTGGCGCCAGTTCCTCGCTTGCCAGATGCTGCCGGCGCAATACCTGTCGACCACCGTCAGCGTAGGTGCTGGCGACTTCGAGCTGCGCGCCAAGGGCCGTATCCTCAAGTTCGACGGTTACACCCGCGTTATGCCGCAGATCGCCAAGCCTGGCGATGACGACGTTCTGCCGGACATGGCACAGGGCGACGTGATGAAGCTGATCAAGCTTGATCCGTCCCAGCACTTCACCAAGCCGCCGGCGCGTTACTCCGAAGCCAGTCTGGTCAAGGAAATGGAAAAGCGCGGTATCGGTCGTCCTTCGACCTACGCAGCGATCATTTCGACCATTCAGGATCGCGGCTACGTGACCCTGCACAACCGTCGTTTCTATTCGGAAAAGATGGGTGACATCGTCACCGAGCGTCTGTCGGAAAGCTTCTCGAATCTCATGGACTACGGTTTCACCGCCGGCATGGAAGAGAACCTCGATGACGTGGCTCAAGGCGAGCGCGACTGGAAAAACGTGCTGGATGAGTTCTACGGTGACTTCAAGAAGAAGCTTGAAGTGGCGGAGAATCCGGACAGCGGCATGCGTGCCAACCAGCCGGTCATGACCGACATTCCGTGCACGACTTGTGGTCGTCCGATGCAGATCCGTACTGCTTCGACCGGTGTGTTCCTCGGTTGCTCGGGCTACAGCCTGCCGCCGAAAGAACGCTGCAAGGCCACCGTCAACCTGGTGCCGGGCGACGAGATTGCTGCGGATGATGAAGGCGAGTCGGAATCGCTGGTACTGCGCGGCAAGCATCGCTGCCCGATCTGCAGCACGGCGATGGACGCCTATCTGCTCGACGAGAAGCGCAAGTTGCACATCTGCGGCAACAACCCGGATTGCGCTGGCTACGAAATCGAAGAGGGCAACTACCGCATCAAGGGCTATGAAGGTCCTAGCCTGGAATGCGACAAGTGCGGCAGCGAGATGCAGCTCAAGACCGGCCGTTTCGGCAAGTTCTTTGGTTGCACCAACCCGACCTGCAAGAACACCCGCAAACTGCTGAAGAGCGGTGATGCGGCGCCGCCGAAGATGGATCCGGTGAAGATGCCTGAGCTCAAATGCGAAAAGGTCAACGACACCTACATCCTGCGCGACGGTGCTTCCGGTCTGTTCCTGGCGGCCAGTCAGTTCCCGAAAAACCGCGAGACTCGTGCTCCGCTGGTGATCGAGATTTTGCCGCACAAGGACGAGATCGATCCGAAGTACCACTTCCTGTGCGAAGCGCCGAAGAAGGATCCTGATGGTCTGCCTGCGGTTATCCGTTACAGCCGCAAGACCAAGGAGCAATACGTGCAGACCGAGGTCGACGGCAAGCCTACCGGCTGGAAAGCATACTACGACGGTGGCAAGTGGACAGTTGAAGACAAGCGCACGAAAGCCAAGGCTGAGTAAGCGTTAGTCCGATACACAAAAGGCCGCATTGATGACCCTAGGGTTTTCATGCGGCCTTTTTGTTTTGTGCTTGCGGTGGGATCGGCTGATCTATGACACTGTCCGGCCTGTGTGACGCAATTATTTCGCTGTGGAGACTGCCGGCATGGCGCACGAACTCTATACCCGCACCAATCAGAAGATCTATTTCGCTGGCCTGTCGCTGGAAGCTCTGGCTCGCGCCGAAGAAGGGCGGGCGATGAACTCGTTGGCGTTGATTCAGGCTGGACGTGAATCGGCGTTGTTTCACCTCTACGGCGCGCTTCTGGGGCTGTGCCATGAGATCGCCGGTTTCTACCGTCTGCCTCAGGCCAATGCGCCGCGGGCAGAGACGCTGCTGACTCCCGAGGTGCTGGAGTCGATTGCGATCCCGGAGCTGGCCGAGATGGTTGAGCTGGCGGGCAATCCTGGAACCTGGTTGGCGAAACTGCTGGTGGCGCATTCGGCGATGTTCCAGCCACCACGAGTGCCACACAAGCCAAAGGGTGATGTGACCCAGCCACTGATTCAGGCCGTTAATCTGGATGAAACAGAGGAGCCGCAGGAGTTGAGTCGCGAAGAACTGGAGAGCTGGCGGCAGAACCTCAAGGGTCTGGCCATCCGTTTTCGCGAAGGCTTGAATGAGTGCTGAGGACAATTGACGCGGTGGCAATCTGAAACATGCTGCTGGTCAAGATCCCGAGCGAAGCCTGAATGATGTCTATATAATCCCTGCCTTTCGTGGAGAACAGACCTATATGCCAACGTCCTTTCTAGAAATTGTCGAGTTACCAGACGGCCGAATCGAACTGCGCAGGGCTGAGGACGAGGGTTCTCTGGTGACGCTGGATTTCTCCGAGGATGCCAAGGCGTTCCTGCAAGGCCAGCACGTGGAAATCGCCAAGGCGATGTTGAGCGTCGGCGTGCAGATGGCCGGTCGTATGGTTGAAGGCGAGTTTGATAAGGAAGAGGGGCCGCGGGTTCTTCACTGATCCCCTGCCTTTCGGCGTTTGCCGATACCGCATCAAGTCGGCTTCTCTGTCCTTGGAGAAGCCATGCGCTTCACACAGCGCGCGTTACAAGTGAATCAACCCAATCGAATGTTCAGGCTCTGAGCGTCGCCCGTGCGTGCAGCGCTGATCAGTTGTTGCCGTGCACCGGTGTTCATTGGGTTGAGCCAGGTCACGACCGTATGGCTTCGACCCAGACGCAGTGCTTCGCAGGCCAGTTGCTGAGCACTTTGCGCGCCCCGGGGTTGCAGCAGCAGAATGCGCTCGCGGTTAAGGCCGGCCTCGCGCAGCCAGGTCTGGGTCAGGCTGGCGGGAGGGGCGATCAGCGTCAGCCAGCGTGCGTCCTGATCTTCGCTCAGTTCGCGAAGGATCGGGGCGAGCAGGTTCAGGCAGTTCCCCGCCGCACCGCGCAGTGACAGCTCACTGAATACTTCCGGTTCGGCATTCCAGGGGCGCTCGACCACGTCTTTCAGGGTCGGCGCCATCGGTTGTGCCAGAAACGCTTCGAATAAAGGCAGTTGTGTTTGCTGAGGTGTGTGTGGGAACTGCATAAAGCCTCCTTTAGCGGCGGATTACGCCGACACTCAAGCCTTCGATCACCAGTTCCTGATCTTTCAGGTCGACTTCGATAGGGGCGAACTCGGGGTTTTCAGCAATCAGCCAGACTTTGCTGCCTTCGCGCTTGAAGCGCTTGACGGTCACTTCATCACCGATACGTGCCACGACGACCTGACCATTGCGTGCCTCGCGAGTGGTATGCACCGCCAGCAGGTCACCGTCGAAGATGCCGATGTCCTTCATGCTCATGCCGTGCACGCGCAGCAGGTAGTCGGCGCGGGGATGGAAGAAAGCCGGGTTGATGTTGCAGGATTCTTCGATGTGCTGCTGCGCGAGGATCGGTGCGCCTGCGGCGACCCGGCCAATGATCGGCAGGGTGGAGTCGTCAGCCTTGGCTTCGAAGCCCGGGATGCGAATGCCGCGCGAGGCGCCCGGGGTCATCTCGATGGCGCCTTTGCGTGCGAGGGCCTTGAGATGTTCTTCGGCCGCGTTCGGCGATTTGAAGCCCAGCTCCTGAGCGATTTCCGCGCGGGTTGGCGGGTAGCCGTTGTCTTCGAGGCAGCGTTTGATAAAGGCCAGAATCTCGGCTTGGCGTGGCGTCAGCTTTAGCATATTGATCGCTCTGTCTTTTTATACAGTGACTGGGATTATATACAGTGAAGCGGTCTTGGCAATGCCCGTTTTTTTGCAGGCCGCCGGACGGTCGGTGGTCGTGCTTATAAATGGGGCGGGCGAGTGTGGTTAAATAGCTGACCGACCATTCCCAAAACGAACTGGCAGGCTTGACAAGGCACAGGCTGAAACGTATGTTTCAAACAAGTGTTTGTCAGGCGGAGTAGCCATGGCCCAGTCGGAAACCGTTGAACGCATTCTTGATGCTGCCGAGCAGTTGTTCGCGGAGAAAGGTTTCGCCGAAACCTCATTGCGTTTGATCACCAGCAAGGCCGGCGTCAACCTGGCCGCGGTGAACTATCATTTCGGCTCCAAGAAAGCGCTGATCCAGGCGGTTTTCTCGCGCTTCCTCGGGCCGTTCTGCATCAGCCTCGACAAAGAGCTGGAGCGGCGTCAGGCCAAGCCTGAAAACAAGCCGACGCTTGAAGAACTGCTGGAAATCCTCGTTGAACAGGCGCTGGTGGTTCAGCCACGCAGTGGTAACGATCTGTCGATCTTCATGCGCTTGCTCGGCCTGGCGTTCAGCCAGAGCCAGGGCCACCTGCGTCGTTACCTGGAAGATATGTACGGCAAGGTATTCCGCCGCTACATGCTGCTGGTCAATGAAGCGGCACCACGCATTCCACCGATCGAGCTGTTCTGGCGCGTGCACTTCATGCTCGGCGCTGCTGCGTTCAGCATGTCGGGTATCAAGGCCTTGCGCGCGATTGCCGAGACCGATTTCGGCGTCAACACCTCGATCGAGCAGGTGATGCGCCTGATGGTGCCGTTCCTCGCGGCCGGCATGCGTGCCGAAACCGGTGTCACCGACCCGGCCATGGCGACAGCCCAACTGCGCCCGCGCAGCAAATCGACCCCGGTGGCCGCCAAGGTTTAACCGCACACGGGTGGGCGCAGCAGTTTACATCCGCTAAGCTAGCCGCCCATGTCGACTCTCGTTTTGAACCCGTTTCCCCTGACCATCGCCAACCTGCCGGGCATTGCCCTCGGTGGCGATGTCGTGCGAGACGGGTTTTTCGTTTTCAAGGAATCTCTATGACTGCTGGCCTGCAAGGCTCGTTGATGGTGGACGTCGCCGGTACCTGGCTGACGGCCGAGGATCGCCAATTGTTGCGCCAGCCCGAAGTGGGCGGCCTGATCATTTTTGCCCGCAACATCGAGCATCCGCGCCAGGTGCGTGAGCTGAGCGCCGCCATTCGCGCGATTCGCCCGGATCTGTTGCTGGCGGTGGACCAGGAAGGTGGTCGCGTGCAGCGCCTGCGCCAAGGCTTCGTGCGCCTGCCGGCGATGCGTGCCATTGCCGACAATCCGAATGCCGAATACCTCGCTGAGCAATGTGGCTGGATCATGGCCACCGAAGTGCTGGCGGTCGGCCTCGACCTGAGTTTCGCCCCGGTGCTGGATCTGGATTACCAGCGCAGCGCCGTGGTCGGCACCCGTTCGTTCGAGGGTGATCCCGAGCGCGCCGCTTTGCTCGCCGGGGCTTTCATCCGTGGCATGAACAGTGCCGGCATGGCCGCCACCGGCAAGCATTTCCCCGGTCACGGTTGGGCCGAAGCCGACTCCCACGTCGCGATCCCGAACGATGAACGCAGCCTCGACGAGATCCGCGCCAATGACCTCGTGCCGTTCGCACGGCTCAGCAAGCAGTTGGCGGCGGTCATGCCGGCGCACGTCATCTATCCGCAAGTCGATTCGCAACCTGCCGGGTTCTCCCGTCGCTGGTTGCAGGACATCCTGCGCGGCGAGCTGCAGTTCGACGGCGTGATCTTCAGTGACGACCTGTCGATGGCCGGTGCCCACGTGGTCGGCGATGCCGCCAGCCGTATCGAAGCTGCGCTCAGCGCCGGTTGCGACATGGGCCTGGTGTGCAACGACCGTGCTGCGGCCGAACTGGCCCTGAGTGCTGCACAACGAATGAAGGTCAAGCCGTCCGCGCGCATTGCGCGGATGCGCGGGCAGGCGTTCGCCAGCACCGACTACCGTCAGGACCCGCGCTGGCTTACCGCCATCGGCGCGCTCAAAGATGCTCAATTGATCGATTAAGGACTCATTCGTTATGACGGTTTACGCAATCATCGGTGGCACCGGCCTGACCCAGCTCGAAGGCTTGACCATTCGCCAGTCGCTGGCAGTCGACACGCCCTACGGCGCGCCATCGGCCGACGTGCAAATTGGCGAATACGCCGGCAAGGAAGTGCTGTTCCTCGCCCGTCACGGCCATCCGCACCGTTTCCCGCCGCACAAGGTCAACTACCGCGCCAACCTGTGGGCACTGAAGCAGGCTGGCGCCGAGGCGATCATCGCGGTCAACGCGGTGGGCGGGATTCACCCGGTCATGGGCACCGGACATTTCTGCGTGCCGCATCAGATCGTCGACTACACCAGCGGTCGCGAACACACGTTTTTCGCCGATGATCTGGAACATGTCACCCACATCGACTTCAGCTTTCCCTACAGCGAGCCGCTGCGTCAGCAATTGATCGCCGCGCTGGCGGCCGAAGGCTGCGAATACAGTGATCAAGGCGTTTACGCCTGCACCCAGGGCCCGCGTCTGGAAACCGTGGCCGAGATCGTGCGACTGGAGCGCGACGGCTGCGACATCGTCGGCATGACCGGTATGCCGGAAGCGGCACTGGCCCGCGAGCTGGATCTGGACTACGCCTGTCTGGCGCTGGTGGTGAATCCGGCAGCGGGCAAGACCACCGAAGTGATCACCATGGCCGAGATCGAGCAGGCGCTGCATGACGGCATGGGCAAGGTGAAGTCGACGTTGGCGCGGGTGTTGGCCAGCTAAGGGCTGCCCATGAGCATTTTCATCGAACAGCTCAAGTCGTTGGCCTGGACTCAGGAATTCACTAGCACCGCGCTGGCCAAGGCTCGGGCTTATGCAGCCGAGGATCGGGTAGAGATCATCGAGATCGATGACAGAAAGATCGAGGCGTTCTGCGTCGGTTCGCAAGATCAGGCGTATGAACAAACCATTTGCCTGTCCGAAGATCGGCTGGGCGTCAACTTGCGTTGCCTGTGCACCTGTCCTGTCGCTATCGACTGCAAGCATTGCGCTGCGGTGCTTTATCACCTGCAGGGCAGTGATCATAGTGCGTCTGAACGTGACGCACAGATCCCGCTGGGTCGGGCGCTGGAACATTGGCTTTCGACAATTCCGGTACCGGCCAAGCCCGCCGTAGAAGGCGCACAAACCGCAGGCACGCGCCTGTTTTACAAGCTCAAGCCAACGTCAGTGAGCGGCAAGTGGCTGCTCGATATTTTCAAGGTCTCCCAGCTCAAGAGCGGCGAGTTACGCGAAGTCAAACCAATGTATTCGCTGGCGGAAATGCTCATGCGTCAGCCCGGCTACCTGTCCGAGCTGGATCTGCGCGTCGCCAGGCTGCTGGTTGCCATGCACTCCCATCACGCCTATTACAGCGGCTATCCGCTGGAAGGCAGCAGCGGCGCCGAACTGCTGGAAATGCTCCTGCGCACCTCGCGGCTGTTCCTCGATTTCGAAGATTTGCGACCGTTGGTGTCGGGCGCGAAACGCATCGGCCAGTTCGCCTGGGCCGAGCAGGCCGACGGCGGCTTCCGCGCGCAGTGGAGCAGTGCCGAGGCTGCGCAAGAAACTGTGCTGGCGCTGGAGCCGCTTTTTTACCTGGATCGTGAACAGCGGCAGATTGGCCCTCTGTTCAATGAACTGGAAGAAAAACTGGCCAGTCATTTGACGCTGGCGCCGGACATTCCGGCGCGTCAGGCCATGCAGTTCAGCCATCGCATGAGTGCGGCAACGAGAATCCCGGCGCCACACCGATTGACCGAACGAGTCATCGACGACGTACTTCCGCAGCCGCAACTGACCCTCGTCAGCGGTCGTGAGCGGTCTCGCTGGGAATACGTTCTGGAGCACCGCGCCGCCCTGGTGTTTACCTACAACGGCCAGCCGACGGTGGATCGCAACCCGGAAGTGATGATCCTCAACGGCACCGAAACCCAGCGCATTCAACGCCAGCCAGCGGTGGAAAAGAAACTGCGCCAGATCCTGCAAAAGCTCGGCTTCAAGAAAGCCACGCGCAAGAGCTCGCTGGATCGTCCCGGTGAGACGTTCACCTTGCCGGATGATTCCGCCTGGCTCGGGTTTATGCACGAAGGGCTTGCCACGTTGCGCGCCTCGAACTGGGAAGTGGAGATGAGTCCCGGCTTTCATTTCAATGTGCAACCGGTCGAGCATTGGTACGCCGAGGTCGAAGAAGAGGCTGGGCATCAGTGGTTTGATTTGCAGTTGGGTATCGTCGTCAATGGCCAGCGCTACAGTTTGCTACCGATCCTTCTGCACTTGTTGCGCACCCAGCCGCGCTTGCTTGACCCGGTCAATCTGGCACAACGCAGCGATGACGAAAAACTCCTGATCGAACTGAAGCCCAGCGGTTTTGGCGACCCTTCGGGCGCCAAGGTCGCGCTACCGCTGAGTCGGGTCAAACCGCTGATGGCCACGCTGGGCGAGTTGTACCTGGGCGGTCATCAGGGCGATGCACTGCGCTTGAGTGTCCCGGATGCCGCGCGCTTGAGCATGCTTGATGGTGTGCCGCTGGATTGGCAGGGTGGCGAGCGGCTGCGCACCTTCGCCAAGCGATTGCAGAATTCCAGTCGCACCCACGTCGCTGCGCCGGCCGGTCTTAACGCGCAACTGCGCCCGTATCAGCTCGAAGGCCTGAACTGGATGCAGACCCTGCGTGAGCTTGAGGTCGGCGGCATTCTGGGCGATGACATGGGGCTGGGTAAAACGCTGCAAACCTTGGCGCATCTGCTCACGGAAAAACACGCCGGTCGCCTCGATTGCCCGGCTCTTGCGGTGATGCCGACCAGCCTGATTCCCAACTGGCTCGACGAGGCAGAGCGTTTCACTCCGCAGTTGGAAGTTTTGGCGCTGCACGGCACGGGGCGGCAAAAGGATTTCGCTAATCTGGCTGAATACGATCTGGTGCTGACCACTTACGCTTTGCTGCCGAGGGATCTCGAGGTTCTACAGCCGCAGTTGTGGAGCGTGCTGATTCTCGACGAAGCGCAGAACATCAAAAACCCGATCAGCAAAGCGGCGCAAGCGGCCCGTGATCTGCAGGCCCGCCAGCGCTTGTGCCTGAGCGGCACGCCACTGGAAAACCACTTGGGCGAGCTGTGGTCGCAGTTCCACTTTTTGATGCCCGGTTGGCTTGGCGACAGCAAGTCCTTCAACCGCGATTACCGTACGCCAATCGAGAAGCACGGCAATGTTCAACGCATGCAGCACCTGACAGCGCGGATCAAGCCGTTTCTGTTGCGCCGTAAAAAGGATCAGGTGGCCACCGAGTTGCCGCCGAAAACCGAAATTGTCCATTGGGTCGATCTCAGCGACGGCCAGCGCGATGTCTATGAAACGGTTCGCGTGGCGATGGACAAAAAAGTGCGCGACGAAATCGCCCGCAGTGGTGTGGCGCGCAGTCAGATCATCATTCTCGATGCCTTGCTCAAGCTGCGGCAGGTCTGTTGCGACTTGCGCCTGATCAAGATGCCAATGACGGCCAAAGCGCTGCGTTCCGGCAGCGGCAAGCTGGTCAGTTTGATGGAGATGCTTGAAGAGCTGCTCGGCGAAGGTCGCAGAGTCCTGCTGTTCTCCCAGTTCACTTCGATGCTCGCTTTGATCGAGGAAGAATTGCAGCAACGGGACATTGCCTATTCGCTGCTGACCGGTGACACCACGGATCGGCGCACACCGGTCAAGGATTTTCAGGGTGGCAAGGTGCCGTTGTTTCTGATCAGTCTGAAGGCGGGCGGTACCGGTTTGAACCTGACCGCTGCGGACACGGTGATCCACTTCGACCCTTGGTGGAACCCGGCTGTGGAGAATCAGGCAACCGATCGTGCGTATCGAATCGGGCAAAACAACCCGGTGTTTGTTTACAAGCTGATTGCCCGTGGCACGGTGGAGGAGAAGATACAGGCGTTGCAGCAGGAGAAGGCTGCGTTGGCCGGGGCGGTACTTGAAGGCGGGTCGACGGGTGGCTGGAAGCTGGAGCAGAGTGACATCGAGGCATTGTTCGCGCCGTTGCCTGTTTCCAAGGGTTGAGCCTGGGTTTTAACCGTTAGACCGAGGTGCCCCTATTCGCGAGCAAGCCCGCTCCCACATTGGATCTGTGGCGTTCACCAATCCAGTTTTTACAGGGATCTTGTGAATGCCAAAATTCTAATGTGGGAGCGGGCTTGCTCGCGAAAGCCATCTAATAGGCGACGAGGATCTCAACGCTTATCGAGCTTATCCGGCAACGGCGCAAACAGCGCTTCAATATCATCACTCTGCAACTTCCAGTCCCCAGCCTTGCGCCCATCCAGCACGCCCGCCGCCAAGTCGGATTTTTCCTTCTGCAGGTGCTGAATCTTCTCTTCCACCGTGCCCCGGGCAATCATCTTGTAGACGAACACCGGTTTCTCCTGGCCGATCCGATAAGCCCGGTCGGTTGCCTGATTCTCGGTCGCCGGGTTCCACCACGGGTCGTAATGAATCACCGTGTCCGCTTCGGTCAGGTTCAAGCCAACGCCGCCGGCCTTCAGGCTGATCAGAAAGATCTGACGCTTGCCGCTCTGAAATTCCTTCACCGGCGTGCGCCGATCGCGAGTCTGTCCGGTCAGCAGGGCGTAGGCGACATTGCGTTTTTTCAGTTCGTCCTCAATCAGCGACAGCATCGAGGTGAACTGCGAGAACAACAGAATCCGCCGACCTTCCTCGAACAACTCCTCAAGCATTTCCATCAGGCTGTCGAGCTTGCCGGAACTGCTGCCGCGAGCGGGCAGGGTGGCGTCGTTGACCAGGCGCAGATCGCAGCAGACCTGACGCAGTTTGAGCAAGGCTTCCAGAATGATGATCTGACTGCGCGCCACGCCCTTGCGGGTGATCTCGTCGCGGACTTTCTTGTCCATCGCCAGGCGCATGGTCTCATAGACATCTCGCTGGGCTTCGTTGAGTTCGACCCAGTGGATGATCTCGGTCTTGGGCGGCAGCTCGGTGGCCACCTGTTCCTTTGTGCGGCGCAACAGAAACGGTTTTATCCGACCATTGAGGTGCTGAAGTCTGACTTCACTGGCACGCTTTTCGATGGGTACGCGGTAATCGGCGTTGAAGCTTTTGACGTCGCCGAGCCAGCCGGGCAGCAGAAAGTGGAACAGCGACCACAACTCACCGAGGTGGTTTTCCAGCGGCGTACCGCTCAGGCACAGGCGTTGACGCGCGTTGAGTTCGCGGGCAGCCTGCGCCGCTTTGCTGTTGGGGTTCTTGATGTACTGCGCTTCGTCCAGCACCAGCACGTGCAGCGGCTGTTGCGCCAGGCGCTCGACGTCCTTGGGCAGCAGCGCGTAGGTGGTCAGGATCAGGTCGAAGTCGGCCAGATGGTCGAAATGTTTTTTACGGCTGGCACCGTACAGCGCGACCACTTTCAGTTGCGGCGTGAAGTGCGCGGCTTCGTCGAGCCAGTTCGGAATCAGGCTGGTGGGCATGACCACCATGCACGGTCGATCCAGGCGTCCGGCGTTTTTCTCGCTGAGAATATGCGCCAGGGTCTGTAGGGTTTTACCCAGGCCCATGTCGTCCGCGAGAATCCCGCCGACCTCAAGTTGACGCAGTGACTGCATCCAGCTCAACCCTTCGAGCTGATAAGGGCGCAGCGTCGCGTTCAAACCTTTCGGTGTCTCGGCGGTGTAATCACGAATGTCGCGCAGACGTTGGGCGAAGCTGCGGATCTGTTCGCCACCTTCCCACAGCAGTGGAATGCCTTCCAGCGAGTTGAGCCGCGTGGCGTCGGCCTTGCTCAGACGCAGGGTGGTTTCGCCCGGCTCCTGCAAGTAAAACTCGCCCAGCGTCGCCAATACCGGTTTCAATCGGCCAAGGGGCAGGGCCACCTGCAGCGGCCCGTGCTCACTGTTGCGTTGCGGAATATTGACCAGAATCAGCTCGTCATCGCGCCGGCGCGCCAGGCGTTCCGGGTTGAGGATTTCCGTGTGCGAACGCATCAGGTTGAGCAGGATCGGCAACAGGCTCAGGCGTTCGCCATTGACGATGATCCCCAGTTCCAGATCGAACCAGTCGCGCTCCGGGGCCTGCTCGACGGTGGCGTACCAGTCGTCGACGGCGGTCAGATCGAAGCCGAATTCCTCGTCGATCTGCAATTCCCAGCCTTGGGTGCGCAACTTCGGCAGTTCGTTGAGGGTGAACGTCAGCCAGGCGCTGTCGTTGACCATCTCGTACAGCTCGCCGGCGCTTTCCGGCAGGGCTTTGCTCTGGCGGGTGGCGATACGAAAGCCGAGGATGCGTAACTGTTCGCGGTAGGACTGTTCCACTTCGGGGTGGCGTTTTATCCGCAGGGTCTGTGCTTCCTGGCGGATCAGGATGTCGCTGTTTTTCTGTCCGCTGACGTATTCATCCAGATAGCTGAACGACAGCGCCGCCCGATGCTGGATGTAGCGCTGCATCTTGCCGTTGCGCGGTTCGAACGCACTGAACTCGACGCTGGCCAGCCACAGGCGCGGCACCGGTTGCACGTTGTCCACCAGCACTTGCGGCGGTGCCTTGGGGCTGCGGTTTTCGAGGACGGCCTGGAGCTTTTCCAGCAGTTCGGCGTCTTTTGCGGCGGCAGGGTATTCGAGGGTTTCCTGCACTTGCAGTAGCACCGCTGCGCAGTGTTTGCAGTTGGTTCGTACCGGGCAGGTACAAGCGGCGTCAACCAGCAGCAGGGTGCCTTTGGCTGACTCGCGCAGGTGAATGGTCTGTCGGTAGACGTTACCGCCAGAGCCTTCGCAACTGGCGGTGATGGTGGCGTCGCCGACCTGGGCGATGCGTACTCGATTCTCCAGGGCGTAGCGGCGGCCACGCTCCAGGCTCTGTTCCTTGAATCGGCTGACCCAGGAGGGTGCCAACGGTTTACTCAGAGGCGGGGACATAAGGACTTCGATCAGTCCGGAATCGCTTCAGGGGCTTGCCGTGGGGCGGGCGCCGTCAGGGAGGTAATCTTGATCAGCAGGGCCAGGTGGCCGTTGTCGAGATAATTGAGTTGGCCGTACTTGGTGTGGCTGTCCTGTTTCAGGCGTTCGCTGGCGGTGACCATGCCGTTGGCGTCGATCTGATTGACCCAGAAGTCGGCGTTCACGTCGGTGAAACGTCCCAGTTTCAGCTCCAGGGTACCCTCGATCGGGAACTGACCGAACTGTTCCTTGCCGTCGCTGACGGCCACCTTGGTCGGCGCTTCGCCGAGGGTCTGCTGCCAGGCCTTGTGCAGCAGCACGCTGTAATCGCCGCTGGCGGTGAGTTTGCTGGCAACCTCACCCAGTGCAGGTGTGCGCTGGCTGGCAGCGTCCAGTCGCTGGGCGCCGGCGGCCCAGTCTTCCGGGGCGGCACGGCTGATGATCGCCGGCACGGCGTTTTGCCGCACCAGGATCATTTCGACCTGATACAGGTCATCGGCAAACGCCATCGGTGCTACGAAGGTCAGTAGCAAAGTCAGTGAGCGAAACAGGCGCATGCGGCGTCCTTCAAACAGTTTTCGGGAGGAGGCGCTCGAACAGCGCCTCTACAGTATTAAAGCGCTCTTCCGGGCGCTCCATCGGCACCTGGAACTTGAACATCGTGGCGCCTTCGAATTTGTAGCGTTTTGGCTGAGTCTGGATCAGTTTGATCAAGGTCATCGGGTCGACTGGCGTCTGCGTGGCGAACTCGATGCGTCCACCTTGCGGGCCGCCATCGACCTTCTTGATGCCCAGCTGTTCAGCCTGCAACTTCAGCGCGGTGATGCGCACCAGGTTCTTGGTCGGCTCCGGCAACAGGCCGAAACGGTCGATCATCTCGACTTGCAGATCCTTCAGGCCTTCCTCGTCGGTGGCCGACGCGATGCGCTTGTAAAGAATCAGGCGTGCATGCACATCCGGCAGATAGTCTTCCGGAATCAGCGCCGGCACGCGCAGGTTGACCTCCGGGCCACCGCCGAGCGGTTGGTCGAGGTTCGGTTGCTCGCCCTTGCGGATCGATTTCACTGCGCGCTCGAGCATTTCCATGTACAGCGTGAAACCCACGGCCTGAATCTGCCCGCTCTGACCGTCGCCGAGCAGTTCGCCCGCGCCACGGATTTCCAGGTCGTTGGTCGCCAACACGAAGCCGGCACCGAGGTCCTGAGTATTGGCAATCGCTTCCAGACGTTTTTCGGCGTCCGAGGTGATTTGCTGGCGCGGCGGGGTCAGCAGGTAGGCGTAAGCCTGGTGGTGGCTGCGGCCGACGCGACCACGCAACTGGTGCAGTTGTGCCAGCCCGAACTTGTCGGCGCGCTCGATGATGATGGTGTTGGCGCTCGGCACGTCGATGCCGGTCTCGATGATGGTCGAGGCAATCAGCACGTTGAAGCGCTTGTGATAGAAGTCGCTCATCACCTGTTCGAGTTCGCGTTCGCGCATCTGCCCGTGGCCGATGCCGATCCGTGCTTCCGGCACCAGTTCGGCGAGATCCGCCGCGCACTTCTCGATGGTCTTCACGTCGTTGTGCAGGTAGTAGACCTGGCCACCGCGCAGCAGCTCACGCAGCAGGGCCTCTTTGACCGTGCTCTTGTTCTGCTCCATGACGAAAGTGCGCACCGACAAGCGTCGCGCCGGCGGTGTGGCGATGATCGACAGGTCACGCATGCCCGACACCGCCATGTTCAGCGTGCGCGGAATCGGCGTGGCGGTCAGCGTAAGAATGTCGACTTCGCTGCGCAGGGCCTTGAGCTGTTCCTTCTGACGGACACCGAAGCGGTGTTCTTCGTCGATGATCACAAGGCCAAGGTTTTTGATCTTCACATCGTCGGACAGCAGCTTGTGCGTACCTATGACGATGTCGATCTTGCCCTCGGCCAGATCGGCAATCGCCGCATTCACTTCCTTGGTCGATTTGAAGCGGCTCATCACTTCCACGGTCACCGGCCAGTCGGCGAAGCGGTCGCGGAAGCTGTTGTAGTGTTGCTGGGCGAGCAGGGTGGTCGGCACCAGAATTGCCACCTGACGACCGCCGTGCACGGCGATGAAGGCGGCGCGCATCGCCACTTCGGTCTTGCCGAAACCGACGTCGCCGCAGACCAGGCGGTCCATCGGTTTTGGCGCGAGCATGTCTTCACGCACCGCTTCGATGGTCGACTGCTGGTCTGGGGTTTCTTCAAACGGGAAGCCGGCGCTGAACGTGGCGTAATCGGCTTTCGGGTCGGCAAACGCGTAGCCTTCGCGGGCGGCGCGACGGGCGTAGATGTCGAGCAGTTCGGCGGCGACGTCGCGCACCTGTTCGGCCGCTTTGCGCTTGGCTTTCTGCCAGGTCTCGGAGCCGAGGCGGTGCAGTGGCGCCAGTGCGTCATCGCTGCCGGTGTAGCGGGCGATCAGGTGCAGGTTGGCCACTGGTACGTAAAGCTTGGCGTTCTCGGCGTATTCCAGGGTGAGGAATTCGGCAGCCTGATTGTCGATTTCCAGAATCGTCAGTCCCAGATAACGCCCGACACCGTGATCGATGTGCACCACCGGTGCGCCTTCGCGCAGCTCGGTGAGGTTCTTGATCACTGCGTCGTTGTTGCCGTCTGCACGCTTCTCGCGACGACGACGCTGCATCACGCGTTGCCCGAACAACGGACTTTCCGCGACCAGTGCCAGCGCTGGATCATCCAGCATCAAGCCTTCGTCGAGCGGCGCGATGGTGATCGCCAGACGATCCTTGCTCGCAACGAAATCCGGCCAGCTGTCGACGGTTTTTGGTCGCAGCTTGAGGCGTTCGAGCAACTCCAGCAGGACTTCACGACGGCCCGCAGATTCGGCGGTGAACAGCACGCGCCCGGGGAATTCGTCGAGGAATGCCGAAAGCGCCGCCAGCGGTTGCGTGGCCTTGGCTTCGATCGCCAGATTCGGCAGCGCCTGTGCCGGAAAGCGTTCGCGGCCGGCACCGGTTTCCACGTCCTGCTGACTGGCGACCACGCGTGGCCAGCTCTTCAGGCGGGCAAAGCAGTCTTCCACCGGCAGGAACAATTCGGCGGGCGGCAATAAAGGACGCGAAGGGTCGACGCGGCGCTCTTCGTAGCGATTGCGCACGTCGTTCCAGAAGTTTTCCGCTGCTTGCTCGATGCCCGGCAGCGAGAACACCTGGGTGTCCTGCGGCAGGTAGTCGAACAGGGTCGAGGTTTCGTCGAAGAACAGCGGCAGGTAGTACTCGATACCGGCCGGAGTGATCCCGCTGCTCAGGTCCTGGAAGATCGGGCAGCGACGGAAATCGACGTCGAAACGCTCGCGAAAGCGCGCCTTGAAGCGGGTCACCGCATCTTTCTGCAGCGGAAACTCGCGGGCCGGCAGCAGCTTGACCGAATCGACCTTGTCGATGGAGCGCTGGTTTTCCGGATCGAAGGTGCGCAGGGTTTCGATTTCGTCGTCGAACAGGTCGATGCGGTACGGCAGCTTGCTGCCCATCGGGAACAGGTCGATCAGTGCACCGCGAACGGTGAACTCGCCGTGCTCGTAGACCGTGTCGACGTAGCGATAGCCACTGGCTTCAAGCCGCGAGCGCATCTGTTCGACGTCGAGCTTCTGCCCGACATCCAGCACCAGGCTGCTGCCGAGCAGGAACTTGGTCGGCGCCAGGCGGTGCAGGGCGGTGGTGATCGGCACCACCAGCACACCGTGGGCCAGCTCCGGCAACCTATATAGGCTGGCGATGCGCTGGGAAATGATGTCCTGGTGCGGCGAGAACAGGTCGTAGGGCAGGGTTTCCCAGTCGGGAAAATGCAGGACGGGCAATTCCGGGGCGAAGAAACTCAGCTCCTGTTCCAGCCGTTCGGCACTCTGGCTGTCGGCGGTCAGTAGCAGGGTGAAGCGCTTGGCAGCGCTGGCAGCCTCGGCAATCGCGAGGCTGAGGGCAGCACCGGGCAGATTGCCCCAATGCTGTTTACCTGCCGCAGCAGGGAGAAGCGGTAGACGCAGAACGGGCACGGAAGGTTGAGCTCCAGGCTTTGCGACAAAGTCGGTAATTGTAGCGGCGTCCGGTGCCGCCTGTCAGTTGCAGACTGCGTCTATCTTCGCTGTTTGTACGAAATGTAGTGGTAACCATAAAAACGAGCACTTTTTTTGCGGTTATGTAGTGCCGAAATCGGCTGGTGTTACGGAGGGTTACAGACATCGTCTAACAGTCGTCGAAAAATTGACTTCGCTGAAAGCCCCGGTTTTACTGGGCTTGCGCGGGGCGTAATTTTTTTGAACGGGATTTTGTTACCGATTGCGCGACAAGCGCGCATTGCTACGCGAGGTTCTGGGCGGCATAATGTAGCCCCTTTTTTCTGCCCCTACATGTGGAAGGTTACCGTGACTCAGAAGCCCGACCAGTGTCTTGGTGAATGGATCGACCGTGAAGCACTCGCAGAAGCGATGATCCCGCTTATCGGTCAGCTCTACCGCAATAACAACGTGGTGAGCTCGATCTATGGCCGCAGCCTGATCAACCAGTCTGTCATCGCGATTCTCAAAGCTCACCGCTTTGCTCGCCACCGTTCTTCCGACGACAGCGAACTCTCCGTCCACGAAACATTCCCACTGCTCAAGGCGATGAGCGAGCTCAAGCTCGGCGCGGCTTCGGTAGACCTGGGCAAGTTGGCGTTCAAATTCCGCAGCGAAGGCAATGGCCGCAGTGCCGAGCAGTTCGTTCGCGAAGAACTGGCTGACGTGGTTGGCCAGCAAAACGCTTCGGCCCGCAAAGGCACTGACGTGGTTCTGTACGGCTTCGGTCGTATCGGCCGTCTGCTGGCGCGCATCCTGATCGAGAAAACCGGTGGTGGCGACGGTCTGCGTCTGCGTGCCATCGTCGTGCGCAAAGGCGCCGACAACGACCTGACCAAGCGCGCCAGCCTGCTGCGTCGCGATTCGGTACACGGTCCGTTCAACGGCACCATCGTCATCGACGAAGAAAACAACACCATCACCGCCAACGGTAACCTGATCCAGGTGATCTACGCGAAGAACCCGACCGAGGTGGATTACACCCAGTACGGGATCAAAGACGCGCTGCTGGTGGACAACACCGGTGTATGGCGTGACGCCGATGGTCTGGGTCAGCACCTGCAATGCCCGGGTGTATCCCGCGTTGTTCTGACCGCGCCTGGCAAAGGCAAGCTGAAGAACATCGTTCACGGTATCAACCACAACGAAATCACCGCTGACGACAAGATCGTGTCCGCCGCTTCCTGCACCACCAACGCCATTGTGCCGGTGCTGAAGGCTGTGAATGACAAGTTCGGCATCATTAACGGTCACGTCGAAACCGTTCACTCGTACACCAACGACCAGAACCTGATCGACAACTTCCACAAGGGTGATCGTCGTGGCCGTAGCGCCGCGCTGAACATGGTAATCACCGAGACCGGTGCTGCCACCGCTGCTGCCAAGGCCCTGCCTGAGCTGGCCGGCAAGCTGACCGGTAACGCAATCCGTGTTCCGACGCCAAACGTGTCGATGGCCATTCTCAACCTGAACCTTGAGAAAGCCGCCACCCGTGAAGAGATGAACGAGTACCTGCGCTACATGGCGCTGCACTCCGATCTGCACAAGCAAATCGACTTCGTCAACTCGCAGGAAGTGGTGTCCACCGACTTCGTGGGTTCGCGTCACGCCGGTGTGGTCGACGCTGAAGCGACCATCGTGCAGGACAACCGCGTTGTTCTGTACGTCTGGTACGACAACGAGTTTGGCTACAGCTGCCAGGTCGTTCGTGTGATGGAAGACATGGCCGGTGTAAACCCGCCAGCGTTCCCGCGCTAAGCACTCGCTGCAAATGAAAACGCCCCGACTTAGGTCGGGGCGTTTTTGTTTGTGTGTCCGGTGAATCTCTATTGCCTGTGCTGGCCTCTTCGGGAGCAGGCCCCCTCCCACAGGTTCCCATGATGTTCACAGGTTTCTTGTACGACACAAAACCCTGTGGGAGGGGGGCTTGTTCCCGAAGGCGTCCTAACGGGCGCCGCCGACTATCGAGGCTTGCGCAGTGCGCAATTCATGTTTATTACCCCGGAACAGTACCAGTGTCGCAATCAACCCCAGCACCGCCGCACCGCTGAGCCAGATCCCCGGCGCAGCCTTGTTGTCCAGCACGTGAATCAGGTAAGTGCAGGCTGCCGGCGTGAAGCCGCCGAAGGTTGCGGTCGCCAGGCTATAGGCCAGCGAGAACCCGGTGGTCCGCACTTCCACCGGCATGATTTCGGTCAGCGCCACCACCATCGCACCGTTGTACGAGCCGTACAGGAACGACAACCAGAGTTCGACGATCAGCAGATGACTGAAGCTCGGATTCGCCACCAGCCACGACAGCGCAGGGTAAGCGGTCAGGATCGCCAGAATGGTCGCCGCCAGCAGCAAGGGTTTGCGACCGATCTTGTCGGACAGCGATCCCATCACTGGAAGCCAGAAGAAGTTCGACAGACCGATGCACACCGTCACCAGCAGCGCGTCGAAATCCGACAGATGCAGTTCAGCCTTGCCGAAAGTCGGGGTGTAGGCGGTGATCAGGTAGAACGACACCGTGGTCATCACCACCAGCGCCATGCCGGCGATGACGATGCCGAAGTTCTGGCCGATCGAACGGACGATTTCCCGCAGGGTAGGGCGGTGTTTGCGCGCCTGGAATTCCGGGGTTTCCTCCAGCGAGCGACGAATGATGAAGATCGCCGGAACGATCATGCAGCCAATCAGGAACGGCACGCGCCAGCCCCATTCACCCATTTGCTCCGGACTCAGCCAGTGGTTGAGGCCGACTCCGAGCAGGCCGGCAAACACCACCGCCGCTTGCTGGCTGGCAGACTGCCAACTGACGAAAAAGCCCTTGCGGCCCGGCGTGGCGATTTCCGCCAGATACACCGAGACACCGCCCAGTTCGACGCCGGCCGAGAAGCCTTGCAGCAAGCGGCCGAACAGCACGATCAGTGGGGCGGCGACGCCGAGGGTGGCATAGCCCGGCACGCAGGCGATCAGGATCGTACCGGCGGCCATCAGCGCGAGGGTAATGATCAGGCCCTTGCGACGACCATGGCGGTCAATGTAGGCGCCGAGGAAGATCGCCCCCAGCGGACGCATCAGGAAGCCGGCACCGAACGTCGCCAGGGAGAGCATCAGGGAAGCGAAGGCGCTGTCGGCCGGGAAGAAGGTTTTGGCGATGGCCGTGGCGTAGAAGCCGTAGACCATGAAGTCGAACATCTCGAGAAAATTGCCGCTGACAACGCGAAAAATCGCTTTGCCTTTGCCCGTGGTGGAGGACATTGGTTCGTACTCTCTGTTGGCTGTCTTATTGGAAATCCCTGATCTAGACACGTCCTCGCCGTCACGCGGCAAACTCAGGCAGTACCCGTGAACAGTTTTGTAACCATATGTGTATAAAGATCGTTAGGCAACAACTGGTTAGGGCACTGCTTAAACGATATAGCCATTACGAAGGCCAGCATGACGCTATCAAGCGAATGAAAAACCTGTAGGAGTGAGCCTGCTCGCGATGGCGTCGTATCAGCCAATAGATCTTTTGCTGGGCCACCGCTATCGCGAACAGGCTCACTCCTGCAGGTTCTGGCGCATAATCTTCAGTTTTATACTGTGTCAGAGGATTCGTTGTGGGGAGCAGGGGATTTGTCTAAAGGTTGGCTGATTGGCCTTTTGATGCTGGTGGGCACCTTGTCTGGCTGCGGCAGCGGCGATTCGATGGAAAGCTTCGGTGGCCCGACCATGGGCAGCACCTATTCGATCAAGTACGTGCGCCATGCCGGTCTTCCCGAGCCCGCGCGGGTTCAGCTTGAAGTGGAAAAAATCCTCGCCGAGGTCGACAGCCAGATGTCGACCTATCGCAATGACTCCGACATCGAGCGCTTCAATGCCTTGCCGGCGAACAGCTGTCAGACGATGCCGGCCTCCGTGCTCGAATTGGTCCGGGTTGGCGAACAACTGTCAGCCCAAAGCGAAGGCTCCTACGACCTGACCGTCGAGCCGCTGATGAACCTGTGGGGGTTCGGCCCGCAAGGTCGTGAAGAAAAAGTCCCCAGCGCAGCCGCAGTGGCCGAAACCCTGCAACGGGTCGGCTACCGGCATTTGCATATCGACGCTGACCGTTTGTGCAAGGATGCGCCGGTCGAAGTCGACTTCAACAGCATCGCCGCCGGTTATGCCGTCGACACCATTGCCGCCAGGCTCGAAGCCATGGGCATCCGCGACTATCTCGCCGAAGCCACGGGCGAACTGAAGGCCAAGGGCAAAAAGCTCGATGGCTCGGCATGGCGTATCGCGCTGGAGGAGCCGCGAGATGATCAGCAGGTGGCTGAGCGCGTCATCAATGTCGATGGTTACGGCGTTTCCACTTCCGGTGATTACCGCAATTATTTCCTGCAGGACGGTCGGCGCTATTCCCACACCTTCGATGCGCATAGCGGGGCGCCGGTCCTACACAACCTGGCGTCGGTCACGGTAATTCATCCTTCAGCGTTGATGGCCGATGGACTATCGACGCTGTTGCTGATTCTCGGGCCTGAACGGGCCTGGGACTATGCCGAAAAACATGACATTGGTGCATTCTTCGTGATTCGTGCCGATACAGGTTTCGTCATCCGCACCAGTGCGGCTTTCGAGCGCCTCAGTGGCGCAAAAGTTGACTGAGAACAGTACGAAAGCTGGCGTTGTAGTGCAGGCAAAAGTAGCCTACGACGCGACCAAGGGTTAATGTGCGCGGCGTTGACGCTTCTATAGACTGTGTCCGGGTTCTTTACTGGCCCCCAATTGTTCCTTCGCGCCGCGATTCGGCGTGATTTAGCCGCCGGTGCTGCTGGCACCGCGGCCTGT
Organism: Pseudomonas sp. P8_229; assembly: GCF_034008635.1. NCBI lineage: Bacteria > Pseudomonadati > Pseudomonadota > Gammaproteobacteria > Pseudomonadales > Pseudomonadaceae > Pseudomonas > Pseudomonas sp. P8_229. Next base: position 863,042 of record NZ_CP125378.1, on the reverse strand, counting down.
TCTGAGGAGTACGCATGGCTGTCTACAACTACGACGTGGTGGTGTTGGGTTCCGGCCCGGCGGGAGAAGGCGCGGCAATGAACGCCGCCAAAGCAGGGCGCAAGGTGGCGATGGTCGACAGCCGTCGCCAGGTCGGCGGTAACTGCACCCACCTGGGTACCATCCCGTCCAAGGCCCTGCGTCACTCGGTCCGGCAGATCATGCAGTTCAACACCAACCCGATGTTCCGGGCGATCGGCGAGCCACGCTGGTTCTCCTTCCCGGACGTGTTGAAAAGCGCCGAGAAAGTCATTTCCAAACAAGTCGCTTCGCGTACCGGCTACTACGCCCGTAACCGCGTCGACGTGTTCTTCGGCACCGGCAGCTTCGCCGACGAGCAGACCATCGAAGTGGTCTGCGCCAACGGCGTGGTCGAAAAGCTGGTGGCCAAGCACATCATCATCGCCACCGGTTCGCGCCCGTATCGCCCGGCGGACATCGATTTCCACCACCCGCGTATTTACGATAGCGACACCATCCTCAGCCTCGGCCACACCCCGCGCAAACTCATCGTTTACGGCGCCGGCGTGATTGGCTGCGAATACGCCTCGATCTTCAGCGGTCTGGGTGTACTGGTTGAACTGGTGGACAACCGCGGTCAGTTGCTGAGCTTCCTCGACTCGGAAATCTCCCAGGCGTTGAGCTACCACTTCAGCAACAACAACATCACCGTGCGCCACAACGAAGACTACGACCGTGTCGAAGGCGTGGACAACGGCGTGATCCTGCACCTCAAGTCCGGCAAGAAGATCAAGGCAGACGCCTTGCTCTGGTGCAACGGCCGTACCGGCAACACCGACGCGCTGGGTCTGGAAAATATCGGCGTGAAGGTCAACAGCCGTGGCCAGATCGAAGTCGACGAAGCCTATCGCACCTGCGTGCCGAACATTTATGGCGCCGGTGACGTGATCGGCTGGCCGAGCCTGGCCAGTGCCGCGCACGACCAGGGCCGTTCGGCAGCCGGCAGCATCGTCGATAACGGTAGCTGGCGCTTTGTGAATGACGTGCCGACCGGCATCTACACCATTCCGGAGATCAGCTCGATCGGCAAGAACGAGCAGGAACTGACCCAGGCCAAAGTGCCGTACGAAGTCGGCAAGGCGTTCTTCAAGAGCATGGCGCGTGCACAGATCGCCGGCGAGCCGCAAGGCATGCTGAAGATCCTGTTCCACCGTGAAACCCTGGAAGTGCTGGGCGTTCACTGCTTCGGTTATCAGGCTTCGGAGATCGTGCACATCGGTCAGGCGATCATGAACCAGCCGGGCGAACTGAACACGTTGAAGTACTTCGTCAACACCACGTTCAACTACCCGACCATGGCCGAAGCCTATCGGGTAGCGGCGTATGACGGCCTCAACCGGCTTTTTTGACGGGCTCCGGCCGGTGGCCTGAGCCGGCCGGGGAGACCGATTTCAGCAATTCTCGAGGATGGCAGTGGCCAAACCGGGAAAGTCTGTAATCAGGCTGTCAACGCCGAAGTCGGCGAGTCTGCGCATCAGCGCAGGCTCGTTGACGGTCCACACCGACACATGCAGCCCCTGACGCTGCGCCTTCTGCAAGCGTTCCGGCGTACACAGCGTCCAGTTCAACGCCAGAATCTCACAGCCATAGCTGGCCGCGACCTTCAACGGGTCGAGCCAGGCGTACTCGGCCACCAGTCCCCGTGACACGTCCGGCACCAGATCCAGCGCCGCTTTCAATACTTCCCGCGAACTCGAGGTGATCGTCACCTTGTCGAGCAGGCCATGACGCTGGGCCATTTCGCGAATCGCCAGCACCGTGGTTGCGGCGCGGGTGCGCGAGGCACTTTTGACTTCCAGTTGCCAGTGCTCGAAATCACACTTCTCGAACAACTCTTCCAGCGTCGGAATCGGGCACGGCTTGATCCAGCCCGGGCCGCCCTTGCGCGCGTCGTAGGTCACCAACTCGGCGGCGGAGTGCTCGACCACCTTGCCGCGACGGTCAGTGGTGCGCTTGAGGGTCGGGTCGTGGATGACCATCAACTCGCCGTCCTTGGACAGGTGCAGATCCAGTTCGCAACGGCGTACGCCGTGCTTGAGACATTCCTGAAAACTGCTCAGGGTATTTTCCGGTGCTTCGCCCTTGGCGCCGCGGTGGCCGTAGATGAGGGTCACGGTGCTTCCTTAATTTAAATGCCGGATTCGTTCTGTTCGCGAGCCAGGCGTCGTTCCTGGGCCTGCTTCTGCAAGATATAACGGGCGAGCAACTGGCGCTGGGCGTCGGTCAAGTGTTCGAACTCGGTGCCGACGTCGTAGCCGTCGCCCTTGCGGTCGCAATGGGTGACACGGGCACGCAGCAGCAGGCCGAGCGCCTGGGGCATCAGCACCAGTTTGACCGACAGGTGCGCGCCGCTGGCGAGCGCTGTCGGGTGCTGAAAGTCGATCCCGCCTTCGGAAATGATCACCGGTTGCGGCTCGCCGATGTGGCCGAGCACGGTCAGGGCCACCACCTGGCTGAGCAGGTCGATGCGTTTGTTCTGGGATTTGAGGAACGCGGCAATGGCCCGATCGCGTTCGCTGATCTGGCGCAACAGGTGCTGCGACTCGAATTCGCTCAGGTGCAGTTCGCTGAGCAGGTTGAACAGCGGGGAAGCATCCTGCAACACTTCCTGGCCTGCGGCTTCGGGAGCGGACAGGGGCCGAATTTCCAGTGCGATCGTGTCCTCGATACGGTAGTATTCGCGGCGATCTTCTTCATCTAATGTCGACATGGCGAACCCATGGTAGCGGCGGTGGTCTGAGTGTAAAGCTGGTTATCGACCCCCGCCACAAGGACGTTCCTTTTCCCTCCGAACAAGCCCCGACATGTTCAGACCTCTCTTCGTATTTATCGGCACGCGTTATACCCGTGCAAAGCGTCGCAATCATTTTGTGTCTTTCATTTCCCTGACTTCGATGATCGGGCTCGCCCTTGGCGTGGTCGTGATGATCGTGGTGCTATCGGTGATGAACGGCTTCGATCATGAGATGCGCACCCGCGTGCTGGGCATGGTGCCCCACGCGACCCTTGAATCTGGCGAGCCAATCAACGATTGGCAAAGCCTGGCCGCCAAGGTCAAACGCAACCCGGAGGTGACGGCCGTTGCGCCGTTCACCCAGATGCAGGGCTTGCTGACCAACAACGGTCAGGTGTCCAAGGTGTTGCTCAACGCCATCGACCCTGCGCTGGAGCGCAACGTGTCGATCATCGACAACTTCATGAAACAGGGCAAACTCGACGATTTGACGCCGGGCAGCTTCGGCATCGTCATCGGCGACAAGGCCGCGACCAAGCTGGGCGTGGGCCTCGGTGACAAGGTCACCTTCGTCGCGCCGGAAGTCAGCGTGACCCCAGCCGGGATGTTCCCGCGCATGAAGCGCTTCACCGTGGTCGGCATCTTCCATGTCGGCGCCGGTGAGCTGGATGGCTATCTGGGCGTCACCAACCTGCAGGATCTGGCGAAGATGCACCGCTGGAAGCCTGATCAGGTGCAGGGCATCCGGTTGAAGTTCGATGATCTGTTCCAGGCGCCGCGCGTGGCCTGGACCATCGCCCAGCAGTTGGGCGAAGACCATTACTACGCCCGCGACTGGACCCGTACCCACGGCAATCTGTATCAGGCGATTCGCATGGAAAAAGCCATGATCGGCCTGCTGTTGCTGCTGATCGTCGCGGTGGCCGCGTTCAATATCATTTCCACGCTGGTGATGGTGGTGAACGACAAGAAGAGCGACATCGCCATTCTGCGTACCCTTGGCGCCACGCCGGGGACGATCATGCGCACGTTCATGGTGCAAGGCACGGTGATTGGCGTGGTCGGTACGGCCATTGGCGCGGTGGTCGGGATCTTCGCCGCGCTCAATGTCAGCGCCGCAATTTCCGCCCTCGAAGGGCTGATCGGCCACAAATTCCTCAACGCCGACGTGTACTTCATCGATTACCTGCCGTCGCAGGTGCAGAGCCAGGACGTGGTCATGGTTTGCGCCGCTGCGTTGGTCCTGAGTTTCCTCGCCACCCTGTATCCCGCCTGGCGTGCTGCGCGCACCCAGCCGGCGGAGGCGCTACGTTATGAGTGAGTCGGGCATGAGTGATAAAGCAATCTTGAGCTGCCGCAACCTGGGCAAATCCTACGAGGAAGGTCCGGAGTCGGTGCAAGTGTTGGCCGGTTTGCAACTGGAGTTGCACCCGGGCGAGCGTGTGGCGATCGTCGGCAAGTCCGGTTCGGGCAAAAGTACCTTGCTCAACCTGCTGGGCGGCCTCGACACGCCCACCCAGGGCAGCGTCTGGCTCGATGGTGAAGAGCTCTCGGCACTGAGCGAGAAGAAGCGTGGCCTGCTGCGTAACCGCGCCCTCGGGTTCGTGTACCAGTTTCACCACTTGCTGCCGGAATTCACCGCGCTGGAAAACGTCTGCATGCCGCTGCTGATCGGCAAGACCGCGATCCCCGAGGCGCGTCAGCGCGCCACGGCATTGCTGGAGCGCGTAGGGCTGGGTCATCGTCTGGAGCACAAACCGGCGGAACTGTCCGGTGGCGAACGCCAGCGTGTGGCCATCGCCCGGGCGCTGGTGAACAATCCAGGCCTGGTGATGCTTGATGAACCGACCGGCAACCTCGACTCGCACACTGCCGAAGGCATTCAGGATCTGATGCTGGAACTCAGCACCTCGATGCGCACGGCGTTCCTGGTGGTGACTCACGACATGAACCTGGCCCGCCAGATGGATCGCGTCCTGCAGTTGCAGGAAGGTTGCCTGACCGCCATCTGACCGACCGAAACCCGCTGCCTGTAAAGGCATCGGGTCTTTTATTTTTATACGGTGCCCCAGCGAATGTTCAGACCGTTATCGATCTTTATCGGCACGCGCTATACCCGCGCCAAGCGCCGCAATCGCTTTGTTTCGTTCATTTCGATGACCTCGATGATCGGGCTCGCCCTCGGCGTGCTGGCGATGATCGTGGTGCTGTCGGTGATGAACGGCTTCCAGCGCGAGATGAGCTCGCGGATCCTCGGCATGGTGCCGCACGCGACCATCGTCGGCGTAAAGCCGATTGATGACTGGCAACCGGTGGCCGCCGCCGCGCTGAAAAATCCTGAAGTGACCGCCGCCGTGCCGTTCACCGAGATGGAAGGCATGCTCTCCTACAAGGGCTTGATGCAGCCGATCCAGATCAGCGGCGTCGACCCGGCCCAGGAAGGCAAGGTATCGATTGTCGCCCAGCACATTGTGCAGGGCCGTCTCGATGACCTGAAACCGGGCGAATTCGGCGTGGTGATCGGTGAAATCACCGCGCGCCGCTTCCGCCTCAACGTCGGTGACAAGATCACCCTGATCGTGCCGGAAGTCAGCACCGCACCGGGCGGCATCACCCCACGCATGCAGCGTCTGAACGTGGTCGGTGTGTTCAAGGTCGGTGCCGAGCTGGACGGTTCCATGGGCCTGATCCACGTCGCCGATGCCGCAACCATGCAGCACTGGCAGCCGAATCAGGTGCAAAGCGTGCGTCTGGCGGTAAAGGACCTGTACGCCGCGCCGAAAGTCTCTTCGGACATCGCCGCAGGCCTGGGCGCCGAGTTCAAGGCTGACGACTGGACCCACACCCAGGGCAGTCTGTTCAGCGCGATGAAAATGGAAAAAACCATGATCGGCCTGCTGTTGCTGATGATCGTCGCGGTGGCGGCGTTCAACATCATCGCCACGCTGATCATGGTGGTGAACGACAAGGGCGCGGACATCGCGATCCTGCGCACCATCGGTGCCACGCCGCGGCAGATCATGGCGATCTTCATGGTGCAGGGCACGGTGATCGGCATTGTCGGGACCATTATCGGCGGCGTGCTCGGCGTGATTGCCGCGCTGAACGTCAGTGAGATGGTCGGCTGGGTCGAGCGGGTCACCGGGCAGCACATCTTCAGTTCCGACGTGTATTTCGTCAGTAACCTGCCTTCGGAATTGCAGGGTGGGGACGTGCTGTTGATTTGCTCGGCAGGCTTTATTCTGAGCTTCCTGGCGACGGTGTATCCGGCGTTGCGGGCGGCGAAGATCGAGCCGGCTCACGCATTGAGATATTCGTAAGCGACTCCATGCTCGTTCCCACGCTCTGCGTGGGAATGCCTCAACGGACGCTCCGCGTTCGGCTCTGGAAGGGACGTGGAGCGTCCCGGGCTGCATTCCCACGCAGAGCGTGGGAACGATCAGGTTCGAGGCAGCTCAATCACAAACCGCGTCCATCCTGCTTCAGATTCGCAATGAATCTGCCCACCATGGGCCCGAACGATCGATTGCGTAATCGCCAGCCCCAGCCCCGCATGTTCACTGCTGCCTTCCTGCCGCGCCGGATCGGCCCGATAAAACCGGTCAAACAGCCGTGGCAACAACTCCGCTGAAATCCCTTCGCCACTGTTCTCGACTGAAATGCGTACCGCGTTCGGTTGATCAACGATCCGCAAGCTCACAAAGCCCGCCGCCGGGGTAAAGCGCAACGCGTTATCCAGCAAGTTCGACAAGGCCCGACGCAGCATGCTGCGATCACCCTCAATGCGCGCCAGGCCTTCGCGACTCAGCGTCACCCCGGCGTCCTCAGCCAAGGGCGCAAAAAACTCCAGCAGCACATCGGTCTCATCCGCCAACTCCAGCGGCTCGCGCTTGGGCATCAGCAAACCATGGTCCGCCTTGGCCAGGTACAGCATGTCGTTGACCAGTTGCGCCATCCATTGCAGCTCTTCGAGGTTGCTGTGCAGGGCTTCGCGATAATCTTCGATCGGGCGTGGGCGGGTGAGGGTGACCTGAGTGTGGGTCAGCAGGTTCGACAGCGGTGTGCGCAGTTCATGGGCGATGTCGGCAGAGAACGCCGACAACCGTTGAAACGAGTCGTCGAGGCGTCCGAGCATGGCGTTGAAGCTGTGGGCCATTTCCGCAAGCTCTGGCGGCATGTGCGCTTCCGGCAGTCGGGCGTTGAGCGATTGTGCTGAAATCCCACGGGCGACAGCACTCATGCGCCGCAGTGGACGCAGACCGCTACGCGCTGCCCAGGCACCGAGCAACGCGGTGGCCAATGCCGACAACCCGACGGTCAGCCAGATCAGATGCTGCATGCGCTGCAGGAAATGCTGGTGGTGGGTGATGTCCAGCAACAGCGTCAGTTGTGGCGAGTCGGTTTTGTCCGGGTAGAGCGGGGCGTTGAGCACCCGATAATCAGTGCCTTCCTGACTCACGGTCGCCAGGCCGGATTGTTTTGGCAACTCTGCAGGGATCTGTGTCGAACTGTCGTACCAGCGTTGGCCGTCACTACCAGTAATGCGCAGCGCCAGATCGGCCTGGCGGCTCAGCTCATCCGCCAGCCGCGCCTCACGTTGGCCGGGTTGCACATCCTGCAAGGCCCGGCGCAGGCCGATCAGCTTGCCGTCCAGCAGTTGCTGGTCGAGTTCGATGAAGTGCGTTTCGCTGGCGCGGCTGAACAGTACGCCGGCAAACAGCGAGACCACGGCGGTGCAGGCGGCGAACAGCAAAGCCAGACGAGAACTCAGGGACAGACGACGCATCAGGCGGGACGCTCTTCAAGCACGTAACCCATGCCGCGTACGGTGTGGATCAGTTTGTCGGGGAAATCATCGTCGATCTTCAGGCGCAGGCGGCGGATCGCCACTTCGATCACGTTGGTGTCGCTGTCGAAGTTCATGTCCCAGACCTGCGAGGCAATCAGCGATTTGGGCAGCACTTCACCCTGACGGCGCAGGAGCATTTCCAGCAGGGCGAACTCCTTGGCGGTCAGGTCGATACGTTGGCCGCTACGTTCGACGCGGCGGCGAATCAGGTCCAGGCGCAGATCGGCCAGTTGCAGGCTGGTTTCCTGTGGCGTGGCGCTGCCTCGACGCAGCAGGCTGCGCACCCGGGCCAGCAATTCGGAGAAGGCAAACGGTTTGACCAGATAGTCGTCGGCGCCGAGTTCGAGGCCATGAACCCGGTCCTCCACGGCATCCTTGGCGGTCAGAAACAGCACCGGCGTGTCGAGGCCGGCGCTGCGCACCGCTTGCAGGATCTGCCAGCCACTGCGTCCGGGCAGCATCACGTCGAGGATCAGCAGCGCATAATCACCGCTCAAGGCCAGTTGCTGGCCGCTGTTGCCGTCGGCCACCAGTTCCGTGTTGAACCCGGCCTCGGTCAGCCCCTGGCGCAGGTAGTGGCCGGTTTTCGGTTGGTCTTCGACGATCAGCAGTTTCATGGGCGGCTCGGGTTGATTCAGGTTCTGGAAACGAAAGCTTTATACCGTGAGCGCAGGCGACAGGCGCCAAGCTGACAAAGTTGTAATCTGCCTGTCAGGTAGCTGCCAGCGCAGGCGGGCTAGAGTTTCCCACAGGCTGAACCTTTTCTTGTTGGAGTATGACTATGTTTTTGCGCAACCCTCTGGCCGTCGCCGCCTGTTTGCTGGCGCTGAGTTCACCTGTCTGGGCCGCGCCCGCGCACACGTATGACTTCGGTCAGCCGGCACCGGCGGCCAAGGCCACCCGCAGCATCGAAGTGGTGCTGAACGACATGTCGTTCGACCCCAAGTCCATTCAGGTCAAGGCCGGTGAGACGGTTCGCTTTGTGCTGGTGAATAAAGGCCAGTTGCTGCATGAATTCAACCTCGGTGACGCGGCGATGCATGCCAGACACCAGCAGGAAATGCTGCAAATGCAGCAAAGTGGCATGCTCACGCCTACCGGGATGAAAGAAATGTCCCACGACATGGCAGGCATGGATCACGCGGCCATGGGCCACGGCATGAAGCACGACGACCCGAACAGCGTGCTGGTCGAGCCAGGCAAAACCGCCGAACTGACCTGGACTTTCAACAAGGCCACCAGCCTGGAGTTCGCCTGCAATATTCCCGGACATTACCAGGCCGGCATGGTCGGCAAACTGACTGTCAGTCAGTAAGCACTCAAAGGCGGGAGCAAAGGCTGGTAGAATCCGCTGATTATTCAGTCAGGTTTCCGCCATGCATCCCGCAGCCGAACATTCGCCGCTGGGCAAATCCAGCGAATACATCGCCACGTACACGCCGTCCCTGCTGTTCCCGATTCCGCGCACCGCGAAGTGGGCCGAACTGGGCCTGACCGCCGACACCCTGCCGTACCAAGGTGTGGATTTCTGGAACTGCTTCGAGCTGTCGTGGCTGCTGCCGTCGGGCAAACCGGTGGTGGCGATTGGTGAGTTCAGTATTCCGGCCGATTCGCCGAACATCATCGAGTCCAAGTCGTTCAAGCTGTACCTGAACTCGCTGAACCAGACACCATTTGCCGACATCGCGAGCCTGGAAGCGACGCTGGTCAAAGACCTGTCCGCCGCTGCCGGCAAACCGGTCGGCGTGCGGGTGCGCAGCCTGAAGGATGTCGAGGCCGAAGGCGTCGTGGCGTTGCCGGGCGTGTGCATCGACGATCTGGACATCCGCGTCAGCAACTATGAGCATCCGCGTCCGGAGCTGCTGCGTTGCGATGATTCGAAAATTGTCGAGGAGAGCGTGCACAGCCATCTGCTCAAATCCAACTGCCCGGTGACCAGTCAGCCGGACTGGGGCAGCGTTGTGGTGGAATATCGCGGCGCGGCGCTGGATCACGCCAGCCTGCTGGAATACATCGTCAGCTTCCGCCAGCACTCGGACTTCCATGAGCAGTGCGTGGAGCGGATCTTCCTTGATCTGCAGCGTCTGCTGAAGCCGGAGAAACTCACGGTGTTTGCGCGCTATGTACGTCGCGGCGGGCTGGACATCAACCCGTATCGCAGTACTGAAGCGGTACAACTGCCGAACCATCGCTTGGTGCGCCAGTAAACAACCCCTGTAGGCGTTCGCCTGCTCGCGATAGCGCACTGACATTCAACATTGATGTCGACTGACACACCGCTATCGCGAGCAGGCTCACTCCTACAAAGGACTGCGTTTCGAATCGCGCCCATGAAAAAGCCCTGCCATCACTGGCAGGGCTTTTTGCATTTCAGCGGGAGGGCGATCAGATACCCATGCTGCCCAGCGCATTGACGATATTGCGCAGGGTGCCGGCGATGGTGGGATGGTCAACCTCAAAGCGTTCAACGGCCAGATTCACGCCGTCGGCAATGTTGGAATCTTTGGTCTTGGTTTCGAGTTCAAGTTCCAGTTCGATCTGCGCCATCAGCGCATGCAGATCCTCACGTTCAGCTTCCGACAGCGGCGGATTCTGCTCCAGTTGCTCGCGCAGGGTGTCGAGTTGTTTTTGCAGTTCTTGGGCGGGCATGGTGTGATTCCTTTTATCAAGAGGCACTGGCATTGACCGCAGCCGCGCGCCAAAGGTCTATGGCTGACCTTTAGATTAATCCACTCTGCTTCAACCTGCATGATCCCGATCAGGGCTTTTCGCCTTTGAGGCGGCGCAGGCTGATGTCGGCCAGACAGGTGTCGAGTTCGCCCAGATGATCGATCACCGAATGCACGCCTAGCCCGAACAGCTGCAGGGTTGCCTTGCCGCGCCGCTGTTCGCGTTCCTTCTGGCTCAGGGCTTGCCACTCGCTCGGCGACAGGCCGCACAACGAACCGCAGGACGCCAGGCCAATGGTCCACAGCCCGGCGTTGAGGCCTGATTGCAGCAATCGAGGCTCACCGCTGACCAGTACGCAGCCGTCCAGACGACTGACGTTCAACCCCATCAGCGCTTGCCAGCAGGCATTCGGCGCCGGCCATGGGTTGATTGTTGCTGAATGTTGCGTCGGTTTGATCCACGCCGGCAGCGCGGCCGACAGCGGTCGCGCGAGGGCAGGGGGCAACTCATCGATCCAGGCGCAGGGGATCTGCTGGCGCTGCAAACTGAGCAAGCTGTCGAGGGCACCGGGTGTGGCGTCGGCGTGCTCGGGCAGCGCGCTAGCGTGTTGCTGGGCGCGGGCACCGAAATCCACCAGGCAACCGCTGAGTCCGAACAGCACGGCGGTCAGACCGGGTGCGGCGACAGGCAAGGCTTCAGCGTGTGTCATGAAAACGTCCCTGAAATAGTCATGAGGTTAGGGGACGCCGGTGACAGTTGGATGACAAGCGTGTGAAGGAGGCTTCAGGAAACGTCCTACACTACTGTTCACGGGTGGACTGCCCAAAATGGCTTTTGCGCTTATACTAGCGGTCTTAACGCTTGGGCCGACGGTGCCCGCGCCAGTAAAAATCCAAGGAGCTTTTCTATGCGCTGGAGCAACCCTCTCGCTCAGCTATGTGTATGTGCCAGCGTCTTGCTGGTTCCGTTCGCCGCCAACGCCGCAACGGAAGAAGATCCTTGGGAAAGCGTCAACCGCCCGATCTTCCAGTTCAACGACTTCGTCGACACCTACGCGCTCAAGCCGATTGCGCAGGGTTATGAATACGTGACGCCGCAGTTCCTCGAAGACGGCATCCACAACATGTTCCGCAACGTCGGTGACGTCACCAACCTGGCGAACAACATTCTGCAGGCCAAACCTGCAGCGGCCGGTGTCGATACCGCGCGTATCATCTTCAACACCACCTTCGGCCTGCTGGGCTTCTTCGACGTCGGCACCAAAATGGGCCTGCATCGCAGCGACGAAGACTTCGGCCAGACCCTCGGCTATTGGGGTGTCAGCAGCGGTCCGTACGTGATGCTGCCGTTGCTCGGCCCAAGCACCCTGCGTGATGCACCGTCGAAATACGTCGACAGCTACACCGGTCCGTACCGCTACATCAACGACATTCCGGTGCGTAACTCGACGTTCGGCCTGAACATCGTCGACACCCGCGCCAGCCTGCTGTCGAGCGAGAAGCTGATCAGCGGCGACAAGTACACCTTCATCCGCAATGCGTACCTGCAGAACCGCGAGTTCAAGGTCAAGGATGGTCAGGTCGAAGACGATTTTTAAGCTCGACCGATAAAAACAAGGCGGCCGATGAGGCCGCCTTTTTTGTGTGCGCTTATTTCATCTTCAAGATGGTCAGGCCGAGCTTCTGGCTGTCGCCTTCCTGGGCCTTGACCCAGACCACCTCGGTGTCCGCTTCCAGCCCGCTCAGCGCCGCATGATCGGAGTCGATACGCACGTTCAAACGGTCGCCGACCGCGAACTGGCGCGGCGCTTCGACCTGCATGCCACTGCTGGAGAGGTCGATGCACACGCCTGACACCTCATCCCCTTCATGAATCAGCACGACATCGGCATCGACCCGCATGCGGATGAAATCGCGCTTTTCGCTGTAGTCCCGACCGGTTTGACTCATGGCTTTGTCCTTCCATTGGGTTACGGTTCGAGCTGTTCTTATAACTCTCGGTGATTTGACAAGTAAAGTCGTCAAGCGACCATCGGCGCATGCTTGAAACGCCCCGCGGATGGGAGTACCGTCTGCGCCTTAGAAGGGCACCTCTGGTGCAATCGTGTTCCGGGCCAATGCTCGAAAGCGGTGCAGCAGAGAGGCTAGAAAGCGAATCCAGTAGTCTGAGCCGGGCCGATGCCCCGCCTGCTACGCCAACCTAATTCTGGCGCCGTTTGCCCACATGCCAAAAACCAGTGCCACGCTGCTGATAATCGATGATGACGAAGTAGTGCGCGCGAGCCTCGCGGCCTATTTGGAAGACAGTGGTTTCAGCGTCCTGCAGGCCAGCAACGGTCAACAGGGTCTTCAGGTATTCGAGCAAGACAAGCCCGACTTGGTCATCTGCGATCTGCGCATGCCGCAGATGGGCGGTCTCGAACTCATCCGTCAGGTCACCGAGCGGTCACCGCAAACGCCGATGATCGTCGTTTCGGGTGCCGGCGTGATGAACGACGCGGTCGAGGCGCTGCGCCTGGGTGCGGCGGACTACCTGATCAAGCCTCTCGAAGATCTGGCCGTGCTCGAGCATTCCGTGCGTCGGGCGCTGGATCGTGCGCGCCTGCTGCTGGAGAACCAGCGCTACCGCGAGAAGCTGGAAAAGGCCAACCGCGAACTCGAAGCCAGCCTGAACCTGCTCCAGGAAGACCAGAACGCCGGTCGCCAGGTGCAGATGAACATGCTGCCGGAAAGCCCGTGGCGCGTGGACGAGTTCCAGTTTGCCCACCAGATCATCCCGTCGTTGTACCTGTCGGGTGATTTTGTCGATTATTTCCGGGTCGATGAGCGCCGGGTGGCGTTCTACCTGGCCGACGTATCGGGCCATGGCGCCTCTTCGGCGTTCGTCACCGTGCTGTTGAAGTTCATGACCACGCGCTTGCTGTTCGAGTCCAAGCGCAACGGCACCTTGCCGGAATTCAAGCCTTCGGAAGTCCTTGGTCATATCAACCGGGGGCTGATCAGTTGTAAGCTGGGCAAACACGTCACAATGGTCGGTGGAGTCATCGACGAGGAGACCGGTTTGTTGACCTATAGCATCGGCGGCCATCTGCCGTTGCCTGTGTTGTACACGCCTGACAGTGTTCGTTACCTCGAAGGCCGCGGTTTACCGGTGGGCCTGTTCAACGAGGCCACCTACGAAGATCACGTGCTTGAGCTGCCACCGACCTTCAGCCTGACGCTGATGTCCGACGGCATTCTGGATCTATTGCCAGAACCTACGCTCAAAGAAAAAGAAGCTGCTTTGCCTCAACGGGTGAAGTCGGCGGGCGGCAGCCTGGATGGTCTGCGGCAAGTGTTTGGATTGGCCACGCTAGGGGAGATGCCGGATGATATCGCCCTGTTGGTGTTGAGCAGGAACCTTCAATGAGTACCGGTAGAATCCAGTTCGCCGAGCAGGACGGCACCTTCGTCCTGAAGTTCGTCGGTGAAGTTCGCCTGACCCTGTGTTCGGCGTTGGATGCGACTATTGAGAAAATCTTCACCGCGTTGAATTTCAACGCGATCGTGATCGATTTGACCGAAACCCGTAGCATCGACAGCACCACTTTGGGCTTGCTGGCCAAGCTGTCGATCCTGTCGCGGCAAAAGGTCGGCCTGCTGCCGACTGTCGTCACCACCCACGAAGACATCACGCGTCTGCTGCAGTCCATGGGCTTCGAGCAGGTGTTCAACATCGTCAACCACCCGGTGCCGTGCCCCGAGTGCCTGGACGACCTGCCGGATCAGGATCAATCCGAAGAAGTGGTGCGGATCAAGGTGCTGGAAGCGCACAAGATCCTCATGGGGCTGAACGATTCCAACCGTGAAGCCTTCCATGACCTGGTGAATGCCCTAGAGCGGCATTGATCCCCTGAGGTGATGTTGTCTGGGCTGGCCCCTTCGCGAGCAAGCCCGCTCCCACATTTGAAATGCATTCCCCCTGTGGGAGCGAGCTTGCTCGCGAAGGCTTCAGTTCAGTCAATGCGCCTCTCAATGCAGAATGAAAAAGGGCGAACCCGTGAAGGTTCGCCCTTTTTGCATTTCAACCGCTCAGATCACAGCTTGGCCTGCAACAGCGCCTCAAGTTTCTCCTGGTCACGGGCAAACTGACGAATGCCCTCAGCCAGTTTCTCGGTGGCCATCGCGTCTTCGTTGGATAACCAGCGGAACTGCGCTTCGTTCAGGCTCAGGCGCGCTTCGCCGGTGTGGCCCGGAGCGAGTTTGCGCTCCAGTTTGCCGGTGTCTGCTGCCAGCTTGTCGATCAGGTCCGGGCTGATGGTCAGGCGGTCGCAACCGGCCAGTTGCTCGATCTGGTTCAGATTGCGGAAGCTGGCGCCCATGACCACGGTCTTGTAGTCATTGGCCTTGTAATAGTTGTAGATGCGCGTGACTGACTGTACGCCTGGATCATCGGCGCCGGTGTAGTCGTTGCCGTTGGCCTTCTTGTACCAGTCGTAGATGCGGCCCACGAACGGCGAGATCAGGAACACCCCGGCGTCGGCGCAAGCAGCAGCCTGCGCGAAGGAGAACAGCAGGGTCAGGTTGGTCTGGATACCTTCTTTCTCGAGGATTTCGGCAGCGCGGATGCCTTCCCAGGTCGAAGCGATCTTGATCAGCACACGGTCACGGCCGATGCCGGCCTTGTCGTAGAGCTCAATCAGGCGATGCGCACGCTTGAGCACGGCGTCCTGGTCGAACGACAGGCGCGCATCCACTTCGGTGGAAATACGGCCCGGGATCACTTTGAGGATTTCCTGGCCCACGGCGACGCCAAAACGGTCGCTGGCCAGGCCCACGTCGCCCTTGCAGTCGCTGACGCACGCGTTCAGCAGCTCGGCGTAGGCCGGAATGGCTGCGGCTTTGAGCAGCAGGGAAGGGTTGGTAGTGGCGTCGACCGGCTTGACCCGGGCGATCGCTTCGAAGTCGCCGGTGTCGGCAACCACGGTGGTCATCTGTTTGAGTTGTTCCAGCTTGGAAGTCATGGGTGTGCTCTGTCCTGTGGGTTTGACGACATTACCCGAGCGCTGACAGCCACTCAAGGGCATCAAGGCGTAACGGGTACCCCGGTGGCAACAACCTGAGTACGGCTGTTTGAAAGGTGGGGCGCGGTATCGATGAATACGATGCCAAAATCGGCCGCAGGTTCAAAGCAACTGACGGCCAGCGCCCCCTGAGCGCATCGATGAGAGTTATTGCTGGCTCAATTGGGTTTTGACTGCGGTTTCCGCCGGTTTCGGCTGGCCGTCGGAAGTCAGCAGGCCGAAATTCTTCTCGCGGTCGTTGCTGCCCGTGTCGCTGTTTTTCCATTCGTAGATCGAGGTCAGCGCAATGTTGCGGGTTTTGATATCGGCGACGAACGCACTGATTTTACTGGCCTGACCCTCTGTCCCGCCGTTGGAACTGAGCGCCGAGATGCCCCATTCGCTGATGACCCCAGGCAGATGGAAGTTCTGCTGGATAAACGCCTGGGCATTGCTGATCTGCGTGCCCGTCATGCCGTACGGATGATAGGAGATCGCGCTGAGGCATTTGGGGTATTGGCTGACGATTCGGTTGAGCGCCACCGTGGATGCCGAGCCGGCCGTCGGCGGCCGGGCGAAGCCAAAGCCGATCACTGGGGGCGTCTGAGGTTTGCCCTGCAGCGTCTTGCACGCTGCGCTCATGAACGGCACGAACGTCGTGTCGAAATTGCCGGTCGGCCAGTAGGTGTCCAGGTCCGGCTCATTCCACAGCTCGATCGCGACCAGTTGCGTGCTGTAGGTCGTTGCCAGGCTGGTCAGCGCGTTGGCGTACGCGACGCCAGCGTTTGCCAGATCATTGGTCGGCAATGGCTTGGTCGCACGCAGGGTCATCAATACTGGCAGGCCTGCGGTGCGGGCCACGGCGAACGCATCGCTGATCTGCTTCTGGTAGGCCGGGCTATTCAGGCTGTCGGTCCAGACACCAAAGCGCACGAAACTGAAGCCGGTGCTTTTGACCTGCTGGGCGTCGGCGGCGGAGAAGGTCTGGACCTTGACCTGAACACCGATGGTTTTATTGGCGGGCAGTGCCGGGAACAGTTCATTGGCGTGACTCTGGCCGGTTGCCGCCAGCAGCAACAGCGTCAGGGTGCCCAGTCGTTTGAAAGGTGCTGATTTCATGTCGGTTCTCCGGTGAGAAGTGACAACGGCGAAAAGTATCTCGTGATAACCGATTCGAAACTAACAATGCCACTAAGTGCGCAAATGTTATTTTTTGTCAGGAAACCAAGGCCTGAAAATCACAGTTATTTTTAGTCCGGTAATTCCGTTTGGGCGACTTTTGGTGCTGTGGTACTTAATACGCTGGTACTAACAGGGCGAATCTATTTCTGAGTGCAGGATGATCTAGTGGGTTCACTAAGAATCGCACTAGATGTTGGCAGAATGATATTACACAGGAAAGTAAACCTTGTTCAGAAATATCCTTGTCGTGTGCGTTGGCAATATTTGCCGAAGTCCGACAGCAGAACTTCTGCTGCGTAACGCGCTGACCTCCTCAACTATCTCGGTAACCTCCGCAGGCCTCGCGGCGCGGGTTGGCGAAGGCATGGAAGCGTCGGCGCGCCAGGTCCTCGAAGACCGCGGTCACAGCGCCGAGGGTTTCACCGCCCGGCAATTGACCGCCGATATCGTCAATCAATCGGACCTGATTCTGGTCATGGAAAAACAACACATGAATCAGGTGCTCAAGATTGCCTCGCACGCCAGAGGCAAAGTGTTCCTCCTTGGCAAGTGGCAGAGCGAACGCGAAATACAGGATCCGTATCGTCAAGGTAAGGCCGCTTTTATTCATGCCCATGCATTGATTGAAGATGCTGTTAGCTCGTGGGCGCAGCGCCTCGGACATTGATGAATATTCTTCAGATCAGTGAATGGTAAGAACAGACTTATGCAGTTACCGTCAGTAATCGCCAACCGTGATAACGATCAGGACAGTATTGATCTTCTCGGCATATTTGGCAGTTTGATCGACCAGAAATGGCTGATTGGTGCATTCACCGGTGCCTTCATGGCCGCCGGCGTTGCCTATGCGGTATTGGCGACGCCGGTGTACCTGGCGAACGCGCTGGTGCAGGTCGAACCGAAAAAGAACGACATGCTCGGGTTTTCCGACCTCAGCAGCATGCTCGGCGGGCAATCGCCGTCGGTGACCGAAATCGGCATCATCAAGTCCCGCGCAGTGATCGGCAAAACCGTCGACGACCTGCGCCTGGACATCGACGTTACCCCCAACACGTTCCCGGTGATCGGCGGTTTTCTTGCGCGGCGTTATCGCGGCGAAACCGAGTTCAGCGTGGCGCCGCCGCGTTTCGGCTTCAACAGCTACGCCTGGGGCGGTGAGCGTCTGGAATTCGCCCGGCTCAATCTGCCCAAGGAACTGTTGGGCAAGAAGCTCACTCTGGTGACGGGCGAACAGCAGCACTTTCAGTTGCTCGATGACAACGGCAACCTGTTGGTCGAGGGCGTTGCGGGCGAAGCCTTCGCGCAGGACGGCGTTGAGGGTTTGATCGAGCGCCTGCAAGCCAATCCTGGCACTCGCTTCGAAGTGGTGCGCAATCCACGGATCGTGACCATTCAGGGTTACCAGGATGCGCTGGATATTTCCGAGCAGGGTAAAGAGTCGGGGATTATCCGTCTGGCGCTGGCCAGCGCCGATGCCGCCGAGGCGGTGAAGATCCTCAACAAGATTGCTGCGCTGTATGTCGACCAGAACGTGCGCCGCACCTCGGCGGAAGCGGCGCAGAGCCTGGCGTTCCTGCAAAGCCAGTTGCCGCAGGTCAAGCGCGATCTGGCCAAGGCCAGCGATGCGCTCAACGCCTACCAGACTCACGGCAAGACCGTGAATATTTCTCTGGAAACCCAGTCGGTGCTCGGCCAGTCGGTCGCGCTCGAAACGCGGATTTCCGAGCTGAAAATGCAGCAGGCCGAGATGGATCGCAAGTTCACCAAGCAGCATCCGGCGTACCGCGCCTTGATGTCGCAGATCGGCGAACTGACCCAGCAGCAGAAGTCGCTGGAAGGCAAGGTTGGCGATCTGCCGGCCACGCAGCAGGAACTGCTGAACCTGACCCGTGATGTGGAAGTGGCTTCGCAGATCTACACGCAGTTGCTGAACAAGTCCCAGGAACTGGACATCGTCCGTGCCGGTGCGGTGGGTAACGTGCGTTTGATCGACGCGGCGGATGTCGACCTGACCAGCCCGGTCAAACCGAAAAAAGCCCTGATCGTGCTGATTGCAACGTTCCTCGGCGCGTTTGTCGGCGTGGCGCTGGTGCTGCTGCGCAAGTCCCTGAGCAAAGGCCTGGAAGGCCCGGAAGCCATCGAACAGCTCGGCCTGCCGGTGTACGCCTCGATTCCCTACAGCGCATTGCAACGCGAAGAGGACACTAAAAAGGGCCGGGTCAAAAGCACCGCAGAGACGCCGGCCTATCTGCTGGCCCTGCGCAATCCGACCGACCTGTCCATCGAGTCGATCCGCAGCCTGCGCACCAGTCTGCATTTCGCGGCACTGGACTCGACCAACAACCGGATCATGATCTCCGGCCCGAGCCCGCAGGTCGGCAAGACGTTCGTTTCGTCCAACCTCGCGGCGGTCATGGCGCAAAGCGGTCAGCGCGTGTTGCTGATCGACGCCGACATGCGCAAGGGCCACCTGCACAAGTCGCTCAACGTACCGATCGCCAATGGCTTGTCGGACCTGCTGGCCAAGCGTTGCAGCATCGAGCAGGCGGTCAACACGGTGGAAATCGACAACCTGCACTTCATCAGCCGTGGGCAGGTTCCACCGAATCCTTCCGAGCTGTTGATGCACGCCAACTTCCGCGACTTGCTGGCTGAACTCAGCGAGCGCTACGACGTGGTGATCATCGACACGCCGCCACTGCTGGCGGTGACCGACGCGGCGATTGTCGGGCGTGAGGCGGGCATCAGCCTGATCGTCACCCGGTTTGCGGTGAACCCGGCCAAAGAGATTGAAATAACCATCCGCCGCTTCGCCCAGAACGGCATCGAGCTCAAGGGCGCGGTGTTCAACGGCGTCGAGAAGCGCGCAGCCAGTTACTACGGCAACGGCAACTACGGTTATTACAACTACGAATACGCGTCCGACAAATCCTGAGTGTCAGTGATTGTCCTTACAGGCAAGGAAGTGGGTGGGTTGTGAAAAAAATACTGCACGTGGCTGAAACGATAAAAGGTGGGGTCGCCACCGTTATCCGCACCATCTCGGCTTCCCCCGAGGGCCAGGACTTGAACTATGAGCTGGTCTATCTGGTGCCGCTCGATCAGAAAAAAGAGCTGCACGGCATCGATGAGCAGCAGATTCGCACGTTCGAACGCAGCGGCCGCGATGTGCGCTCACTGCTGCGTTTTGCCTGGCAACTGACCCGGGTGATGCTCAAGGAAAAACCCGATGTGGTGCATTTGCACAGCACCTTTTCCGGGGTGATCGGCCGTGTTGTCTGCGTGCTCCTGCGGCCGTGGCGCAAACCGAAAATCGTCTATTGTCCGCATGCGTTTTCGTTCCTGATGGAAAGCTCGCCGACCAAGCAAAGGATCTATGCGTGGATCGAGCGGGTCCTGCAGCGGGTCACCGACGTGATCATCTGCGTCAGCCGTTACGAGATGGACAAGGCCGCGCGGTTTGGCATTCAGCGCTCGCGCATGAAGCTGATCTACAACGGCATCCATCAGCGTGACGAGGCGCCGAAGGTCGATAGTCCCGAGCCGATTCATCTGCTGTTCGTCGGCCGTCTCGACTATCAGAAAGGCTTCGACGTGTTGCTCAAGGCCTTCGCCAAGGTGCAGCGCAGCGATCTGAAACTGACGGTGGTCGGCAGTGCGGTCAACGAGGACACGGTCGAGTGCCCGGAAATGGACGCCGTCGAGTACCTGCCGTGGGTCACTCCGGCCGAGGTGCAGGCGCTGTATCAACAGGCCGATGCGCTCATCGTCCCGAGTCGCTGGGAAGGTTTTGCCATGGTGCCGCTCGAAGGCATGGCCATGGGTTTGCCGGTGATCGCCAGCAATTGCACGTCGCTGCCCGAACTGGTCACCCATGAGGTGTCCGGCTATGTCTTCCCCACCGGTGACCACCAGGCGCTGGCCGATGTGCTGGCGCGAATCCAGAAGCCACGGTTGCTCGACCTCGGCAGCGAAGGCCGGAACATCGTGCGCGAACGCTTCAGCGCCGCGCTGATGATCCGCCAGACCTACGACGTGTATTGCGCTCCCACTTATTAAGTAGAACTCAGCTTATGAACGTAACGATTTTGCACGGCTACAGTGCCTCCAACTCCGGTGACGGCCTGCTCGTCGATCTGGCCATCGCGTTGGTGCAGCGCAACTTTGGCGAAGACACCGCGATCAATGTCGTGG
The DNA here is from genome assembly GCF_034008635.1 of Pseudomonas sp. P8_229. Lineage (NCBI taxonomy): Bacteria > Pseudomonadati > Pseudomonadota > Gammaproteobacteria > Pseudomonadales > Pseudomonadaceae > Pseudomonas > Pseudomonas sp. P8_229. The sequence goes on along the minus strand of NZ_CP125378.1, from coordinate 842,312 downwards.
CGTCCGATCCGCAGTCTTTCGCCTACTTGCCGCACCCGCGTTTCAACGCACCGGTGATGGCGGCCAAGGGCCTGGGACGGGTCAAACAGGCAGTGTTCCTCAATCAGTCGTATGCCGGTCTGGCGGATCTGTTGCGCAAAACCGATCTGATCGTTGGCGTGGGTGGCGGCTACATGCGCTCCAAAAGCGCCTTCGAACACATCAAGCTGAAACTCGGCCACGCCAAGCAACTGGAAACGGCGATCCTCAGCAAGGTGCCGTCGGTGTACCTGCCGCAAAGCATCGGCCCGTTCCATGGCGAGAGCCGCAAGATCGTCGAGCACTACGCCAGCGCCGACGCGGTGTTCGTGCGCGATAACCGTTCCTCGGCAATGTTCGATGCCTGCGAAAACGTCTACCGCGCGCCGGACCTGGCGGTGCAGTCACTGGCCAGCAAGATCCTCCAGCAACCCAAGTTCACCCGCTGCGCCGCCTCGCCGGCCACTGTCTGCGTGGTACTGCGCAAGCCGCCAGAGTGGAGCAAGGAAAAAAAGGTCGCTTACGTTGCCAACCTTAAGTTGCTGCTGCAGCGCCTGAAGAACAAAAGCAAAGTGGTCTGCGCGGTACAGAGCGCTGTTCGCGGCAACGATGACGGTGCGTTCTATCGCGAGCTGGGCATTACCGAAGACCTGCTGCCTTTGAAGGCCACGATTGCCAAATATCAGCCCGACCTGGTGATCTCGGTGCGTCTGCACGGCGCCATCGAATCGCTGCTGTCCGGTGTTCCGGCGTACCACATCAGTTATGAGCGCAAAGGCTTTGGCGCCTATCAGGACATGGGCGTGGAAGACTGGGTGATCAACGGCGGCGACATCAATGTCGACACCATCATCGACACCGTTTACGCGCCGAACGCACTGGCGAATTTCGGCAAGCGGCTGACCGATACCTGCCGCGAGATCGAGGCAAAGACCGTGGCCATGGACGAGATCATCAAAGGGATCGTTCGATGATATTTCGCCTGCTGCTTCGCGGTGGAGCCTTGGGCGCGAAGTTTTTGCTGGTGTTGGCCATCACCCATTACCTGGGCTACGAAGCGTTGGGGTTTTACGGGGTGGTGGTTGCGGCTTCGCTGATCGCTTCGAAGTTCTACAGCGTCGGTTTCAGTTCCGAGATCAATCGGCTGATCAGTGTCGGCGGCAGCTCGCGGCGGGTGGTCGACAAAGTCCTGCTGCTGTACCTGGCGGTGGGGCTGCTGCTGTCGCTGCTGACGGTGGGGGTTTACTCGTTGTTCCAGCAGGTTGAGGCGAGCACTGCGCTGATCCTCTGCGTGACGCTGGTGCTGCTCACCGAACACCTGTCGTTCGAGATCAACTCGTTCGTGTTTTCCGCGCAGAAAGCCACGGCGGGCGCGTTGCTGTTTTTCATCAAGACCGGCCTCTGGGCACTGCTGGCGGTGGGCGGGATGATGCTCGACTGGGTGTCGGGCATCGCCAGTGTGCTGTGGCTGTGGGTGGCCGCGAACGTATTGGTGATCATCGCCGGTTACCTGATCGTGGTGAATGTGCACAAGGGCCGGGTCAGCGAGACACTGACGACGGCGACCGTGTGGAAGGCCGGGCTACCGTTCTATTTCGGCACCGGGTTGATCGCGTTGAGTCAGTACGCCGAGCGCTTTCTGATCGCCGACCTCGAGCCCTACGCCAGCCTCGGTAAATACGTGTACGCGTGGTCGGCGGCGAACACCTTGCAGGCGTTGTCTTACGCGGTGGTGGCGGTGGTCGGCATTCCAGTGCTGGCCAAGCGTTTTCAGGCTGATCAACAGGCTTTCACGCTCAAGCAGTTGTTCGTCAACAAATGGGTGATGCGTTCGCTAGTGGTGTCGGCGGCGGTGGCGGTGCTGATTTATCTGTTCTTCAACGTGGTGCTCGATTACGTCGCCACCAGCGTGCCGCGTCCGGACAACGCGATCCTCGGCGTGCTGATCTTTTCCTTTGCCCTGCGGGCCATCGGCGACATTGTCTGGGGCGGTCTGATCGCTTCGAAAAACAGTCGAGTGTCATTCGCCAGCGCGGCGATCTGCCTGCTGGTGTCGGTGCCGGTCAGCTATCTGCTGATCAAGCACTATTCGATTTATGGCGCGGCGTGGGGCAATGTCTTCGCGATCGTCGTGCAGCTCGGCGTGATCGCTCTGTTGACCCGGGCGACCCGCGCAAAAGGGGCGCTGGCATGGGGTTGAAGTTGCCGTGCATCGAGTTTCGCGGACGCAGACTCGATTCCTCGCTGTCGTTCCTGATTCTGTTCACCGGGTTGTTTCTGTCCGTGGCGATGCCGCTGTTGATCCCGCGTGATCCGGGCCCGGATGCGATGACGTTGTGGTCGTCCTACGCGCGCGCCGACAACTGTAATTTCTGGAACCCGTTCTCGCCGGACCGCTCTTCCTACGAGTGTTCGGCGTTCCTGCTGCGGCCCACCGGGATCAACCTGACCAACGCCTGGGCCTACGGGATGTTCTGCAATTTCTTCCTCACGGCGATTCCGGTGGTGGTGTTCCGGCGCATGCCGCTGGCGATCTTCGGCACCCTGTGCCTGTGGGGCGTGGTGCGTTCGTTCTTTCTGGAAAACCTGACCAAGGAAATCATTGTGTCGGTGGCGGTGTTGAGCATTTTGTTCAGCTCGCTGTCGCGTAAATATCGCGGCGGTTTTTTCCTCTCGGCGGTGATCTACGGCGTGCTGATCCGGCCTTACTGGATTCTGTTTTCGCTGTCCTGGGTCGGCGTTTGCATGATGAAAAAGTACGTGTCGCGCTTCACCTTCTTCCTGATGCTGTTCCTGTTTTACCTGGCGGTGGCCATGGCGATTCAGTTGGCGCTGGGGTTTCCAGTGTCGTCGATCCGCGCCAGCAACAACGAGTTGCGCACGGCGGGCGAGGAGGGCTCGAAATCGCTGATTGTCTCGTGGCTCACCGGCAGTGATTTCGTCTCGCAGGCACTGGACTCGATGATCATCTTCTTCCGGTTGTCGTTTCCGGTGGAGCTGATTCTGTTGTCGGGGCCCGGTCAGGTGATCTTTGTTGCGCTGATGATCATGACCGCGCTGCTGCTGTTCAAAGTCATCACCTCCACCGATTACAAAGGCGCGCCGATCGAGACCAAACCCAAGGAACTGATCGCGATTCCGCTGGCGTTTCTGCTGGTTCAAGGTTTGTTCGAGCCGGACTTCGGCTCCTTCGCCCGGCACTTTTCCATGGTGGTGCCGGTGCTGTTTGTCGGGCTGGGCCTGATGTTGCGCGCGAACAAACCGGTGCGGGTTGAATCAAGAGTTCTGAATTGAGGCAGGTGCTGTATGTCGAGCAAGAAAAAGTCCCTGGAGATCGAAACCCTGCGCGGCCTGGCGTGCCTGCTGCTGGTGCTCTATCACGTCATCGGCCCGTTGGGCGGAGGGCTGAAAATCGATATCGGCTCGCCGTTCCGGGTCATCGCCGACTCCATGGTGTACGTGCGCATGCCGCTGTTCACCTTCATTTCCGGCTACATCTATTCGATCTACAAAATTCGCGGCAATGACTTTTCCGCGTTTTTCAGTGGCAAGGTGCGGCGGCTGATCGTGCCGCTGTTTTGCGTCGGCGTGCCGTTCTCGGTGTTGCAGGCGGTGGGGCCGGGCGTGAACAAGGACGTCGGGGTGATCGATGCGCTGTTGTCGTTCTGGGTGCCGGTCAACCACTTCTGGTTCTTGCAGGCGGTGTTCATCATTTTCATGTTCGTCGGTCTGCTGGAATGGCGCGGGATGCTGCGCTCGATGACGCGCTTGTATGTGCTGTTCGCGTTCGCGGCGGCGGTGTTTCTGCTGCCGCCGTTCAAGCTCGATGCGTTCGGCATCAATGGCGCGATTTACCTGCTGCCGTTTTTCGTGGCCGGGATGATCGGGCAGGAAAATGTCGAGGCGTTGAAGCAACGGTTCAAGGTGATCGGGCCGCTGGTGTTTGTGCTGATTTCGTTGACGTTGCTGTACGTGGCGGCGATTGATCGCGAGTTGATTGTCGATCGCCGCAGTCTGATCGGGTTGAGCGTGGGGTGTGTGTCCTGCATCGCTTTGCTGTCGAGTGACATGCGCTCGAAGTGGTTGACCTGGCTGGGCGGGTACTCTTACGCGATCTTTCTGTTCCATGTGCTGTTCGCGGCGACTTCGCGATTTGTCATGGGGCGGTTGGGTGTGAAAGACGAAAGCATTCTGGTGCTCGGCGGACTGCTGTCTGGCCTGTTGGGGCCGGTGGTGCTGTCGATGATTTTCAGTCGCTTCAATGTTACTTCGGTGCTGTTTCTGGGAGAGCGTGCGGCGAAGAAAAAACCGGCGACGAGCATTGCTCCGGTGGTGCAGACCCATAGCTGAAAGCTTCGCGAGCAAGCCTGCTCCCACAAGGATCGGGTGATTGCCACAAATCCAGTCCTCTGATTCCAGATTGAAGGAAATAAAACATGTTGGCAGTGGATGACGCTCAACCCGTTGCGGCGTCGGTGGTTGAGGTGGGCGATGCCCGCGAACGTTTTGCACAGTGGCGCGAAGGCAAGGCCGGGAGGGTTCTGTCGGTCTCGGTGATCGGCGACAGCTACAGCGCCGGGCAGGATTTCTACCTGAACAAACTGGTGCAGCGCGTGGCTGGGGAGGTCGGTTTTGCCGGTCCCGGTCATGTCGGCTTCAACCATGGCGCGGCGCTGGGCGGCACGCATTTCAAATACACCCGCAGCAGTGAGAAGTACTTCGGCGGTGGCTGGCAGGTGTCCGGCCTCGGTCAGGCCAGCCCCGACAGCCGCACGGTCACCGGCAAACCCGGTGCCTGGCTTCAGATCGACGCCCGTCCGACACCGACGATCAACACCGTCGTCACCCAAGCGAAATTGCTCTACCTGGGCAACGGCGAGTCCGCAGAGCTGCGCTACCGCTGGACGCCCTCGGAAGACTGGAAACCGCTGAAACTTGAAGGCTCGGGCGTTCAGCAAGTGCCGCTTGCAGGTCTCTCGTCAGCGGCAGACTGGTCGTTCAAACTGGAAGTCGTGAAGGGCGCGCCGACGTTGTTTGGCCTGTGGATGAGCAACGATCAAAACGGCGTGCGCGTATCAAAACTGGCGGCATCGGGCGCGGCATCGGCGGACTTCTATCACCAGGATCCGCAATGGCAGGCGCAGTGGAAAGCCGCCGTGTCGACGATCCCCGCCGACATTTACCTGATCATGCTCGGCGGCAACGACCAGGGCTTCGGCGTCAAACCCGAACAGTATCTGCAGAACGTTCAGGGTCTGGTGGCGATGATCCGCGAGATTCAACCGGCGGCGAGCATCAACCTGATCATGCGTCAGGACACCACGCGCTCCAGCGCCTATCCGATGTCAGCGTACGCACAGGTCTTGCAGCCGTGGGCGCATGAGCAGCATCTGGGTTTCGCCAATCTGCAATGCGCCTTTGGGCCTGACGTCAAACGGTATGCCGCCGCGATGATCGGCCCGGACAAGATTCATCCGCAGCCGGCCACGGGCGGGAAGGTGATTGCCGATTATTTCTATGGCTGGATCACCGGCACCAAGGATCGTTGCGACGTGTCGCCACGATGATCGTTCCCCACGCTCTGCGTGAGGTCGATCAGGTGTCCTGCTGAAAAGCGTCGACTTGACTCAGCAACTCCGCGAGCTTCTGCGGCATCAGTTGCGTGGCACAACGAGTCTCGACATTGATGATGATCGCCGGTTCGTTGCAGCACAGGCGCACGCGGAAGCGCCAGTCGCTGAAGATCACTTTCAGGCCGTCACGGTCGTCCATTTCCAGCGCCTGCTCGGCATAGCTTTTTTTCAGGTGAGCGAGCAGGGGATAGGGATCCGCCAGCGTCCGCCGAATGTCGCCGGACGCGGGGAACATGCCGATACGCTCCACCAGCAGAATGCTCCCCAGCCAGGACTCGTTGGCGCTGGGCAACGGCTGATGGCGTGACAGCCAGTTCACCACCCCGAGGTTGCCCACCTCCCGCTCAATGTCCGCTGAATGTTGTGCCATGTTCATGCTGGTCTCCTGAAAGAGAAGTGGGCGGGGAACCGTCTCAGCGGCCCTTGAGGTACACGTTGTCGTAGCAGAAATTGGTCGCCTGCAAGTAACCCTCGGCGTCGCCGCAGTCGAAGCGCAGGCCCTTGAACTTGTAGGCCAGCACGCAACCGTTTTGCGCCTGTTTCATCAGTGCGTCGGTGATCTGGATCTCCCCACCCTTGCCAGGTTCAGTGTCGGCGATCAGGTCGAAGATGTCCGGGGTCAGGATGTAGCGCCCGATAATTGCCAGGTTCGATGGGGCGTCTTGCGGCGCCGGTTTTTCCACCATGTGGTTGACCCGGTAGATGCCGTCGGAAATCAGCTCGCCGGCGATGACTCCGTACTTGTGGGTCTGGTCGGCCGGGACTTCCTGGATGGCGACGATCGAGCAGCGGAATTTCTTGTACAGCTGGATCATCTGCGTGAGCACGCCGTCACCTTCCAGGTTCAGGCACAGGTCATCGGCCAGCACCACGGCGAAGGGTTCGTCGCCGATCAGCGGACGGCCGCTGAGAATCGCGTGGCCCAGACCCTTCATTTCCACCTGACGGGTGTAGGAGAAGGTGCAGGTGTCGATCAGCTCGCGGGTGCCGGCGAGAAATTTCTCTTTCTCGGTACCACGGATCTGGTGTTCGAGTTCGTAGCTGATGTCGAAGTGGTCTTCCAGCGCACGCTTGCCCCGACCGGTGACGATGGCCATGTGTTGCAGGCCGGCGTCCCGTGCTTCTTCGACGGCGTATTCGATCAACGGCTTGTTGACGATCGGCAGCATTTCTTTGGGCATGGCTTTGGTGGCCGGCAAGAAACGCGTGCCGTAACCGGCGGCGGGGAACAAACATTTACGAATCATAAAAGTATCCTGAACAGTCATGGAGCACAGCCAACGGGTGCGCGCACTAACGAAGGTGTGCAAGTTTCAATGAATATTGAAAGACTGCTTTAATACCTGAGTCGGGTAGTTAATGGCAATTAGCAGGCGCGGTAAAACATGACAATGTTATGAGATGTCGGTGACAGTCTTGTTAGTTATTTTTAGTCGGTATCTGTTGATAGTGACGAGTGTACTTGGGGTGCTAATAAGTACCGGGCAATACAGTTTGACCTGCAAAAATACTTATTGCCAGTGGTTGAACTGATTTTGTTTGAGGTTGTTGTCGTCCCTGATTGTGCGGTGCGCCACAGAATCAATAAAAGGGACTTGACACGCTACTTGTCACTTATTCAATGACGGACCGCGCTATGAAGATTCTGGTAACGGGTGGTGCCGGCTATATCGGCTCGCACACCACACTTGCGCTGCTTGAAGCAGGTTATGAAGTTGTTGTACTGGATAATCTTTGCAACAGCAGCGATGCGGCACTGCACGCGGTGGAAGGTATTTGCGGCAAAAGTGCGTTGATGATTCGCGGCGATGTCTGCGACCGGGCGTTGCTGGACCGGATTTTTCGCGAACACCCCATCGACGCCGTCCTGCATTTCGCCGGGCTCAAGGCCGTCGGCGAGAGCGTGCGCAAGCCGCTGGAGTACTACGAGAACAACGTCGGTGGCAGCGTTACGCTGTGCCAGGCGATGGCCGCGGCAGGGGTATTCCGCCTGGTGTTCAGCTCGTCGGCCACGGTGTATGGCGAGCCCGAGCAGATGCCGATCCGCGAGGATTTCCCCACCGGCACCCCAACCAACCCTTACGGCCAATCCAAGCTGATCGTCGAGAACGTGCTGCGCGACCTGAGTCAGGCCGAGCCGCGCTGGAGTATCGCCTTGCTGCGCTACTTCAACCCGATCGGCGCCCACCACAGCGGGCACATGGGCGAAGACCCCAGCGGCATTCCCAACAACCTGCTGCCTTATATCAGCCAGGTGGCGGTCGGCAGCCTGCAGGAGTTGTCGATCTTCGGCGACGATTACCCGACGATCGACGGCACCGGCGTGCGCGATTACATCCATGTCGTCGACCTCGCCGACGGCCACCTGAAGGCGTTGCAGTCGATTGCCGGACGCCCGGGCATTCACACCTGGAACCTCGGGACCGGCGACGGTTACAGCGTGATGCAAGTGCTGCATGCCTTCGAACAGGCCAGCGGGAGACCGGTGCCATACCGGGTCATGCCGCGTCGCAGCGGGGATATTGCCGAGAGCTGGGCCGACGCCTCGAAAGCGGCCAAAGAGCTCGGCTGGAAAGCCACGCGCAATTTGCAGGACATGGTCACCGATACCTGGCGCTGGCAATCGAACCATCCGCGCGGTTATCTCGAATGATGTCGTTCTAATACTGAACGTTAGTTTCGGTCAGCTGTTAGATATCGTCGGGAAAATACGCTGGAAATGCCTTTTGCAAGTCCGTAGATATAAACCTGCCGTTCGACTTTTATCAGTTGCGTAAGACTGTGAAAGAACGACGGATCTTGTTCGCGCTTTTCGCGGACTTGAACGCTACCACCTCTAACACAGGCCGGTTTTTAACAGGCCGACTGTTAGAAAGGAGTTGATATGAAAAAAGTGATGGCGATTGCCCTGTTGACGATGTTGACCAACTGGGCGTCCGCCGCTGAAGCGCCGCTTACTGCGGTAACCAATGTATCTGGCAGTGTCGCGGCTTCTACAGCGCCTGCTGCCAGTACGGCAATGGTTGCCAGTGCAGTCGCAGCGTCCAACAGCGGCGGAAGTGCCAACGGCGGTACCACTGGCACCACCGGTACTACCGGCACCACCGGCACGCACAACTAACAGGAACATTTGTTAGTGCAGTACAGGGTCGCCCGACGCCAGTCGGGTGACTTTATTTTTAGATTTGCCTTGAATAGCGTAGTGCCATTATGACTCGTAGTTTTTCTCTCTTGATGTTGGCAAGTTTCGCTTTGCAAGGTTGCATGTTTTCCCCCGGTCAGTACCTGAGCACCAGTGACATCACGCGCCAGGGCGCCAGCGAAAGCAGTCGGGTCGAGCTGATCCCGATCACGCCCAAGCTGATCTCGATGACGCGCGCCACGCAAAAGCGTGAGTCGGTGCCGGCGGAACTGCTGGCAACGCCTGCCGAATACCACATCGGCAGCAACGACGTGCTGTACATCACGGTGTGGGATCACCCGGAGCTGACCGCGCCATCGGGGGCACAACAGCAGATCGACGCCAACGGTCGTCTGGTGCGCTCCGATGGCACGCTGTACTACCCGTTCATCAAGGAAGTGCAGGCGGCCGGCAAAACCATCCAGCAACTGCGCGCGGACATCGAAACACGACTGTCGGCGTTCATCGCCGAGCCGCAAGTGGATGTTGCGGTGCTGCGTTTCGCCAGTCAGAAAGTGGTGGTCTCGGGCGCTGTGGCCAAGGCCGGTCCGCAGCCGATTTCGACCAACCCGTTGAGCGTGGTCGAGGCCCTCGGCTCTGCCGGCATCGACACCAACAATGCCGATTTGTCCGGCCTGCTGCTGACCCGCAATGGTCGGGTGTATCCGCTCAATCTCGACGCGCTCAATCAGCATGATTCCGAGTTGCAGAACGTCTACCTCAAGGGCGGTGATCAGTTGTATCTGCCGTACAACGACAACAAACGCATTTACGTCATGGGCGAAGTCAATCAGCCCCGTGCGCTGAGCTTCAAGACTGCGACGATGAACCTGTCCGATGTACTCGGTTCGGTCGGCGGCCTGAGTCAGACCACCTCCAACGGCAACGCGGTGTACGTCATTCGCGGGGTGGAAAACCTCGATGTCGAGCCGGCGAAGATCTATCAGCTGGAAGCCGAATCGCCAACGGCCATGGCGCTCGCTTCGCACTTCCAGGTACGTCCCCAGGACGTGGTGTATGTCGGGCCTGCCAACGTGACACGCTGGAACCGCCTGATCAGCCAGTTGGTGCCATCGGCATCGATTGTCGGCACCGGCGCTTCCGCTGCGAAGAACTGGAGCGAATTCAGCAACAACAACGCCAAATAAGGCCTGACTGTGAAAACCTTGAAAGTTGGCGTCTGCCTGACGGCGGCCTTGTTGCTGTGTGGCTGTAACCCGTTGATGACCGCTTCGGTGCGCAACCTCAAGTCAGCGTTGCTCGGCCCGGATGATCTGGACGTGACCGCGGCCCAGGTGGCCGAGGTCAAGTACCCGCAAATCAAACTGACCACGCCCTCCGGCTCCGGGGTGCTGGCGCTGATGCGCGAGCGTGAAGATCTGCAGTTCTGGGTCGCCTCCGGCAAGCAGGTGTTGTTGCTGCGTGACGGCCTCGCCGTGCGCACCATCGGCCTGGGCGTGGAGGGCGATCTGGACGGTACGCGGCTGGCCGACGACGCACCATTCAAGCAAGGCCTGCACCGCGTCGCCGATGGCTTCACCAGCCGGCGCTGGATCGACCTCTACAAGGGCCAGGAAGTGGGCTTGATCGTCAACAGCCGCTTCGTGCGCCGGTCCACGCAAACCCTGGACATTCTCGACAAGGAATACACCGTGCTGCGTGTCGATGAGCAGATCGACGTCCCGGCCATCGGCCTGCGGGCGACCAACCATTATTGGGTCGATCCGGTGGACGGTTTCATTGTGCAGAGCGAGCAACAACTGACCTCGCAACTGCGCGTGCGCATCGTGCAGCTGACCCCTGATCGCAGGCATCTGCCGTGAAGCGCTGGCGGATGTTATCGGCGTGCCTGCTGTTGACCAGCGGCGTCAGTCAGGCAGCGGTCACTGTCAGCGGCGATGTCACGAATCCGGGGCCGGTCGAGTTGCCGCCGGGCGGGCGCTTGCTCGACGTGATCAGCGTGGCGCAACCGAATGCCGAAGGTTACTGGCTGGCGGGGGCGTTGCTGCGCCAGTCGTTGCTGGAAGAACAAGCCCGGCTCAAGGCCGGAGTGCTGTTTGATCTGGATGTGCTGCAGCGCATGGCCTCGCTGTTCGATCGACCGAGCCGCGCAGCGCTGGCGTTGCGTCTGGCCGAGCAGGTGCAGCAGATGCCGGTCACCGGACGCCAGGTCGCGGATCTCGACCCGGTCGCCGTGGAAGTCGGTTTTGCACGCAACATTCGTCTCGACGATGGCGATCGCCTGATCTACCCGAAACGCGTCGACGAAGTGCAAGTGCTGGGCGCGGTCGCCGACACCTGTCACGTGCCTTATCAGCCGCTGCTGGAAGCGCGCGAGTACCTGGAAAGCTGCACACCGCTGGGCGATGCCGAGGCCGATTATCTGTGGCTGATCCAGCCCAATGGTGCGGTGCGGCGTGTGGGCATTGCGCACTGGAATCGCGAGAGCGGGCACTTCCCCGTAGCCGGCAGCAAGATTCTGGTGCCGGTGAAAAATGATGATCTTGATCCGCCTGTTCCTGAACTGAATCAGCAGTTGGCCGAATTGATTGCCACGCAGCTGGCTGAGGTGGTTCGTTGAAGTTACGTGTTGCAGCTGTGTTGTTATTGCCGTGCGGCCTGGTGCATGCCGAGCCGCGCATTACTCAAAATGATTTCGGTGGCACGGGTCTGTTGCAGACGCCGACCGCGCGCATGGCCCAGGCCGGTGAACTGAGCGTCAATGCCAACCGCACCGAGCCTTACAGCCGCTACAGCGTGTCGCTACAGCCGCTGGACTGGCTCGAAGGTTCATTCCGCTACACCGCCATCACTAACCGCCCGTACGGGCCGGAGTCGATGAGCGGTAGCCAGAGCTATAAGGACAAGGCGGTCGACGCCAAAGTCCGGCTCTGGCAGGAAACCCACTGGGCGCCCGATGTCGCTTTGGGCTTCCGGGACATCGGCGGTACCGGCTTGTTCGCCAGCGAATATTTCGTCGCCAACAAGCGCTTTGATAATTTCGATTTCAGCGCCGGCATTGCCTGGGGTTATCTCGGTAATCGCGGTGACATCGACAACCCGCTGGGCTACCTCGATGATCGCTTCAAGACCCGACCGGCGATGGAAGGCACCGGTGATGTCAATGCCGGTTCGTACTTTCGCGGCAAGCCTTCGTTCTTCGGGGGCGTGAGCTATCAGACGCCGTGGGATCGGCTCAGCCTGAAACTCGAATACGAAGGCAACGACTACAAGCACGAACCGAAGGACAACGTGATCGTGCAGGACTCGCCGATCAACCTCGGCGCAGTGTTCAAAGTCACTGATTCGGTCGACGTCAGCGCGGCGTGGGAGCGGGGCAACACGGCGATGTTCGGCGTGACTTTTCACACCAATTTCGTTAGCCGCAAGGCCCCGGCCAAGACTTACGACCCAACGCCCGAACCGTTGCCGGCGAAGGCGCCGACCACGCCGCTCGATCAGGTCAACTGGGCCGATGTGTCGCAACGCCTGCAGCAAAATGCCGGGTACAAGGTCGAGCGCATCAGCCAGCGCGATTCCGAATTGATCGTGTACGGCGAGCAGCAGCGCTACTTCCATTCGTCCAAGGCGGTTGGCCGTGCGAGCCGGATTCTCGACAACAGTGTGAACGACGACATCAACTGGTTCACCGTGGTCAACAAGCGCTACGACCTGCCGCTGGAGGAGACCAGCGTGCCACGCCAAACCTTCCGCGAAGTGATCAACAACGAGGAACCGCTGGAGTCGTTGCACCGCACCACCGAGATCAATCCGGCGATGCCGCACAACGAGCAAACTCTCTACACCGAAGCGCCGCAGCATTTCAGTTATGGCGTCGGCCTGGGCTTCAAGCAAAACGTTGGCGGCCCTGATGGCTTGCTCTATCAGTTGAGTGCCGACGCGGACGCCGAGTACCGCTTCAACCGCAACACCTGGTGGAGCGGGCTGCTCAGTGCCAACCTGGCGAACAACTTCGACAAGTTCACCTACGATGCGCCAAGCGGCCTGCCGCGGGTGCGCACCGATTTGCGTCAGTACCTGACCACCTCGGAAGTGACCATGCCGTTGTTCCAGGTCAGCCATGCCGAGCAGTTGGACAAGGACCTGTATGGCATGGTCTACGGCGGGTATCTGGAATCGATGTTTGCCGGTGTCGGCGGCGAGGTGCTGTTCCGTCCGACCGGTGAGCGCTGGTCGGTGGGGGCGGACCTGAACTATGTGCGCCAGCGCGAATTCGACCAGGGTTTCGGCCTGCGCGACTACTCGGTCTGGACCGGCCACATCACCGGTTACACCGACCTGCCGTACGACACGTTGGCCGCGGTCAGCGTCGGGCGATATCTGGCAGGCGACTGGGGCGGCACGCTCGACATCTCTCGCGAGTTTTTCAACGGCGTACGCTTCGGCGCCTGGGCCACGATCACCACCGCCGGCAGTGCGGAGTACGGGGAGGGTAGTTTCGACAAGGGTATCTACCTGTCGATCCCGTTCGACGAAATGATGAGCATGTCGACCATGCGCCGCGCCAACCTCGTCTGGGCCCCACTGACCCGTGACGGCGGCGCAAGGCTCAATCGCAGCTTCCAGCTGCACTCGATGACTGATAGCCGCGAGGGCGACATGTTCTACCGCAACTTCTCGAAGATTACCGAGTAAACCCTCGGGGCCTGCAGGCTCGCTCCCACACAGGGGCCTGCGGCAAGCCACCCATGCCGATCCAGCCTCCAATCCCCTGTGGGAGCGGGCTTGCTCGCGAAGGCGTCAGCTCATTCAACAACCATGTCGCCTGACCCACCGCTATCGCGAGCAGGCTCACTCCTACAATGGTCCTGCGGCAAGCCACCCATGCCGATCCAGCCTCCAATCCCCTGTGGGAGCGGGCTTGCTCGCGAAGGCGTCGGACCATTCAACAACCATGTCGCCTGACCCACCGCTATCGCGAGCAGGCTCATTCCTACAATGGTCCTGCGGCAAGCCACCCATGCCGATCCAGCCTCCAATCCCCTGTGGGAGCGGGCTTGCTCGCGAAGGCGTCAGCTCATTCAACAACCATGTCGCCTGACCCACCGCTATCGCGAGCAGGCTCACTCCTACAATGGTCTTGTGGCGCGCCGTCGACCGTTCACCAAATCCCGCCCACAAAAAAGGGGACTTTCGTCCCCTTGTGGCATTGTCTGGTCTACCGTCAGCCCATCAATAAATATCCTTCGACAACAACGTAAACGGCGTCTTCACCAGGATCTTCAAGTCCAGCCACAGCGACCAGTTGTTGATGTAATGCAGGTCCATCTCGACGCGCCGTTGCATCTTGTCGATGGTGTCGGTCTCGCCACGGCAGCCGCTGATTTGCGCCAGCCCGGTGATGCCCGGCTTGATTCGGTGACGGGCCATGTACGCAAGGATTTTCCCCGAGTAGTAGTTGTTGTGCGCCACCGCGTGCGGACGTGGGCCGACCAGGGCCATCTGCCCCTGCAGCACGTTGAACAACTGCGGCAGTTCGTCCAGCGACGTGCGGCGGATGAAACGCCCGACCGCAGTAATGCGCGAGTCATTGCGGCTGGCCTGAATCACTTCACGATCATCGTGTACGCGCATCGAACGGTACTTCCAGACCTGAATCACCTTGCCGTTCCAGCCGTGGCGATCCTGCTTGAAAAACACCGGGCCAGGCGAGCTGATCTTCACCGCCAGCGCAATCAGCAGCAGCAGCGGGCTCAGCAGGATGATCGCCAGCAACGCTACGCCTTTTTCCACCAGGCTTTTGCTCAGCGCAGCGGTAGGGCGGCTGGTCAGCGGGCTTTCGTTGAGGCAGATCGCCGGCAGACCGTCCACCACCTTCACCGAGTGATTGAGCAGAGTCAGACTGTTCAAGTCCGGGACCCAGACCACGTCAACGTTGGCACCCAGCAAGTCGACGTACATCGCCTCGATTTTCGCGGCCTCCGCCAACGGCAGGGTGATGTACAAGCGGCGGATGTCATGGTCCTTGATCAGTTGCAGGAGATCTTCCTGATCGCCGACCACACGCGGTGCATCCGAATCCAGATCCGCCGTCGCGCCATTGCTGACCAAACCTACCAACGGCAGGTTTTCCACTTGACTGATCTTCTTCGCCAAGCCCAGTGCCAACTCACCCGTACCGACGATCAGGGTTTTCTGAGCGCTGGTGCGGGAACGCTGGTAGTACTTGGAAAAGGCATGCAGTGGCGCATACAGCAACGCCTGGCCGAGGAAGCCGTACACCGCCCAGCTCAGCGTCACTTCACGGGAGAACACCTCATCGGCCTTGCACACGAACGCGATGCAGGCCAGTGCGACCATGGTCATCGACCAGCCCATGAACAGCCGCCCCAGACCGGTCAGGTAATTGTCCTGTTTACGATACACACCGCTGAACGTATACGCCGGAACCGAGGCCAGTACCGCCAGTGTCGCGCACATGCGGTAATAGAACTCGACGGTTCCCGTGTGCTGTTCCGCCAGTATGAACAGCAGCGCAACAATGAAACTCTGCGCCAGCGCCCATTGGCCCCAGAAGGTAAGTCCCTTGAGGCCGTTATTTCGATTGATCCGTAGAGAAAGTTCCATGAAATATCCCCAGAAATACGTCCATTCAGGTTTCGACAGTTGAAGTCCGAGTTGCTAAGTAGGCTTGTTGTTGTTATTGGACGAGTGTCCTGAGGTAACAACGTCGATAGGCCGAACTGTCGTCAATCAATAGACTAAATTATTGCCGGAGAGGGTGTCTGACGAGTTCTAACAAGATGGCACAATGCCAACTTTTTAATAGTCAAATACAAGGCTGTTAGAAAAGGTCGTGGAGGAAGAGGTGAATAAATGATGTTGTGTTTGTTACTGTAGGAGGGGTGGAGGCAGGGAGCTTACATTTACCAGGGGAGGTGAAATCAAACAGAGTGCTCTTGTTGTTCTTGTAATCGCACTGTTTTCTGTTTGTTTTGTCCGCGGATATCGGCGGTGTTTACGCAACGATTTCCTGGATGAGGCAATAACCGCGGTTTCTTACGGCACGAAACAATCGCTCACCATTACTGGCGCTTTTGAACTTGTCCTGCAGGCGACTCAGGCACATCTCAAGGCCACGATACTGCTCCGGCTCGCGGCCGATGCTGAGGATCAGGTCATCTCGACTGACCACGCGTTCTTCGTGATGGAGCATCTTTCTGACCAGCGCGGTTTCCAGCCCGGTAAGGCTGATCTCGACGCCTTCCTTGACCAGTGCGCCTTGATCCAGGTGCCAGGTTTCGCTGCAGGGAGCACTGTCTTCAATGGCTGCCACTCGATTGTCGGTTTCCCCGCTCATCGTCGGGACGCTGTGAAACCGATTGGCCGATTGTGCGGCCAGCCATTCCGATTCGAGGGTGGCCAGTATGCGCTGGGTGTCGTGTTCAATCGTGCGGGCGACGTTTTTCCGGGTGCCACTTGGGTAAGAGAACTCCATCAGCATGGGGGCGGAAGAGGGCGAAGTAGCACCTTCAATAAACATTTGTGCCTGAGACGTACCAAACGAATTGAAGCGCTCGCTGGACAGAATGCTCTCAAGTTCACGCTGCGACGTTGTACTGTGAGTCACGACGACAAAATATTTTCTCGGGAGGGTTGTACTAGTTTCCATGTCTCTCTCCTAAAATGTGCACCAAAATGGGCGAAAAGATAAATCGGCAGGCGAGCAATGACTTCCTTGGAAGTAATCGACAGGCAGGGTCTGGGCCCAAAATGGCCCTCGATAAGTTCCACTCGTTCTGCTGCTATGTTGTTAAGTTTATTGTTATGGTTCGGTGTGGCCGCGCTCATTCAATTGCTTGATTATTAGTAGATTTGAAGTGGAGCTAGAGCTGTATGGTTGCATATGACGATCCTTCGTAAGTATGCAAAGAGGATGGCTGCCCGTGAGTCAGGCAGTCGATATCAGACCCCGCATCAGGCGATAGCCGTAGCCGCGGATGCTCTGAATCGCGTTCGTACCATACATGTCCTTGATTTTTCCACGCAAGCGGCTGATCGATTTTTCCAGTGCTCTCGGGTCGTAGAAATTGGTATTGAGCCCCATGATGCTGGCGATTTCATCATGGCTGAGAATGTGATTGCTGGTCTGCGCAAAAGCTTCCAGGATCTTCATCTCGGCAAACGAGATGTCGAGTTTCTGGCGGGTTCCCAGCAGGCAGATACGCGTCGGGTCGAGCGTCAGATTTATATCCCGCTGCCACTCTTCGCTGTTGAAGAACTCACCGAGCAACTCCGCGCCTTCGTCGGAAAGAGTATTGAGTTTGATACAGAAGTCGGCGCCGGCAAGAAAGTACTTGATCTTGTTGAAGGCGCCACGACCGGTGATGACCGCGCAGATGATCGGCTTCAAGTTGTCGGTGCGCAGGTTCTCGATCAGCGCAAGATTGTCTTCCAGCGCTTGCGGACTGTCGATAATGATGAAGATGGCGCGATACGAACCAGAAAGTTCATTGTGCTTATATGAACTAGTGTATGAACCGGCCTCAAGTGCCATATCAGTGCGTACGTGCTGTGCGACCAGCGCTCTAAAATGTTCGGCCACGCCACGGGTACGGCCCAGAGTGAGTACACCGGGATCATCGTTTGTCGGGCGCGGACTTCTAGTCGCCAAGTTCCCTGAGAGCATCATGCATTGACTCGAATTAGGTGCTGACATCGGGATGTTAAAGCACCGGTTCTCATCTGTGACTGACAATTGGTAACATTCACGCGATTTTTAGACGTGGCTCCCGAGTTTTCTAACAATAATTAAGCATTTCAAGCTTTTAGTTGATTTTCTCGGGGCTGTGAACTAGTCGTCACATAGTGGCAATGTGAAATTGTGCCACTATTTTGAATCTGCGACCAAAGCTTTGTTCATGTCCAATTGCCACTGCATGCGCTCATGGAATAGTGTGAGCTTGATCACACTTTATTGGTTGGTCGAACTTTTTGCTACTAAATGCTTAAATATTTTCACAGTGGTTCGTAGGCGGACGTTTATTAACATGGCTTGAGTGTGTCTTTTGATAAGACATATTCTCCGTCGCCTGATCAGGCAATGGGTGTCGTTATACCGATTGTTTAACTTCAGATACTCAATTCCTGAATGCAGTTGACCGGTCGCTCATCAAGAGCGCTCTGACGGAGGATTAATGGATTTCTGGACCTTTATCCAGGTGTTGATTTTAGGCGCGGTAGAAGGCCTGACCGAGTTCTTGCCGATCTCCAGTACCGGCCACCAGATCATCGTCGCCGACCTGCTGGACTTCGGCGGTGAACGCGCCATGGCGTTCAACATCATTATCCAGCTGGGTGCGATTCTGGCCGTGGTCTGGGAGTTTCGACCGAAGATTTTTGAAATCGTCAAAGGCCTGCCCACTCAGCGCAATGCGCAACGTTTCACCCTCAACCTGTTGATCGCCTTTCTTCCGGCGGTGGCGCTCGGCGTGTTGTTTGCCGACAAAATCCATCAATACCTGTTTAACCCGATCACCGTGGCAGTCGCGTTAGTCATGGGCGGCATTGTGATGTTGTGGGTCGAACAGCGTAGCCACGTGGTGAGCGTCGAGCATGTCGACGACATGCGCTGGTCCGATGCGTTGAAGATTGGCTTCGTACAATGCCTGGCGATGATTCCCGGCACTTCGCGCTCCGGCTCGACCATCATCGGCGGTTTATTGTTCGGCTTGTCCCGGAAAGCCGCCACAGAGTTCTCGTTCTTCCTCGCCATGCCGACCATGGTCGGCGCCGCAGTGTACTCAGGCTACAAGTACCGCGACCTGTTCCAGGCCAGCGACCTGCCAGTGTTTGCCCTGGGTTTCGTCATCGCCTTCATCTTTGCCATGATCGCCGTGCGCGGCCTGCTCAAATTCATCGCCAACCACAGCTACGCCGCGTTCGCCTGGTATCGGATCGCGTTTGGCTTGTTGATCCTGGCGACGTGGGTGTTTGGCTGGGTGAGCTGGACCGAAGCGGCGGCGTGATCACTGACTGCTGATCAATGTCGCAACGGCGAGGTCGCTCAATGCCGAGTCGGGCGACTCCTGACGGTAGCGCTGCAAGGCTGAGGTGAAATACGCGGCTTGCAGCATGCCGTCGCTGGCGAGGTAGAGGCGGGCATCCTCCAACTCTTCGGCAGAGTAAACGCGTTTGTGGCTCTCAGTGGTTTCCTGGCTGGCAGAAAACGGCGTGAGCAATAAAGAGACAAACGTAAAACCGGAGAACTGCGTGACCTCCCAAGGCGTGTCGGTACGCCCCATGCAGAAGCCGTCGCAGTGTGCGTAAACATTGGAAGTGACGCTGAGCAAGGAAAGGAGGGTGTAGCGTTTGAAACCAGTGAAATTAAACGCGGGCATAAACCAAAGACATCCTGTCAGCACAACAAAAAGCCGGGCAATGCTCATGCGTTGCCCGCACATTCAAACCATCAATCAACGGCCTTCAAGCAACTCAGCCGCCTGATCCAGCAACGCCAGCGGATCCTTGGCCTTGTGAATATCCACCGACAACAACTGGCGGAATTTACGCGCCCCCGGGAACCCGGTGCCCAAGCCCAGCACATGCCGCGTGATGTGATGCATCGCGCCGCCCGCCTGCAAATGCTCGGCGATATAAGGCCGCAACTGCGCCAGCGCCTCTGCACGGCTGATCACCGGCGCGGTGCTGCCGAACAACTGCTGATCCACCTCCGCCAGCAAATACGGATTGTGATAAGCCTCACGCCCGAGCATCACACCGTCAAAGGTCTGCAAATGCTCATGGCAGGCCTCCATCGTCTTGATCCCGCCGTTCAGCACAATCTCCAGCTCCGGAAAGTCCGCCTTCAACTGCGCCGCCACGTCATACCGCAACGGCGGAATGTCGCGATTCTCCTTCGGCGACAACCCCTCCAGAATCGCAATCCGCGCATGCACGGTAAAACTGGTACACCCGGCATCCCGCACCGTACCGACGAAATCACACAACTCGGCGTAACTGTCCCGCCCATTGATCCCGATCCGATGCTTCACCGTCACCGGAATCGACACCGCATCACGCATCGCCTTCACACAATCCGCCACCAACTGCGGATGCCCCATCAGGCAGGCGCCGATCATGTTGTTTTGCACACGATCGCTTGGGCAGCCGACGTTGAGGTTCACCTCGTCGTAGCCGTGCTCCTGGGCCATGCGCGCGCACGCGGCCAGATCGAGCGGCACACTGCCGCCCAACTGCAGCGCCAGCGGATGCTCGGCTTCGTTGTGGCGGAGGAAACGTTCGTGATCGCCATTGAGCAGCGCGCCAGTGGTGACCATTTCGGTGTAGAGCAGGGCGTTCTTCGACAGGAGGCGTAGGAAGAAACGGCAGTGGCGGTCGGTCCAGTCCATCATCGGGGCGACGGAGAAGCGGCGGGAGAGTGGGGCGGGTGTGGCGGAGATAGGGGACATTGGCGGTTCTGGATTGGGTGGGGCTGGGAGGTGGGGGAGTTTATCAGGATTGAGGGTGGTGGGCTTGCAGATGCTCTTCCATGGTACTCGTCGCATTTAAGAGTGCTTTTTTCGATCAATCGACTAGCTAGGGGTGGCGATTTGATGGCCGAACATCTATTTTCTAGAGCAACAAAACCACAAGCTTGTGAAAGGAAAAGCAATGGACGCTCAGCAAGAAAAGGTCTTTTTTGACGAACGTGAAGTAAAGGTTACCAACAGCCGGTTCATCCTTCCGGGGCAAAAGACGTTTGCGATGAGTGGAGTCACGGCTGTGAAAACCTCTCAAATAAATCCTAACCGTACTTGGCCCGTACTGCTGATGATCGTTGGGGTGATTATCGGATATAACAAAGGTATCAATACGGTTTCCGTCGTCTTGTTTTTTGCAGGTCTTGCTTGGTTCTTTATGCAGAAGACGATCTACACAATTGTGCTTACTACGTCCTCTGGAGAGCAACAGGCGCTGCAAGATGTGGATCTGTCCTGGATTTCCAGAGTCGTCGGCGCGATAAATGACTCAATCATTCATCGGGGATGAAAAAGTGACGGATTTATTTAGAGGCTGAGGTTTCGGCGGTAAATAAATCCGTCCCCTTTGTTAGTCCTTTGTTAGTCGTTGGGATGCTTGGTAGTAAATACATACGCCAATTTTTCGTTTCAAACACAGCTTCATCAGTAATCCTAAGCCTGCTATTTCGATATGGTCTTTTGTTCAAGGTGGTTAACTCTTGTAGTGTTTTTTAATCTCTTTCCAGATATAGCTGTACCTGAATTCTAGCCAACGTATTAATAGTTTGTCTTTTTGGCGGCGAAAGTAACTATTTTTTCGCATGCTTAGCATGCTCTCTATGTCCGCTTTCAAATTTTCTAAATTGAATGCTGACCATATCATTGGAATCACCGTCTCAAGATTCGTATGACAGACAGGCGCTATCTCGTGATAGAGAATTCGCCTGATCTCCTCAGGGTCATAGTTTTCGGTTTGGCGCGCAATAGCTTCGTAATCAACTTCTGTATCAACAAAAGCGTCAGATAGCGCCCAATAGACGTAAGCGAGTTCCTCATCCGTCATTGAACGTTCCATGTCAAAAACTCCTCCAGTTCTTCATCCAGACTATCCGCCACTACGTCGCCAAGAATACCGCCTGCGACGCCTCCCGCAACCACAACTGCGATTGCACAGACCGGGGCGGCGGGTCCGCACAGCATCGAAATACTCAATCCGGCTAACGCACCACCGGCGGCGCCTCCACCCAGGATAATCCCTTGGCGTCCGGCTTCTTTTGGCTTGTTGTCTGCTTTGTAGATCTCAGAGGCAGCGAAGGCAGCGGTTACAATCCATGCGACCTTACCGGTGACTTTCATCATCTTCGTGCCACGAGTAACCTTGGCATTGTCTACGCCGGACTTTTTCAGAATCAGATAATGGACTTTAGACTTTTCTGCATCGGTCAAAAGGTCAAACTTTTTCTTGAATAGCGTGTGAGCGTATTTGTCTAAAGTGGTCTGTAGTGTTGGGCCGTTGAGCTTGATGTATTCCGCAACGGCGACGCCCTGAGCAGACGTAAACTTGCGGTGCTCGTTCATAATGTTGTTTCGCATTTCTTGGCAGTAAGCAACGCCGTCTTTGGCTGAAACCTTTCCTGCCATGACCTCAGCCTCAACCAGGCGAGACATTTCCTTGATCTTGGCTTGATATTTCAGACGAGTATTAGCGTCTTTAATAGCATCAGTCGCAAAACGTGCTGCTGCGCCTTCCATTCCAGCGATTGCCATTTCTAAAGGTGAGCTATGAAGATCGTGCTCTCTCTTCAAGACATAGCTACCAGTAATGAGCATTGGTTCTGTCATGAGATACTCCTTATCTCTGAATTTTGCCGAGAATAGTTTCCAGAATCGACGGGCCGCTTTGGATCTCGTCAGTTCCGTAATCAATCGCAGTACAGGCCTTGCCCGTGGGATTTGAAAATTTCACCGTGTTATTTGCGTCAAACACGCCTTCCATTTTAGAGCCGTCTTCAAAATGAGCGACGCAGGAAAGTCCTTCATAGTTTTCGTTAGCCGGAATTTTGAACCCGATCCAGTCGCCGTGAACGACCATCGGGGTAGGTGGAATGAAGGGAGCAGGGGTATGCGAATCACCAATGATCACCGTACCTGATCCGCCAATGATGATGTCACCATGAGTGCCGACCGTATCGACAAGCGCGGCGTTTTTGCCGTTTATGAAAACTGTCCCTGAAACCGCTGATGCCAATGCGCTGCCACAGGTGCAGGCGTCGCCTTTTCGGGCGGCTGCAAGTCCGTCGAAGAATACGTCGGGGGAACCGGAGGCGATGGCTTTGGGGCCGTGCCCGGGCATTGGGCAACTGATGGGATCGGTGATGCGTGCGGCTGGCTTTGCCATGGTTGACTCCCTGTCAACGAATGAACCGGTGCCGACTTTATCAGACTTGCTTGGACCCGTGCCTTGGTACAGCGCCTTCAATTTAAACGGTTGAGATTCAGTCTGTTTAAAGTGTGGTGGTCAGCACGGATTCGGCCCTACACCACCTTGCGCCTCCCCCTACACCTAAGACAGAATCCGCCGGCTTGTGCGTCTAGACCGTGGGTTCTATCGTTCTCGGGTCACTGAAAACCAGTGATCGGGTTTGGTAGCCCGAGTGTTAGATGTACAGCGTCACCATCACCGATCGTACTTTCGATCGGGGTCTATGGTGGTCATGTACAGGGCGTCTTCGGGCGCGCCGGCTCCTAACACCCGGTCTACCAACCTGTTCATGGCCGCCACCCTTCGTTTGGTAGCGAAAGAGTGAAGCCTTCACTAAAAGTGTTAGGAGTTTCATCCATGATCAAACCAACCCCAAACCCACCAGAAACCGACCCCGCATCCCCCTACGAATCCCTCGATTCCCGCAAACTCCACGAAGCCGCCGAACGCGCTCTCGATCACTACCTCACTCCAACCAGCCAGATCATGGCCAGCGTCAACACCGCCAAACCGATGTTCCTCGCCAACCCGGCCTACGACACTGAATCCCTGCTCGCCAACGCCAGTGAGTCGCTGGGTTCCGCCACCACCATGCTCAACGATTTCGCCGCGTTGCTGGATATCTCGCACCGCAAGACGCTGCTGGGCATTGCGCAGGTGGTGATGTTGGGGGAGTTGGCGGTGAATCAGGCGTTGGATAACGTTGAGTTGAAGGCGTAGGGCGCGTGCCTCTGTGGCGAGCGGTCAGGCCGGTGCCACGGAGGGCTGTATCAGCTCGATTGTTTGAGGTGGGCTGACAGTTCTTTCCAGACGTCCCGATAGCTGAAGCGCAGCCAGGCGGTATGTAGATTATGAAGTTGCCGGCGAAACCTGCTGTTCCTGTTGGCGAGCAGCATTTGCTCGATTTCCCGGTTCAACCAGTCGGGTTCGAAGCCTGTCCAGATCGGGGGAAGTACGCATTCCAGGTTGTCGGCGCAGACGACGGCGACTTCCGAGTAGAGGATGTTTTTGAGCAGTTCCGGCTCGTAGCCTTTGATTTGCTCAGCGATGTAGGGGTAGTCCACCCCAGTGTCGACAAAGATGTCGGACAGGGCGGCCCTGATTTTGTACAACTCGCTGGGAGTTGGTGAGTGTCCCATGAACCTGAACCCGTGCTGTCGATCCGCAAAGTTTCATCTTGCCACACGCGGTGAAGGCCTACGATGCTTGCACAAGATCATCCCAAGGGGAGCCGTACCATGCGCACCAATGTCGTCAAAGTGCTGTTGATCGCTGCAGCTGTCTCGGTATTGAGTGCCTGTTCGGGCTCCGGTGGCTTGACCACCACCAGTTGTTTTTCCTCGGATTGCCAATCGCCGGAGGGTCGCAGTAATGCGACGACGCTCAAGTTTGGTGGCAACAGTATTGGCAGCAGCTTGAATCAGTACAGTTCCGGGATGTTGCATGACGATTGATGGAAATCGAGGCTGATACTGAACTTGTGATGAGGGGATTTGGCGAAACGTCGCACCGCCCCGATGGGTCGCGGACTCCGCTTTTAAAACAGAGGACTGCTACGCAGTCCATCGGGGATAAATCCCCTCGCCACAGGTGTAATTCGCTCCATTGGTGTATTGGCTCTACAGGTGCAATTAGTTCCACAGGTTCACCTGTTTCCTCAGGCTCCACCGGTTCAGTGTTCAGACAATAGAAAAGGCGCCCATATCGGGTAATGCCGATCAGTTAAGCGCAGATCCCCTGTGGGAGCGGGCTTGCTCGCGAAAGCGGTGGGCAGTCAACATCAATGTTTGTTGGGCCGATGTCTTCGCGAGCAAGCCCGCTCCCACAATTGATCTTCGTTGCTTTGAGCATTGAGTTCGCTTAACTGATCGGCGTTGGCCCATCTCGGGCGCCTTTTTTTTGTGCCTGCCGCGTTACAGGTAGTGCTTGAAGCTCCCCACCATTTTCTCCACCGCCGGCCCGACAAACTATTCCTTTCCTTGTCGTACAGGTCGATGTGGCTCGCGCCTTCAATCAGAATCAACTCCTTCGGCTCCAACGCCTTCTCGATCGCCAGTTCGCTGAAGTAACGGGTGTCGGCTTCAGAACGGGCGCTATCGTCCTGACCGCCGCGCCGGACAGCCAGGCCAGTGAAGCGCTGAAACCGCTTACTGCGGCACAGCCAACCATTCACCAATGATCTTCTGATAAGTGCCGGTGACTTTGCTCAGGTGCAGCCACTGATCGACGTACAACTTCCAGCTGATGTCATCGCGCGGCAGCAGGTAAGCCTTCTCGCCGTACTGCATGTACTGGTGCGGATTCACCGCGCACAAACCGGGTTTGAGTTTCTGCTGGTACAGCGCTTCCGAGGCGTCGGTGATCATCACGTCGGCCTTGTTGTCGAGCAACTGCTGGAAGATCGTCACGTTGTCGTGCAGGGCCAGTTGCGCCTTGGGCAGCAGGGCGTGGACGAAGGCTTCGTTGGTGCCGCCCGCGGGTTCGACCAGGCGCACGTTGGGCTGGTTGATCTGCTCGAGGGTCTGGTACTTGGTTTGATCGGCGCAGCGCACCAGCGGGATCTTGCCGTCGCTGTCGAGGGTGTTGCTGAAGTAGGCTTTTTTCTGCCGCTCCAGGGTGACCGAGATGCCGCCCATGCCGATGTCGCACTTGCCGGCCTGCATGTCTGGCGTCAGGGTTTTCCAGGTGGTCTGCACCCATTCCACTTTGACCCCGAGGCTGGCGGCCAGCGAGCGCGCCATGGCGATGTCGATACCTTCGAAGTCGCCGTCGCTGCGCTTGAAGGTGTAGGGCTTGTAGTCGCCGGTGGTGCAGACGCGCAGTTGGCCTTGTTGCTGGATGCTGTCGAGGTGCGAAGGCGTTTCCTGGGCCTGAACGGCGGTGGCCAATGTCAGCGCACCGCAAAGGATCTGGGTGCTTTTTAGAATTGTCATGGAGATCGGGCTTTTGAAGAGGACGGTGAGCCAGTGTAGTGAAAGGCCTTCGCGGGTGTCATCCCGCGTCCGGGCTCAACGTGCCGAGCCACGCCACCAAGGCGACGATCAGCAGGGCCATGCCCAGTTCCAGCAGCACGCTGCGTCTTAGCGCATTCGCCGCGACGACGTGCTGCTCATCGCGTACTGATCGTTCCAGCGCAGGCCCAAGGTGAAAGCGGTTCAGCGCGGCCAGCACCAACATCCCGGCAAACAGCAGAACCTTGATTGCCAGCAACATCCCGTAGGTGCCGAATAGCATGTCATCCAGCTTCGGGCCGACGATGAACAGGTAATTCACCACGCCAGTGATCGACAGCGTCAGCACAATCGCCGCGCCGACCCATTCGAAGCGTTTCACTGCATCAGCCAACAGGCGAATCCGCGTTTCATCCACACGGCCACGGGCCAGCAACACCAGCGCCAGCATGCCCCCCAACCATGCACCCGCCGCCAGCAGATGGAGGATGTCGCTGAGGAAATGCCAGGCCCGCAGCAGGCCCTCATCCATCGCCCCGTGTCCGCTCCACGCGAGAGAGGCGAGGGCGATCGCTCCGGCAATCGACACGATCCAGAAAACCGGCCGGATCAGCACTACAATCAGCACCACCAGGCGCACCACCCACGCCGCCCCGACATCCGTTTCCAGCAGCATCATCTGCAGGTGCGGCCACAGCGCGGCGAACTCGGTTTCGCCGCTCATGGCGCTGGTCATCAGCAACAATCCAGTCACAGACAGCAGCGCCCCGAGCAACGCCAACCCACGCAACATCGGGCCAAACCGCAGGACGACGTTACCGCTGTACAGCGCAAACAACGCCATCCCGAACAACAGCAGCAAATTCACATACAACGCCAGACGCAGGATGATGTTGCTCAGTTCAATCATCGCTCACTTCACTTTGAACATGACGTTGCCGGTGATCGGGTGCGTGTCGGACGACACCGCGCGCCACTCGACCTTGTAGGTGCCGACAGGCAGCGGGTCGAGCGGGGTGACGAGCATGGTTTTCGGGTCGCTGCCGGCGCTGATCCTGGCCTTCATCGGCATCGGCGAATGGGCCATGCCGGGCATCTCGGTCATCACCAGTTTGGCGCCAGAGAACTGGGTCAGCAGGTTCTCGGAAAAGTGCAGTTCGATCTTGCCGGGTGCTGCGCCGTCGGCGCCGTCGGCCGGGGTCGATGACAGCAGTTTCGGGTGGGCCTGGGCGAGGGTGCTCAAGAGCAATCCGCTGGCGAGTACAAGGGTGATATTCGACGTGCGCATGCAAGACCTCTGGGTTGTTTTCTAATGGGATTCAGAACCACATCCGCACGCCAAGCACGAGGCGCGCTTCGCTGCGATCCTCGCCTTCTTCGCGAGCGTAATCGGCGGTGTTGCCGTAGGTGCGGTTCCACGTCACGCCGATGTACGGCGCAAATTCACGGCGGATTTCATAGCGCAGGCGCAGACCTGCTTCGGTGTTCGACAGACCGGAGCCGAGGCCCCGTTGCGGGTCGTTCTTGCCGTAGACGTTGAGTTCGGCGGTGGGCTGCAGGATCAGCCGGTTGGTCAACAGAATGTCGTAGTCGCCCTCCAGCCGTACCGCGCTTTGCCCGCCCTCACCGAGAAACGCGGTGGCCTCGGCCTCGAAGTTGTACAGCGCCATGCCCTGCAAACCGAACGCGGCCCAGGTTTGCGGCGCGCCGGGTTTGAAGTCCTGGCGCACGCCGCTGACCACGTCCCACCACGGTGAAATGGCGTGGCCCCACAAGGCCTGGATCTCGGCGTCCTCGGTCTTGCCGTTGCTGCGTTCGCCTTCCGAACGCAGCCACAGGCGATCGATGTCGCCGCCGATCCAGCCAGACAGATCCCAGGCCAGCGTGCTGCCGTCATCGGCGTCCTGCCATTCGAGTTTGTCGGCAAGGAAGTACGTGTTGATTGCACTGTCATGCACCTGATGGCCGCCGGGACTGACGAACACGGCGGCGCGGTCGGCGTCGGTCAGCACCGGGATCGGCGTGCGGCTTTCAGTCGGCGCGGGTGGCTGCATCATGCCGTCGTCCATGCTTTGCATCGAGTGATCCATGCCGGGCATCTGGCTGTGATCCATGCCCGGCATGTCGTTGGCCGCCATGGCGCCTGTGCCGATGAGCAACACGCAGAACGCTGCGATTCGAGTCATGATCGGCCCCTTCATTCTTCCACCCGCACTTCGCGGAACATGCCCATTTCCATGTGATAGAGCAGATGGCAGTGATAGGCCCAGCGGCCCAATGCATCGGCTGTCACCCGGTAACTGCGGCGGGTGCCGGGCGGCATGTCGATGGTGTGTTTGCGCACCTGGAAGTTGCCGTTTTGGTCTTCCAGATCGCTCCACATACCGTGCAGGTGGATGGGGTGGGTCATCATTGTGTCGTTGACCAACACCAGGCGAATGCGCTCGCCGTACTTGAGGCGCAGCGGCTCGGCGTCGGAGAACTTGATGCCGTTGAACGACCAGGCGAATTTCTCCATGTGCCCGGTCAGGTGCAGCTCAATCGTGCGGCCGGGGTCGCGGCCGTCCGGGTCTTCGAAGGTGCTGCGCAGGTCGGCGTAGGTCAGCACGCGGCGACCGTTGTTGCGCAGACCGAGGCCAGGGTCATCGAGTTTGGGGGCGGTGCTCATGGCTTGCATGTCCACCAGCGGATTGTCTTTCTCGCTGGCGGGGTGGGATTGCATCGGGCCTATCGCCGAGTGATCCATGCCCGCCATGTCGCTCATGTCCATCGAGCCGTGATCCATACCGCCCATGCCCATGTCGTCCATGGTCACCAACGGACGTGGGTCCAGCGCAGGCACCGGGGCTGACAAACCGGCACGCGTTGCCAGGGTGGCGCGGGCGTAACCGGTGCGGTCCATGGCCTGGGCGAACAGGGTGTGGGCCTCGGCGGCGGGTTCGACGATCACGTCGTAGGTTTCCGCCACCGCGATGCGCAGCTCATCGACGCTGACCGGTTTGACGTGCAAGCCGTCCGCCGCGACCACGGTCATTTTCAGTCCGGGGATGCGCACATCGAAGTAGGTCGTGGCCGAGCCGTTGATCAGGCGCAGGCGCAGTTTTTCGCCGGGGCGAAACAGCCCGGTCCAGTTGGAATCGGGGGTGTGGCCGTTGATCAGGAAGGTGTAGGTGGCGCCACTGACGTCAGCGATGTCGGCAGGGTTCATCTTCATTTCGGCCCACATGGTGCGGTCGGCGACGGTGGCGCTCCAGCCTTTTTCGCTGACGTCGTCGATGAAATCGCCGACGGTGCGCTTGTGGTAGTTGTAGTAGTCGGACTGCTTTTTCAGGGTCTTCATCAGGCTGGCCGGGGCTTCGTCGGTCCAGTCGCTGAGCATCACCACGTAGTCGCGGTCGTACTGGAACGGCTCCGGTTCCTTGGCGTCGATCACCAGCGGCCCGTAGACTCCGGCCTGTTCCTGCAACCCGGAATGGCTGTGATACCAGTAGGTGCCGTGCTGCCGCACCTTGAACTGGTAGACGTACACGCCACCCGGTTCGATGCCATGGAAACTCAGGCCCGGCACGCCGTCCATGTTGGCCGGCAGCAGGATGCCGTGCCAGTGAATCGAGGTGCTGTCCTTGAGCCGGTTGCGCACCCGCAGCGTCACCGTATCGCCCTCGCGCCAGCGCAGCAGCGGGCCGGGCAGACTGCCGTTGATGGTCAGCGCGGTGCGTGGGCTGCCGGTGAAGTTGACCGGGGTTTCGCCGATGAACAGCTCGAACTCGCTGCCGCTCAGTTGGTTGATCTGCCCCGATTCGCTTAGCGCCCAGACCGGCGCGCGCCACAGGCCGAGGCCGCCGAGCAGGCCGCTGGCGGCGAGGCCTTTGACGAAGGCGCGTCTTGAAGTGGTGGAAGGCATGCGCTGGAAGTCCCCGTTTGACACATGACGGGGAGGCTAACCAGCGCTGGCTTTCAGTTGGCTGAGAGGGGGATTACAGTTTTGACAGGTTCAGCTGTCTGCTCACTCAAGCGTTTGAATTCCAGCGCTCGTGATGATGCGTGAATGGGATTTAAAACAGCTGAGCGCAAGTGCTCCCAGCCCACGACGTGTTCAGCGCGCTGTTGCCAGGTGAGCGCACGTGCAAGTCCGGGGCGCAACGGTTTCTGGGTCACCTTGCTGTTGCGTGTGGCAATGCAGAAACCTGTGTAGCGAGGCAGGTCATACAGGTTCAAGCGCAACAAATCTCTGCTGCACAACAGCAAGATATCGCCGAAGGCGAACAATGGAAACGCCGTGACTTCGACCTTTTTCTTTTCATTGAGTCTGGTTCGCCACTCTCTGTTATCTACGTCGCCGAGGCTGATGCTTTCATCCAGAATGAAACGCGCCGGCATTTGACGGATAGCCAGGTTTCCGGCGGCTGCGTAGGTGATGCTTGGCATTGCTCCAGGTGATAGAAGAAGAAACGCGCTGAACAGCACCAGTGCTGTTGCGATGCCATAAGCGATACGCGCAAAGACATGACCTTTACTGATGTAAAAAATGAAAACCGGAACGAGGCTCAAAACGAGTGTGCCTAAGCAGAGTAATCCGACGACCATTACTGCGTCAGCGTTATCTTCGCCGACGTAAGTCGAGAGAATTAATAAGGTCGGGAGTGAAGCGAAGAGAACGGCAAGGCCGACGATGCTACCGATAAGGAGTCGAAAGAAATTTTTCTCCCAGCCCAGCATTTTTTCGGTGTTTTGGTTGAAGATTTTTCGAAAGGGTTTGAACAGGAAAAGCGCGGAGTAGGCGAGCAGGGTTACCAAAAAGACTGTCAGCATCGAAATCCCGGCACTGAATCTTTCAGGAAAAATGAAAAGTAGAATAGTAAAAGTAAAAAAGCCAGAGCACAGAGGAAGTAGCAGCCAACTAGCGATTCGATTGTGTTTTTTGGGTACTTTATCGAACATCGACACCGTGATGCCGTAAAAACAAGCGCTGGCGGAGAGTACGACCAGATAGCCGATCATGATCAGCACAATTAATTGCAGCCAGATGGCAAGCACCGATTTGGCATCGATACTCGGCAGGAAAAGATCTGTACGACCAATCGCACGGGTATAGATATACAGCCCAAGGATCGCCAGGCCTGCACCAAGGAGGCCCAGCGTGACGGTGATCTGGCTCCAGTAATCAAGAACCCGTTTGAAATTGCGTTTAAAGAATTGCGTAAGCGGCGTTACGGTCAAAGCATCCATGCGGTCAGGTTTTCCAATGGGTTGGACTAGTGGTCCTGTAACGACAAGCGGCCAGAATCCTTTAGGAAATCTGGCCGTTGAGTGTGGCGGATCGAGCACTCAGTCTTGATGGTGACAGAGAGTACCTAAAGCCCCAGTCCTTCCTGCACCACCTGCAACAGGTTGTTTTCGGTCAGCGCGATGGCATCCAGCTCCTGACCGGTTTCCACCGTCTGCAACCACCAATGACTTTCGTGGTGTTCATCGACGGTGCGCAGCAGATAGGTGTTGCGCTCGGGCAGGGTGATCTGCACGCGCCCGGCGCCGTCCTCGGTAAAACGCGCGATGGGATCAAATGTCAGGGTTTGTTGGTTGGCCTCTATCACCAATTGGTCGATCGCGTAATCGTGGCTTTCGCCATCGGGCGAGCTTTCGCAAACGTGGGTCGGATTGCGGCGGATTTTCAGGCCGACTTCGGTGACTGGCTGCAGCCAGGCCTCGATGCGGTGGTACAGATCGTAGACCTGCGCCGGCCAGCAATCGATCTCCAGCGCGGCATCCGCGTGGGTATGCCGGGTTTGCTTGAGTTTGGCGGCCAGTTCGTCTGCTTTACTCATTTCGGATCCCTTGGTTTGATGTCTGCCTGTTAATCGTAGACCTTTCAACGGCGTACGGCGTTGCCTTGCGTCATGCGCTTGCAACACAAGCGTGTCGAAATCAGCGCTGGCCAGCCTGGCCAGGATCGAAAACCACGGACGCAGGCGTCCCAAGGAGCGGGTACATGAAAAAGCTGTTTACAATTCTGGCGCTGATCGCGCTGACGGCCGGTAGCATCGGCCTGAGTTCGGCGCGTCAGTCGCACGCCAGCAAAGTGCAAACGGAGGCGGTGGCGGGGCAGTTCGATTACTACCTGCTGACGTTGTCCTGGTCACCGACGTTCTGCCTGACCCATAAAGATGACGTGCAATGTTCCGGCAAGGGCTACGGCTTCGTGCTGCACGGTTTGTGGCCGCAATATGCCAACGGTGGCTGGCCGGAATCCTGCCCACCGCTGACCATGCTGACGGCGGCGGAAACCAGCAAGGGCCTGACGCTGTTCCCGACCAAGAAACTGCTCGACCACGAATGGTCCAAGCACGGTACCTGCAGCGGTCTGGGTGCGATGGGTTATCTGGACGAAGCGGACAAAGCCGTCGGCGCGGTGAAAATCCCCCAAGAGCTGCAACCGTTCAGCAGCTCCTACTACTTTGAAGCCCAGGAAATCGCCGACCTTTTCCGCAAGGCCAACCCGGGGATTCCAGCGGATGGTATCGCGGTAGTCTGCAGCGGTCCGGAACTGTCGGAAGTGCGGGTGTGCATGGGCAAGGATCTGCAGTTCGGTGCCTGCGGCAAGGGCGTGAAGACCCAGTGCCGGGCGGGGGATATTCGGGTGCCGCCGTCGCGTTGATGTGAGCAGTTCCCACGAACAGAAAAGGGCGCCCCGATCGGGCGCTTTTTTTTGCCTGAAGGTTTGAAGCACCCGGAAAATTCACGCATGCTTGCGCCCCCCAAAGGATGACCCGCCACACTGCAAGGAGCTGTTCATGAGCGGAAAACCCGCCGCCCGCGTCACCGACCCAACCGCCTGCCCACTCCCGGGACATGGCACCAATCCGATTGCCAGTGGCTCGCCGAATGTGAATTTCGACGGATTGGCGGCTGCGCGAATGACTGATAAATCAGCGTGCGGTAGCCCCATTACTGGCGGCGTTTCCTCGACGGTGTTTATCAATGGCTTGAACGCCGCGACCCTGGACAGCACCGGGGGGCACGGCAATGTGGTCATTGGTGGGTCAGGCACGGTCATCATCGGTGACACAGTAACAGCGGCGCCTTTCAGTGGTCTGCTGCCAATGCCGGTGCATTTCACGGACAAGTTGAAACTGGTCAATGACGTGACCGGTGAGCCCATGATCAATCATCCCTACGTGATTCAGCGCGCAGATGGGCGACTGGAACATGGGGTGTCTGACGCTAACGGGTTCACCCACGAAGTCAGCTCGCACCTGCCTGAAACCATCAAGTTGTTTTTGGAGGAGTGAGGCATGGCCGCTGAAACAGTAACGTGCGCGAAAGGCAACAATTACAAGTTGCACAAGGAACATGCGCTGACGGACAAGAAGGATGTCAGTGACAAGCCTGTGCCGGTGGAGAGTACCAAGGCGATTGTGTTTTTTATTGGCGGCGCAGGGGATAAGGAAAGTTATTATTTTTCCGGACCGTTCGGGAACGTGAACCAGGCCATGACCGGTTTCGACAAACGTAATTTAGACCTGACCAAACTAGGCAAGTATAAATCCCAATGGCTTGGGTATAACGAGGTTCGGGGAAAGAAGGACATCCAAAAAAATGTTCTCAACATAATTCCCTACAAGTCTTGCCCAATCTACATTGTCGGTCACAGCCTTGGGGGATGGAACGGCGCGCATTTGACCTGTGTAATGTCGGAGTGGGGTTACAGGATCAACA
Organism: Pseudomonas sp. P8_229; assembly: GCF_034008635.1. NCBI lineage: Bacteria > Pseudomonadati > Pseudomonadota > Gammaproteobacteria > Pseudomonadales > Pseudomonadaceae > Pseudomonas > Pseudomonas sp. P8_229. The sequence continues at coordinate 808,848 of NZ_CP125378.1, read as the reverse complement.
TGCTCGTTACGCTCGACCCCGTAGGTGAAGGTACTTTGGTGTGGCTGGGGTCCGATATCTACGGAGACAAACCGACACCGGTGGCTGATTTCTGGATAAACATAAAGGCTATGCCCTCCAAGCCAGACCAATCCGACTCGGTGGCGGATTTTGGGGAAAAATGGCAAGTGCTGTGCGGGCCTGACATTAATGTCACCATGGATACGAACCACGCTAATGCTCCAGCGATGTTTACCCGACCTGTCGCTGAAGGAAAATCGGCAAGTGACTTGATGTTCGAGTCAATTCGAGAGAGCAATCGCTGATGAAAAGATTGTCTGTTCTTCTGTTGGCCATATTGTGCTCGTCATGTGCCAAAGATCACACAGTGCCTCCTGCGAATCTCAACTTTCTGTCAGTCGAAAGGGAAAGTATTGGTCTGCTTTACAAAATTCATTACGGCTCGGATGTAAATCTTTTGGATTTGTTCGGAAGAGGTATGGAGAAGGGCGCAGCGTCGACGATGTTTGAGTGTCCGCTTGGTGATGATCAGAATTTTTCCATCACTAACCGATTCAGGTACTCGGCTTACGGACTGATTGAGGTGGACGAAACCAGTCAGGCAGGCGGTAAATTCAACTACATGACGAGTGCTTTTTTGCGACAGACCCAAAATAACGGTACTTCGCAAGAGGATCTCTCTGTACAGGAGTTGAATGACCTTCTGTTTGGTAAACAACAAATCCCCTGCAAAGTCGTCGTCACCGCGTACGGCTACAAACCCTACTACTCAAACACCATGAACCTGCCGGTCGCGGATCTGCTGCGCGAAATCAACAAACCCCGATAACCGTCATCGGTGCCCTGCGCAGATACGCGAGGCGATCACCCGCAAAACCACAACTGAAAATAAATCGACGTGCGGAGGTCATCCATATCCCTCGCGCGCCGATACAACGGGGCGGGCGAGTGTTGGCGCGGCGGGTTTGCCGAGCACACCCCGGTGGGCTACGCTCACGAAAAGCAAGGGTTTCGGGCTGCGGCCCCTGTCGTACCTGCCCAGGACACGTTTTTGCCAATCCCCATTCACGACCCGCATCAGACTCCCGGCACGCTTAAACGCTTGCCGCTGCGCAAGGCGGCAGCGTTGTTCATCGTTGCGGTGTGCCTGTGCCTGTCCGGCTTGCTCTATTTGCAACTGGAGCAGACGCGGCGCCAGGATCTGGCGAACGCGCAGATCGCCTCCACCAACCTGACCCGGGCCATGGCGCAGCAGGCCGAAGACACCTTTCTGGCCGCCGACCTGGTGCTCACCAGTCTGGCCGATTGGGTCGAGGACGATGGTTACGGCGCCGCGCAACGACCGCGTCTGCAAAAAACCTTCGCCCGTCGGGTGCAGCAACTGGAACAACTGCACGGGATGTTCCTGTTCGACCGCGAGGGGCAGTGGGTGATTACCTCGTTTCCCGACTTGCCCCGTGGCGACGGCGTGGTCGACCGCGAATACTTCAAGTTTCACCAGCAGAACGTTTCCACCGTGGCGCACATCGGCCGGGCGATTCGCAGCCGCGAGAATGGCGAGTGGATCATCCCGATCTCGAAACGCATCAACGACCGCGACGGCAATTTTCAGGGCGTGCTGATGGCCGGGATCAAGATGGCGTACTTCGACCGGTTCTTCAAAAGCTTCAGCCTCGATGACAACGGCATCATGTTCCTCGGACTCAAGGACGGCACCCTGCTGGCGCGGCGGCCGTTTGACGAAAGCCTGATCGGTTCGTCGCTGGCGCAAGGCAAGATTTACCAGAAACTGCTGCCCGAAGCCCCCGCCGGCACCGCGATGATCCGCTCAGTGGTCGATGGCGTGGTGCGTTTGTACGGTTATCGGCAGTTGGGCTCGTACCCGCTGGTAGTCGCGGCGGCGTCATCGCGCGACACGATTCTCAAGGGTTGGTATGAGCGGGCCTTTCAGTCCAGCGTGATCGTCGCGCTGGTGATCCTTGGCGTTGGCTTGTTTGGCTGGGTGTTCATTCATCAGGTGCGCGACGGCGAGCGCATCGAGAAGAACCTGCGCAAGGCGCAACGGGCGCTGGAGCAGATCGCAACCCATGACAGCCTGACGGGGCTGGCCAATCGGAGACTGTTCGAGCGCTCACTGGAGATCGAATTTGCCCGTGGCGCGCGGCAGTCGAGTCCGGTCGGCCTGATCATGCTCGATATCGATTTCTTCAAACGCTACAACGATGCCTACGGCCATGTGGCGGGCGACCATTGCCTGACTCAGGTGGCCCAGGCGTTGAAGAGTTGCTGTCAGCGTAAAGCCGATCTGGCAGTGCGTTATGGTGGCGAGGAATTCGCGGTGCTGCTGCCGGACACTGACATCAACGGCGTGCTGGCGATTGCCGGGCAGATTCGCCGCAGCGTGATGGACAAGCGCATCACCCACAGCGGTTCGCCGACCGGGTATCTGACGGTGAGTCTGGGCTGTTACTCGTTTATTCCCCGCGGCAATGACAGCCTGGAAGTATTTATCCAGCGGGCCGACGCGGCGTTGTATCAGGCGAAGAATGCCGGACGCAATCGCGCGGCGGTGTTGTCGCTGGAGGCGGAGGTTGCCGAGTTGATGCGTTCGGATCGCTGAGGTTTTCGCGATCAACTGTGGCGAGCGAGCGAGCGAGCGAGCCGCCGTCGCCACAGTTTCATGTCTAACTACCAACCATCACGCCGGTTCATTCAGCTGCCCGAGCCACCGCCCGCGCCGCCAGTCCCGCCGCCTGCCGCACCGGTTCCGCCGCCAGCGCCCGAGCCCGATCCCATGGCGCCGCCGTTGGTGCCGGTGCCGTTGCCAGAACCGGGACTGCCAGCGCCGTTACTGCCGGCAGGCGCGCCCGGGGTGTTGTCCGGTGGCTTGGGCGTGCTTTTGTTGACGTCGGGGTTGGTGCCGGAGGTGGCGGAACTGTCGTTCGCCGCAAAGCTGGCGGCCGAGGCGCTGGCGAGCAGGCCGGCGAGCAACAAAGAGGTGAGTGTGTGCATTGTCATGGTACGTCTCCAGAAAGGGTCGGTTACCTGAATTTGGTCTGACACCGGTCGCGGTTGGTGCCGATTGGCTGACGAGCGGTTAACGAACCTCAGCGTCGCTCGTCCGCCAGTTTCTGCTCCAGCGCCAGGCGCACCTGCGGCCACTCGTCATCGATGATGCTGAAGCGCACCGAGTTGCGCTTGCGCCCGTCCGGCATGATCCGCTCGTGGCGCACGATGCCTTCCTGCTGCGCACCGAGGCGCAGGATCGCGTCGCGCGATTTCTGGTTGTTCTCGTCCGTGGTGAACTGCACCCGCACGCAGTCGAGCACCTCGAAGGCATGGCGCAGCATCAGGTACTTGGCTTCGGTGTTGACGAAGGATTTCTGCCAGCGCGCGGCGATCCAACTGCTGCCGATTTCCAGTTTGCGATTGAGCGGATCGATCTTCCAGAAACGGGTCGAGCCGATCACTTCGCCGTTGTCCTTCAACACAATCACAAACGGTATGACCGTGCCGGCGTCGCGGCCGTCGAGGGCCTTTTTCAGGTAGCTGTCGACGGTGCTCGCAGACGGCACCACGGTGACGGTGAGGTTCCACAGCTCGCCGTCGGCGGCCGCGTGGAGCAGGGCGTTGGCGTCGCTGTACTGAAGCGGGCGCAGGAGGAGGCGCGGGCCTTGCAGCGTGGTGAGCATGGGTGCAGGTCTCGGCAGATCGGGCGGGTGGCGAGCGCCTATTACGCCGCAGCCGGATGATCCGATGCAACCACCGTCGTCAGCCCAAGGTCACAATCTTCACACGTTGTTTGCCGGAGCCTGGACGATGAAAAACCTGCGGATCGCCACCTTCAACGTCAACGGCTTGCGTGCGCGGCTGCCGAACCTGCTGGAATGGCTCAAGCGCGAGCAGCCGGACATCGCGTGCCTGCAGGAACTCAAGTCGGTGGACAGTGCATTCCCTGTTGCCGAATTGGAGGCGGCGGGTTACGGCGCGACCTGGCAGGGTCAGGCGTCATGGAACGGGGTGGCGATCCTCGCCCGCGATGCGCAACCGCTGGAAAGCCGCCGTGGTTTGCCGGGCGACCCCGAGGATAAGCACAGCCGCTATCTGGAGGCGGCGGTGCACGGTGTGCTGGTCGGGTGCCTGTACCTGCCCAACGGCAACCCGCAACCGGGACCCAAATTCGACTACAAACTGGCCTGGTTCGAGCGCTTGATCCGCTACGCGAAAGACCTGCAAAGCAGCGATCATCCGGTGGTGCTGGCCGGTGATTACAACGTGGTGCCTACCGACATGGACATCTACAATACGCGCTCCTGGCTCAAGGATGCGTTGCTGCAACCCGAGAGCCGCGAGTGTTATCAACGCTTGCTGGCGCAGGGCTGGAGCGATTCGCTGCGACACCTGTATCCCGACGATCGCCTCTACACGTTTTGGGATTATTTCCGCCAGCACTGGCAAACCAACTCCGGCCTGCGCATCGATCATCTGCTGCTTAACCCAGCACTCAGTCCGTATCTACACGAGGCTGGGGTAGATGCGTGGGTACGCAATGAGCCACATGCCAGCGACCATGCCCCGACCTGGATTCGCATCGGTTCACGCAAACGTCGGTAGCGGTGATTGGCGAAATCAATTGTCGGACTCAGGGGGCAATCCCGTATACATGTCGGCCATCGGCGCAGCGATCCGCGGCCACATGCAAAAGGACTGAGCAATGAGCGAGCCACGTCTGGCGAATCCGGCGTTGTACCTGCAACGCCTGGGGTTCGATGCCCCACCGGCACCGACCCTGGAAACCCTGCGGCAATTGCAGTTGCGCCATACCGGGGTCTTTGCCTTCGAGAACCTGTCGACGATCACGGGCGCGCCGGTGCTGATCGATCTGGCATCGGTCGAGCAAAAAGTCCTGAACGGTGGCCGTGGTGGCTACTGCTACGAACTGAACAATCTGTTTCTGACGTTGTTGCTGGAATTGGGCTTCGAGGCGCGTGGCATCTCGGGGCGCGTGGTGCTGGCGCAGCCCGAAGGCACGTGGACGGCGCGCACCCATCGCTTGAGTCTGGTGATCATCGATGGCGAGCGCTACATCACCGATGTCGGCTTCGGCGGCATGGTGCCGACCGCGCCGCTGCTGCTCGATATCGAGGATGCACAGCCGACGCCGCACGAGTCCTATCGCATCGAAAAACAGGCCGACGGCTACATGCTGCGCGCCGATGTCGCGGGCGAGTGGCGGTCGATGTACCTGTTTGATCTGCAACGCCAGGAAGATATCGATTACACCCTCGGCAACTGGTATGTCTCGACCCATCCCGAGTCACCGTTTGCCAAGCGGTTGATGGTCGCGCGTACTGGCGATGGCTGGCGTCGGACACTGAACAACGGCAGCTTCGCGATTCATCGCATGGGCGCCGAGAGTGAGCGGCGCGAAATGGCGGATGTCGATGAACTGATTGAAGTGCTGGAGCAAGAGTTCGATCTGCGTCTGCCTGACCAGCCACAGGTGCGCCAGTCGCTGGCGCGGATGCTCGTGCCCGTCTGATTTCAGGGCTTGGCTTCCGGCTCCAGAACCCGGCGGATTTCCCCGACCGCCGCCGACAGCTTTTTTTCCAGACTCTTGAGGTCGGCGGCGGTAATCCCCTGCTTGAAATGCCCGGCGTGCGGCACGTCGGGCTGCTGCGGTTTGCTTTCAGCCTCCAGCAGGGCGTGGCGCAAGGTGTTGTTGATGACCGTCTGATAACCGAACCCTTCATTTTCCGCCACGCTGCGGGCGGCTTCGATGACGGCGTCGTCGAGCATGATGGTGATGCGGGTCTTGCCCTTGTTGGGCGCCAGAGCGCCGCGTTTGCCCTGCGAGAAGTCATATTCATCTTTCATCGGTCAAGCCTCCAGAAAGTAAGCGCAACATTCGCTCGGTGTAGCGACACGTGCAGAAATGATTCGAACGACATTGGCTTCGCGATAACTGTACGCAACCACCAGCAAACGCCCTTTGCCATCGAGACCGAGGGTGATCCAGCGCTGTTCGTCATGGTCGTTGTCCTCAATCCGTCAGGGCGCGTTCGTCGTGAAAGACCGGCTCGGTCTCGGCAAGGCTGACGCCCCTGTGCTTGAGTTTGTTGGCTGCGTTCTTGCTTTTGTCGAACTGAATTTCGAATGACTTCATTATGCATACTTTATATGTATAAAAAAGAGCGCCCATGCACCGCTGGTCGCCATGAACACTTCAGCCTGGTGCGATAAAAACGGGGGCAGGAGGGGATGTGTTGCCGGATTTGTGGGAGATGGAGGTGGCGAGATAGAAGGTTGGGTGGCTACCTATCCATTATGTGACCGGCAAGTTGTATACAACTCTATGGACATTTGTCACGAGTATTGAATACAGTGTGCGCATAACAAAAACCAGGGAACCCCCCAACATGAAAACGCCCCATGTTTCACACCAACGGCCCGAGGACGAAAATCTCGGGGTCGGCGCGAATATGGCTTACGGCCTGCAACATGTTCTGACGATGTATGGCGGTATCGTCGCGGTGCCACTGATCATCGGTCAGGCGGCCGGCCTGTCGCCGGCGGACATTGGTTTGTTGATTGCTGCTTCATTGTTTGCGGGGGGGCTGGCGACACTGCTGCAAACCCTGGGTCTACCGTTTTTTGGCTGTCAGTTGCCGCTGGTGCAGGGCGTGTCGTTCTCGGGTGTGGCGACCATGGTCGCAATCGTCAGCAGTGGCGGGGAGGGCGGCTTTCAGTCGGTGCTGGGGGCGGTAATTGTCGCGTCGTTGATCGGCTTATTGATCACGCCGGTGTTCTCGCGCATCACCAAGTTCTTCCCGCCGCTGGTGACCGGCATCGTGATCACCACCATCGGCCTGACGCTGATGCCGGTGGCCGCGCGCTGGGCCATGGGTGGCAACAGTCACGCGCCGGACTTCGGCAGCATGCAGAACATCGGTCTGGCGGCGGTAACGCTGGTGCTGGTGTTGCTGCTGAGCAAGGTCGGCAGTTCGACCATCTCGCGCCTGTCGATCCTGTTGGCCATGGTGATCGGTACGGTGCTGGCGGTGTTCCTCGGCATGGCCGACTTCTCCGGTGTCGCTCAAGGGCCGATGTTCGGCTTCCCGACACCGTTCCACTTCGGCATGCCGACCTTCCACTTCGCCGCCATCCTGTCGATGTGCATCGTGGTCATGGTGACCCTGGTGGAAACCTCGGCAGACATCCTGGCGGTCGGTGAAATCATCGGCACCAAGGTCGACTCCAAGCGCCTCGGTAACGGACTGCGCGCAGACATGCTGTCGAGCATGTTTGCGCCGATCTTCGGTTCGTTCACCCAAAGCGCGTTCGCCCAGAACGTCGGGCTGGTGGCAGTGACCGGGATCAAGAGCCGTTATGTGGTGGCCACTGGCGGTATCTTCCTGGTGATTCTCGGCCTGCTGCCGTTCATGGGACGGGTGATTGCGGCGGTGCCGACCTCGGTGCTCGGCGGTGCCGGTATTGTGCTGTTCGGCACAGTGGCAGCGAGCGGCATCCGCACGCTGTCGAAGGTGGATTACCGCAACAACGTCAACCTGATCATCGTCGCGACGTCGATCGGCTTCGGCATGATCCCGATTGCCGCGCCGAACTTCTACGATCATTTCCCAAGCTGGTTCGCGACCATTTTCCATTCGGGCATCAGCTCGTCGGCGATCATGGCGATCGTGCTGAACCTGACCTTCAACCACTTCACCGCCGGCAATTCGGATCAGCAGTCGGTGTTTGCCGCAGCGGAAGAGCGGACCCTGCGCTATCGCGATCTGGCGGCGCTGCGTGAAGGCGATTACTTCAGTGACGGCAAGCTGCATGATTGCGATGGCAAGGAAGTGCCGGTGATCGAGGTCGATTCGGATCATGACCATGGTCACGGTGCGCCGAAGACGCAGATGAAGAGCGGCGAACACGTCTGACCGCTGATGGCATGAAAAAGGCCGATCTGGAGACAGATCGGCCTTGTTCGTTTTGCAGCGGATTTTCGATCATCCACAAAAAAGCCCCTGAATCTTTCGATTCAGGGGCTTTGCTATTTGGCTCCACAACCTGGACTCGAACCAGGGACCCAATGATTAACAGTCATTTGCTCTACCAACTGAGCTATTGCGGAATTGGTGCGTATGTTACTGATTCAAAAAGAGAAGTCAAGCATTGGGTGTGAAGTTTCTGGTTTTATCAGGACGGACGGTGATTTGTCAGTGATTAGCGATTACCAGAACCGCCTCATACGTCTACCATGGTCGCCCGGAAGTGGTCACACGCGCTGCCGGCCATTCGCCGAAAAGGTACGCGCCATGAATCAATCCGTTCTCGTTTCCCGTCCAGACGAGGTGTTCGCATGAGCATCGCGCAAATCAGCCTGCCCAAAGGGGTCGGCCCGCACGCCGAGAAACTCTTCGACGCGATCACTCAGGCCAGCACCACTGAAGAATTGAACCGTGCTGGCGGCAAGGCCGAAGGGTTTGTGCTGGGCCTGGAAAGCACCAAGGCGATAAAAAGCCAGATCGCCGAATCGCTATACGTCGCTTATGACGATGCGGCCAGTCAGCGCGCGAGCGAGCTGGCTTAACTGCCGAAGGTGATCGTGCCTAGCAGCAACTTGGCGTAAGCCGCCGTGGCGGCCAGTTGCACCAGCCACAGGGCCAGGCCACCGAGAAACACCCCTGCTGCGACTTGCAGCACCAGGCTTTTTTCGCGTTTGGCCGATGCGCGGGGGATGAAATCATCCAGATCGTCACGGTCGGCGCGCAGGTTGTCGTTTTTCATTGGGTTTCTCACAAAATTCTGAGGTGTACACATTAACCTGTAGGAGTGAGCCTGCTCGCGATAGCGGTGTGTCAGACAGTGATGATGAGCCTGACGAGACGCCATCGCGAGCAGGCTCACTCCTACAATGGGATTTATGTGCAGTCTAGAGGTTAAGCAGCGTTCATTCGGACAAATAAAAAACGGGAAGCCCCAGGGCTTCCCGTTTCTCATTGCAAAGCGCAATCAGATGACCTGAACGATCGCATCCGTTACCGCTTTGATGTTGCTCTGGTTCAGCGCGGCCACGCAGATGCGGCCGGTGTCCAGGGCGTAGATGCCGAACTCGTTACGCAGGCGATGCACTTGTTCAGTGGTCAGGCCGGAGTAGGAGAACATCCCGCGCTGACGGCCGACGAAGCTGAAGTCACGCTGCGGGGCTTTTTCGGCCAGCAGGGCAACCATCTGCTCGCGCATGCCACGAATGCGCAGACGCATTTCAGCCAGTTCGGCTTCCCACTGGGCGCGCAGTTCCGGGCTGTTCAACACAGCGGCGACGATGCTTGCACCGTGGGTCGGCGGGTTGGAGTAGTTGGTGCGGATCACGCGTTTGACCTGCGACAGCACGCGCGCGCTTTCTTCTTTCGACTCGCTGACGATCGACAGGGCGCCAACGCGCTCGCCGTACAGCGAGAACGACTTGGAGAACGAGCTCGAGACGAAGAACGTCAGGCCGGACTCAGCGAACAGACGCACAGCTGCGGCGTCTTCGTCGATGCCGTCGCCGAAACCCTGGTAAGCCATGTCGAGGAACGGCACGTGACCTTTGGCCTTCACCACTTCGAGCACGTTGTTCCAGTCCGCCGGGGTCAGGTCGACGCCGGTCGGGTTGTGGCAGCAGGCGTGCAGGATAACGATCGAGCCGTTCGGCAGGGCGTTGAGGTCTTCGAGCATGCCGGCACGGTTCACGTCGTGGCTGGCGGCGTCGTAGTAACGGTAGTTCTGCACCGGGAAGCCGGCGGTTTCGAACAGCGCGCGGTGGTTTTCCCAGCTCGGGTCGCTGATCGCCACGACGGCGTTCGGCAGCAGTTGCTTGAGGAAGTCGGCACCGATTTTCAGTGCGCCGGTTCCGCCGACGGCCTGAGTGGTGACGATCCGACCGGCAGCGATCAGCGGCGAGTCGTTACCGAACAGCAGCTTTTGCACCGCCTGGTCGTAGGCCGCGATGCCGTCGATCGGCAGGTAGCCACGGGAGGCGTGCTGAGCAGCGCGAATGGTTTCGGCTTCGATCACGGCGCGCAGCAGGGGAATTCGCCCCTCTTCGTTGCAGTACACACCGACGCCCAGGTTGACCTTGGTGGTCCGGGTATCGGCGTTGAATGCTTCGTTGAGGCCCAGGATTGGATCGCGGGGTGCCATTTCGACAGCGGAGAACAGGCTCATTATTACGGCGGCTCTGAATGGATAATGGAGGGACGTGTGGCGCTCCAGCCGAATGCACTAGAGCGGTGCACAAACGGGGAGCTAGTATAGAGGCCATCACTGAGCAATGGCGACAGGCGATTAGGTTTTTCGGCCAAGTTTTTCCGATTATTTTTTGACCGTTAGTCGATTGGTCTTGTCGCAGACTTTACCGGATGTAGGACGTTTGCCTTGAAAGGTGAGGCAATCGACTCCACATTGAGCACAATCTTCGTTTTTCCTTGGGCGACAACGGTCGTTTGCGGTCATCCCCGTGACTCGACTGTTTTCTGCGCGAGCCGCGATCCCAGAGGTGTGTATGTCCGAATTCCAGCTAGTCACCCGCTTCGAGCCCGCCGGCGATCAGCCGCAAGCCATTCGCCAACTGGTCGAGGGCATCGAAGCCGGGCTGGCGCACCAGACGCTGCTCGGTGTGACCGGCTCGGGCAAGACCTTCAGCATCGCCAACGTCATCTCGCAAGTGCAGCGCCCGACGCTGGTGCTGGCGCCGAATAAAACCCTCGCCGCGCAGCTTTATGGTGAGTTCAAGGCGTTTTTCCCGAACAACGCCGTCGAATACTTCGTGTCTTACTACGACTACTACCAGCCTGAAGCCTATGTGCCTTCGTCCGACACCTTCATCGAGAAGGACGCGTCGATCAACGATCACATCGAGCAGATGCGCCTGTCCGCGACCAAGGCGTTGCTCGAACGCAAGGACGCGATCATCGTCACCACGGTGTCGTGCATCTACGGCTTGGGCAGCCCGGAAACCTATCTGAAGATGGTGTTGCACGTCGATCGCGGCGACAAACTCGATCAGCGCGCATTGCTGCGGCGTCTGGCCGACTTGCAATACACCCGCAACGACATGGATTTCGCCCGGGCGACGTTCCGTGTGCGTGGCGACGTGATTGACATCTATCCGGCCGAATCCGATCTGGAAGCGATCCGCATCGAGCTGTTCGACGATGAAGTGGAGAGCATTTCCGCGTTCGACCCGTTGACCGGCGAAGTCATCCGCAAGATGCCGCGCTTCACCTTCTACCCGAAGAGCCACTATGTGACGCCGCGCGAAACCCTGCTCGACGCTATCGAACACATCAAAGTTGAATTGCAGGAGCGCCTCGAATACCTGCGCAGCAATAACAAACTGGTGGAGGCCCAGCGCCTGGAGCAGCGCACCCGTTTCGATCTGGAGATGATTCTCGAGCTGGGTTACTGCAACGGCATCGAAAACTACTCGCGCTACCTGTCCGGACGCCCGGCCGGTGCCGCGCCACCAACGCTCTACGATTACCTGCCGGCCGACGCCTTGCTGGTGATTGACGAATCCCACGTCAGCGTGCCGCAAGTCGGCGCGATGTATAAGGGCGACCGCTCGCGTAAAGAGACGTTGGTGGAATACGGTTTCCGTCTGCCGTCGGCGCTGGACAACCGGCCGATGCGCTTTGATGAATGGGAAGGGGTCAGCCCGCAGACCATTTTCGTCTCGGCGACGCCGGGAAACTACGAGGCCGAGCACGCCGGGCGTGTGGTCGAGCAAGTGGTGCGCCCGACCGGTCTGGTCGATCCGCAAGTCGAGGTGCGTCCGGCGCTGACCCAGGTCGATGACCTGCTCTCGGAAATCACCAAGCGCGTAGCGGTTGAGGAGCGGGTGCTGGTTACCACGCTGACCAAGCGCATGGCCGAAGACCTCACCGATTACCTCGCCGATCACGGTGTGCGCGTGCGTTATCTGCACTCGGACATCGACACCGTCGAGCGGGTCGAGATCATCCGCGACCTGCGCCTGGGCACCTTCGATGTGCTGGTGGGGATCAACCTGCTGCGCGAAGGCCTGGACATGCCGGAAGTGTCGCTGGTGGCGATCCTCGATGCCGACAAGGAAGGCTTCCTGCGTTCCGAGCGTTCGCTGATCCAGACCATTGGCCGCGCGGCACGGAACCTCAATGGCCGGGCGATTCTCTACGCTGACCGTATCACCGGCTCGATGGAGCGGGCGATCGGCGAAACCGAGCGTCGTCGCGACAAGCAGATCGCCTTCAACCTGGAAAACGGCATCACCCCCAAAGGTGTGTTCAAGGACGTCGCCGATATCATGGAAGGCGCCACCGTGCCGGGCTCGCGCAGCAAGAAGCGCAAGGGCATGGCCAAGGCTGCCGAAGAAAACGCCAAGTACGAAGCCGAACTGCGTTCGCCGAGTGAAATCACCAAACGTATTCGGGCGCTGGAAGAGAAGATGTATCAGCTGGCGCGGGATCTGGAGTTTGAAGCGGCGGCGCAGATGCGTGATGAGATTGCCAAACTGCGTGAGCGGCTTTTGGCTGTGTAAGGATGATCGTTCCCACGCTCTGCGTGGGAATGCAGCCCCGGACGCTCCGCGTCCGCTGTGACGCAGAGCGTCACCGGAGTCATTCCCACGCGGAGCATGGGAACGATCAGTTGCAGTTAGTGGGATTCACCAGCCTTCAATCCTTGCGGCAGTTTTTTGGTCAGCAAAATCGCCAACATGCTGATCCCCAGCGCAATCCCGACAAAGTGAAACGCATCGTTGTAGGCCATGATCAGTGCCTGCTGATGAACGATCTCGCTCAACTTGCCCAGCGCCGCCGTATCGCTGCCAAACCGGTCGGACATCGACGCCAGGCGCTCGGCCACCTGCGGATTGGTCGGCACCACCGCCTCACGCAAGTAATCGAAGTAAGTCTTGGTGCGTGCATCCAGCAGCGTGGCGAGCAGGGCGATGCCGATCGCGCCGCCGAGGTTACGCAGAATATTGAACAGGCTCGACGCCGACCCCGCGTCCTGCGGCAGGATGTACGCCGTGGCGATCAGTGAAATGGTCACCATGATCAGCGGTTGGCCCAGTGCGCGGATGATCTGGATCTGATTGAACTGCGGCCCGGCGAAATCCGGGTTAAGCACCCCCGACGAAAAACTCGCCAGCCCGAACAAGCCGAAGCCCAGCGTGCACAGCCATTTTGGCGAGACGAACTGCATCAGCTTCGGCACCAGCGGAATCAGGAACAGCTGCGGCACGCCCATCCACATGATCACTTCGCCGATCTGCAGGGCGTTGTAGTTCTGGATCTGCGCCAGATACAGCGGCAGCAGGTAAATCGACCCATACAACCCGACACCCATGCCCAGGCTGGAAATGCTCGACAGGCCGAAATTGCGATTGCGCAGGATGCCGAGGTTGATCAGCGGATTGGGCTTGGAAACCTGCACGATCACAAAGGTGATCAGGCTGATGAGGGCAATGCTGCCCAGGGTCACGATCAGGTTCGATTCGAGCCAGTCCTTGCGATGACCTTCTTCAAGAAACACCTGCAGGCACCCGAGGCCGATGCCGAGGGTGAGGATGCCGGTGTAGTCGGTGCTCTTCAGCAGTTCCCAGTGCGCTTCTTTCTTTTCCAGGCCGTACATCAGTCCGGCGATCATGATCAGCCCCGGCGGGATGTTGATGTAGAAGATGTATTCCCAGCCCCAGTTTTCCGTGAGCCAGCCGCCGAGGGTAGGGCCGATGGACGGGGCGAAGGTGGCGGTCATGGCGAACATCGCCATGCCTTTGGCGCGGTGGTGTTCGGGGAGTTTGATCAGGGTCAGGGTGAACGCCAGCGGGATCAGCGCGCCGCCGGTGAAGCCCTGCATGGCGCGAAACACGATCATGCTTTCGAGGCTCCAGGCCATCGAGCACAGCAAGGACGAAGCCAGAAACCCCAGCGACACCCACACTGCCAGCCGCCGCGCCGAGAGCAACTGCACCAGCCACGCGGTCAGCGGGATCATGATGATTTCCGCGACCAGGTACGAGGTGGAAATCCACGAGCCTTCTTCCAGCGTCGCCGACAGCGCGCCCTGAATATCTTTCAGGGAGGAGTTGGTGATCTGGATGTCGAGCACCGCCATGAACGCGCCGAGCATCACGCTCATCACCGCAATCCAATCGCGCCGGGTCGGTTCGCCGACCGGGCGGATCAGCGAATCACCGGCCATTGTCTGGGGCGTCTTTGATGTTCACGGTGGCGGTGACCGACATGCCCGGGCGGATTTTGCCGTGCAGCGGATTGTCAGCCTTGAACGTCAGTTTCACCGGAATCCGTTGCACGACTTTGGTGAAGTTGCCGGTGGCGTTGTCCGGCGGCAGCAGGCTGAACTGCGCACCCGAGGCGGCAAACAGGCTGTCGACCCGCGCTGCGATCGGGGTGTCGCTGTAGGCATCGAAGGTCAGCTCGGCTTTTTGTCCGGGGAGCATGTGGCCGATCTGGGTTTCCTTGAAGTTCGCCTGCACCCAGATGTCTTCGTCCGGGACGATCGACAACAAGTAAGCACCGGCCTGCACCACCTGACCATTGCGCGCGGCGCGCTGGCCAACCAGGCCGCTGATCGGCGCGTGGATTTCGCTGCGGGTCAGGTTGAGTTCGGCTTGGGCGAGGTCGGCGCGGGCGTTGGCGATCTGCGCGTCGAGGCGTTTGATTTCGGCGGTGAGGGCATTGACCTGCTGGCGCTGGCTCTGTGCATCGGCCTGCGCCTTGGCAACCTGCGAGCGGGCGATGTGGGTGTCGGCGGAAAGGGTGGTGACCCGCTCTTCAGAGACATAACCGGGTTTGCGCAGGGTTTCGGCGCGCGACAAGTCGATCTGCGAACGGCCGAGGGTGGCTTGGGTGGTCGCCACTTGTGCGTCGCTGGCGGCGATCAGGCTCGATTGCTGGGTCAGCTTGCTCTGGGCTTGCAGGCGTTCGGCTTCGCGGGTGGCGAGCGCCGCATTGGCGCGATCCACAGCCAGGCGGAAATCATTGGGTTCAAGGCGCACCAGCAGTTGGCCTTTTTCCACGTGTTGATTGTCCTGCACCAGCACTTCGTCGATGCGCGCGCCCAATTGGCTCGACACGCGGGTGATTTCGCCCTGGACATAAGCGTTGTCGGTGCTTTCATAAAAGCGTCCCTTGAAAAACCAATGGGCGAAGAAGCCCCCGGCGATCAACAGAACCAGTAACAGGAAAATAAACAGGCGACGCTTGAGTTGGGCAGGCATGGGCAAACTGTAGTCGAGGAATTGTAAGGAAAGTTATCAGGAGGCGAATCTGGCACGAAGCCGATAAGCGGTAAATGCCATCGGCTGATATTCGACCATTCGCCGCGCTCTATGGGCGTTACAGACGCAAACTTGGCTTAAATGCCCTGCCCGCTGGAGCGGGGCGGGTATCGCCTGTTACCATTCGCCGCTTGATTGTTTTGCTTTTCATTCTTTTCGAGACATGCCATGACCACCGTCCGCACTCGCATCGCGCCATCGCCTACCGGGGACCCCCACGTAGGTACCGCTTACATCGCATTGTTCAACTACTGCTTTGCCAAGCAGCATGGCGGTGAGTTCATCCTGCGCATCGAAGACACCGACCAGTTGCGTTCGACCCGCGAGTCCGAACAACAGATCTTCGACGCCCTGCGCTGGCTGGGGATCGACTGGAGCGAAGGCCCGGACGTCGGCGGCCCGCACGGTCCGTACCGCCAAAGTGAGCGTGGCGATATCTATCAGAAGTATTGCCAGCAACTGGTCGACATGGGGCACGCGTTCCCGTGCTTCTGCACCGCAGAAGAACTCGACCAGATGCGCGCCGAACAAATGGCGCGTGGCGAAACCCCGCGTTACGACGGCCGCGCGCTGCTGCTGTCCAAGGAAGAAGTCGCCGCGCGTCTGGCTGCTGGCGAACCGCACGTGATCCGCATGAAGGTGCCGAGCGAAGGCGTCTGCGTGGTGCCGGACATGCTGCGTGGCGATGTCGAGATCCCGTGGGATCGCATGGACATGCAAGTGCTGATGAAGACCGACGGTCTGCCGACGTACTTCCTCGCCAACGTGGTCGACGACCACCTGATGGGCATCACCCACGTGCTGCGCGGCGAAGAGTGGCTGCCGTCGGCACCGAAACTGATTCTGCTGTACGAGTATTTCGGCTGGGAACAACCGGAGCTGTGCTACATGCCGCTGCTGCGTAACCCGGACAAGAGCAAGCTGTCCAAGCGCAAGAATCCGACCTCGGTGACTTTCTACGAGCGCATGGGCTTCATGCCGGAAGCGATGCTCAACTATCTGGGCCGCATGGGCTGGTCGATGCCGGACGAGCGCGAGAAGTTCTCGCTGCAGGAAATGGTCGACAACTTCGACCTCAAGCGCGTATCGCTCGGCGGGCCGATCTTCGACATCGAGAAGCTGTCGTGGCTCAACGGTCAGTGGTTGCGTGATCTGCCGGTGGAAGAGTTCGCCGCACGTGTGCAGAAGTGGGCGTTCAACTCCGAATACATGATGAAGATTGCGCCGCTGGTGCAGGGCCGCGTGGAAACCTTCAGCCAGGTTGCACCGCTGGGCGGGTTCTTCTTTGCCGGTGGCGTGAACCCGGATGCCAAGCTGTTCGAATCGAAGAAGCTTTCGGGCGATCAGGTTCGCCAACTGATGCAGTTGATCCTGTGGAAGCTCGAAAGCCTGCGTCAGTGGGAGAAGGACAGCATCACCGCAACGATTCAGGCGGTGGTCGAGTCCCTCGAGCTGAAGCTGCGTGACGCGATGCCGCTGATGTTTGCCTCGATCACCGGTCAGGCAAGTTCGGTGTCGGTGCTCGATGCGATGGAAATCCTCGGGCCGGACCTGACGCGTTTCCGTCTGCGTCAGGCGATTGACCTGCTGGGCGGCGTGTCGAAGAAAGAAAACAAAGAGTGGGAAAAGCTGCTGGGCGCGATTGCCTAAGCACGTCTGACTCTGCAGGAACCGCCGAGGGCCGGGATCGATTGATTCCGGCCTTCGGCGTTTTTCCCCCGGATTTTCGGGGGGAGGGCGGTAAGTGATTGTTATGCCGACAAAAAACTTTGATTTTTTTCAAAAATAAGTTTGACAGGCTTTCGATAGGCCCTTAAGATTCGCCCCGTCCTCAGCGATGACATCAACGATGAGGGGCTATAGCTCAGCTGGGAGAGCGCTTGCATGGCATGCAAGAGGTCGACGGTTCGATCCCGTCTAGCTCCACCAATTTACACTTCGAAGCCTGGCCACACCGGCTTCGAAGCGATCAACACCAGGCGTTGATCAGTTGTATAGAAGGGTTTGCGTCCCCTTCGTCTAGTGGCCTAGGACACCGCCCTTTCACGGCGGTAACAGGGGTTCGAGTCCCCTAGGGGACGCCAGTTTTACAGAAGTGATGTTGCAAGATGTCACTCCGCCGCGAGGCGAAAAATCCGGGGCTATAGCTCAGCTGGGAGAGCGCCTGCATGGCATGCAGGAGGTCAGCGGTTCGATCCCGCTTAGCTCCACCAATTTACACTTCGAGGTCTGGCCACACCGGCCTTGAAGCGATCAGCACTCAGCACTGATCAGTTGTAGAAGGGTTTTGCGTCCCCTTCGTCTAGTGGCCTAGGACACCGCCCTTTCACGGCGGTAACAGGGGTTCGAGTCCCCTAGGGGACGCCACGATTACCCGCTCTGCGGGATTTATAAGGGTCATTCAATTATTGAATGGCCCTTTTGTTTGTCTGGCGTTTGGCCAATTCCCCTTTTTCCTTACACTGTGCTTCAGACCAGCGGTCATATCCTCGACTTGCAGAATATTATTATGCGAATAATATTCTAGTCGTAATATTCGGAGGCAACGATGAACGATAAAAAAGCTCAAACCCGCGAACGCATCCTCAAGGCTGCCAGCGCCGCACTGATCCAGCGTGGCCCGGCAGATCCAAGCGTGGGCGAAGTGATGGGCGCCGCCGGCCTGACCGTCGGTGGTTTCTATGCGCACTTCGAAAGCAAGGACGCGATGATGCTGGAGGCGTTCAAGCAACTGCTCGGCCGTCGACGCGATCTGATTGCCGACATGGACTCCGAGCTCACCGGCGAAGAGCGTCGCGCCTTGGTCGCTGCGTTCTATCTGTCGCGCAAGCACCGTGATTCCAGCGACGCGGCGTGCCCGATTCCGGCTTCCATCGGCGAGCTGGGGCGCTTGCCGGAGTCGTTCCGCATCGCGCTGAACGAACACCTGGAACTGATGATTGCGCAGTTGGCGTCCAGCCCCGAGGACACCGATAAAGCGTTGGCCGATGTGGCCTTGATGGTGGGTGGTCTGGCGCTGGCAAGAGCGCTGGGCCCGGGCGATTTATCCGATCGATTGCTGCGTGCTGCCAAGTCGGCGGTGCGTTGACCTGAAGGCTGCAGCCTGAGGAGAGAGCGATGAGCACGTTGAAGTGGGTTCGCGGCGTTAATGGCACCTTGGGCTGGTTTGCACCGAAACTGGTGGCGAGCAAAATGCGTCTGGCGTTCATGACGCCGCGCTCGCTGCCGCTGCGCGATTGGGAGCTGCCGCTGTTGGCGAGCTCCGAGCGAATCACCTTGCGCTTCGGCCTGTCGGCGCTGCGCTGGGGGCAGGGGCCTGCGGTGCTGTTGATGCACGGTTGGGAAGGCCGGCCCACCCAGTTTGCGGCACTGATCACTGCACTGGTCGAGGCCGGCTATACCGTGGTCGCGCTCGATGGCCCGGCCCATGGTCGGTCGCCGGGGCGTGAAGCCAATGTCGTGCTGTTTGCTCGGGCGATGCTCGAAGCCGCTGCCGAGTTGCCGCCGCTGCAAGCGGTCATCGGTCACTCCATGGGCGGCGCCAGCGCCATGCTTGCGGTGCAACTGGGCTTGCGCACCGAAACCCTCGTCAGCATCGCCGCTCCCGCGCGAATTCTCGGCGTGCTGCGTGGTTTTGCCCGCTACGTCGGCATGCCGCCGAGGGCGCGTTCCGCTTTCATCCGGCAGGTCGAGCGGGATGTCGGCATGCGTGCCGCCACGCTGGATGTCGCCCACTATCAACTGGATATGCCCGGTCTGATCGTGCATGCCGAGGACGACAGCTTCGTCTCGGTCAAGGAGTCGCAACTGATCCACGAGTCCTGGTTCGACAGCCGACTGCTGCGCCTGGAAAGTGGCGGCCACCAGCGCGTGCTGGCCGACCCTCGGGTGGTTGATGGCGTGTTATCACTGTTGGCGGGGCGCAGCCTTCAGGCGCGGCAATCGGCCTGAGCATCCGTTACACTGCCCCGGTTGAAATAATCTGACCGGGAGTGGGGCATGGGCTGGGATCGGGCAACGCCGTTCACCATTGATCTGCAAGTAGGCGCCGAGGACATCGACGGGTTGGGCCACGCGAACAACGCTGTGTACGTGACCTGGCTCGAACGTTGTGCCTGGCGCCACTCGCAGCGGCTGGGGCTGGATCTGGTCGAGTACCGGCGCCTGGATCGGGCGATGGCCGTGGTGCGTCACGAAATCGATTATCTGGCGGCCGCCTACGAAGGTGATGAGCTGCAACTGGCGACCTGGATCGTCGATTGGGATCAGCGCCTGAAAATGACCCGACATTTCCAGCTGATTCGGCCCAGCGACAACACCACCCTGTTGCGCGCCCAGACCACCTTCGTCTGCATCGAGCTGTCCACTGGCAAGCCCAAGCGCATGCCGGCGGAGTTCATCGAAGGTTATGGCCCTGCCATCCAGTCTCTCGAGTCAGCGAATATCTAAATGTGGGAGCGGGCTTGCTCGCGAAGGCGTCGTGTCAGTCAGCATTCATTTAGCTGATCCACCGCCTTCGCGAGCAAGCCCGCTCCCACAGGGATCTGCGATTTCTTGCGATATCCAGTAAACTGCCGCACGTTTTTTCCTTGAGTAGTGTTTTCCCCATGCAAATTGCCCTGGCGCCCATGGAGGGGTTGGTCGACGACATCCTGCGCGACGTGCTGACCCGCGTTGGCGGCATCGACTGGTGCGTGACCGAATTCATTCGGATCAACGATCAGTTGCTCACCCCGGCCTACTTCCACAAGTTCGGCCCGGAGCTGCTCAACGGCGCCCGCACCCGTTCCGGCGTGCCGCTGCGCGTGCAATTGTTGGGTTCCGATCCGGTGTGCCTGGCGGAAAACGCTGCGCTGGCCTGCGAGCTCGGCTCCGAAGTGATCGACCTGAACTTCGGCTGCCCGGCCAAAACCGTCAACAAGTCCCGGGGCGGGGCCGTGCTGCTCAAGGAGCCGGAGCTGCTCAACTCCATCGTCGAGCACGTGCGCCGCGCTGTGCCGGCGCACATCCCGGTCACCGCGAAGATGCGCCTGGGCTTCGACAGCCCGGACGGCTCGCTGGTCTGCGCCACTGCGCTGGCCGAGGGCGGCGCCGAACACATCGTGGTTCATGCCCGGACCAAGGTCGATGGCTACAAGCCGCCGGCGCACTGGGAATGGATTCCACGGGTGCAGGACGTGGTCAAGGTGCCGGTGTTTGCCAACGGCGACATCTGGAGCGTCGAGGACTGGCGGCGTTGCCGCGAGATCAGCGGCGTGGAAGACATCATGCTCGGTCGCGGCCTGGTGTCACGCCCCGATCTGGCCAAACAGATCGCTGCCGCGCGCGCCGGTGAAGAAGTGGTCGAGATGACCTGGGCCGAGCTGTTGCCGCTGATCCAGGACTTCTGGCTGCAGGCCAAGGCACAGATGACTGCGCGGCAATCGCCGGGTCGTTTGAAGCAATGGCTGGCGATGCTGACGCGCAATTATCCCGAAGCCACCGAGCTGTTTACCGTGCTGCGCCGCGAGACAGAACCGGATCAGGTCTCGCGTTTGCTGGGCTTGCCGGTTGCCGAAGCGGCCTGAAAAAATCTGCAAATACTCTCTTGAAATCATTTCAGCGGTCCCTATCTAAGGGTTACGCGATGCCGAATTCGGGTCGCGGAGACACAAAACCTTGCTGATTGCTTTCAGGAGATTTGAACCATGAGTACTGCATTTTCCCTCGCGCCACTGTTCCGTTCCTCGGTAGGTTTCGACCGCTTCAATGACCTGTTCGAAACCGCCCTGCGCAACGAGCCAGGCAGCACCTACCCACCCTACAACGTGGAAAAACACGGTGACGATCAATACCGTATCGTCGTGGCGGCAGCCGGTTTCCAGGAAGAAGACCTGGAGCTGCAAGTCGAGAAGGGTGTGCTGACCATCAGTGGCGGCAAGCGTGATGCCAACGAAGGCGTGACCTTCCTGCATCAGGGCATTGCCCAGCGTGCTTTCAAGCTGTCCTTCCGTCTGGCCGATCACATCGAGATCAAGGCCGCCGATCTGAGCAACGGTCTGCTGAGCATCGACCTGTTGCGGGTGATCCCGGAAGAAGCGAAAGCCAAGCGTATCCCGATCAACGGGGTGCAGAAGCCGGCTCTGCAACACTGATTCACCTGCAGAAACAAAATGCCTGAACAGGCGCTGAGCCGCTGAAGAAAGGCCCCGATACGTCGGGGCCTTTTTTGTGGGCGCAAGAAAAGCGCTGTTCGGCTTTGCCCCTGACAGCGCTTTCTCTACAATTCGCCGCAGTTTTGCCGACCCCACTCCTTGGCGGTCGGCCCGGAGCCTTTTTCATGGACGATATTCAACAGCGCTGGCTGTGCGCCCTTTCTGCACCAATGGCTGCGCTCAATACCGGCGCCGGGTACGACGACCCCGCGTTCTGCGACGACCACTACATCGATCTGAAAGACAGCTGGGGGATCGATGATCGGCGGGAATTGTTCGACATGCTCGAACGGATGACCGATGACGGCCACGCCAAGCATCTCAGCGCGGCCTATCTGGCGTGGCAGCGTTGTCTGCCGAGTGAATGGCAGGCCTTGCTCGACGACTTGAGCCCTCGCCAACGTGTTCTGCATGAATTCGCCAGCCGCACGTTTGGCAGTTGCGGTCCCGGGGGGATTTTGTCCTGGGATTATGGGCGGATGGGCTTTCTCCTGCGATGCGCGGTGCGCAATCAGTGGATCGATCTGGTCGAGAGCAACTGGCTGCACAGTCGCTTGGCCATCAGGGCGCAATTTCACTACGGCAGCTGGATGGCTTATTTCAATGGTTTTGTGGTGGGGCGGACCTTTTGGTGCTGCCTGAGCACCAGCGATGACGAGTTGGCTGGCGAGTTGGACCGACAAGGCAACAGCGCCCATAACCTGCGGATCACCCGTGGTCTTGCGCAGAACATTCCGCACTTTCTCGCCGATTTGCCTTGGCACATGGAAATTGATCTGCCGCCACGTCCGGCATCGCTCAAGGAGTTCGACTGGTCATGAGTTGCTGGATCCGATTGGGCATCGAGCCTACGACTGACGAAAGCCTGATTCGCAATGCTTACCGCGCACGCTTGCCGTCGCATCACCCGGAGACCGATCCGGAAGGCTTTCAGGCGCTGCGCATGGCCTACGAAAACGCCCTGCGACTGGCGCGTGAAGACGAGGAGGAACAACTCGAGCCTGAGTTCGAAGCCTCAGAGCAGAAGGTCGTCGAGGTCCCGCAGGCGTTCGTGGATTTCTGCGAACTGCTGGACGATCCCGTGCGACGCTTCAATTTCGCGGCATGGCAGACATTTGTCGAGGCACTGGATGAGCTGTCGCTGGATGTGCTCGATGAACTCGGCTGGGGGCTCTACCACCGGATGGCCGATGCCGGTCCGTTGTCCTACCGTTGCGCGAACCTGTTGGCCAAGCGTATGGCCTGGGATCAACAGTTGCTGGATCTGGAGTTCGATGACGCCCATCGGGTGGAAGCCTTTCTGCAGCGAATCGAAACGCCTGACCCGTTCGACACGGATCTGATGGGCACCTGGTCAGAGGCTGCGCAGACTGAATCGCTGTGGTACGCCCGTAGTCTCGACTTCATTTTCACCCAGCGCCCACTCCATGAGTTTGCCGACTTCGCCAGTCAGCACACTTGCTTGCCGTTGCCGGATGATGCCGCGTTCATCAAGCGTCTGCTGGTGCAGTTCACGCAGGCGGGCATCGGTGTGTCGACATTTTTGCAGAGCTGTATCGAACAGCAACTTGCAGCACCGGATGATGTGGACTGGCTGTACCTGTTGGCGTGTCAGAACAGCTTGTTGGGGCGGGACGATCAGGCATTGCCTTGCTGGATCCGGCTGTGGAACGAACATCGTCATCCGATGGCTGAAAGCCGCCTGCTGGAATTGTGTGCCAAGCGACAGCCGACCTTTCTACCGCTGCTGATTCAGGCATTCGATCGTCTGCAGGACTGCGCTGACTGGTCAGAGGATCTCGGGGATGAATGCCAGGTATATGGCAGTCCGTCACAACGCCCCGAGACGCTGAACCGTTGGCTGGGTGTCGGACGGTTGCAGCTTGAGAGTCTGGCCCGGAGTTTTGTCGATTGGCGCATGACGGGCGATGAACTCCCATTGCTCGCGCAACTGTTGGGCGAAAATGCCGACAGCCGATTGCTGCAACTGTACCGCCACGCCTGGGCGCTGCATCGAGGTGACTCGGCATTGCTGCAGCAGGTTCTGGATGCGCCCCTGCCAGTCGATGCGCTCGAAAGCCTGGTATTGAGCGGGTTCAAATATCAGGCCAGTCAACATCTGCGCTGGTTGAGCAGGGCACCGATTGCGCAGGCAATGGACGCTTTCTGCAGCGCGGATTCAAGCGCGCGGCCATTGCCCGAGGTGCTGACAAAAGGCGAGCCACACAAGGTCTGTCGTGTCTGGCTGCAACGCTTGCGGCCCTACAACGACGCTGCGCTGGAGCGATTGGCCGAAGCGTTCAAGCTGAGTGCCGTCAAAGACGACTGTGACTTGTCCGGACTCGATTTGCTGCTCCAGTTGAGCTGTCGCGCAATCGAGTTGCCGCCGGTCGGACTGGGGCAGGCCACCTGGGAGTGGTACGCCCAGACCTTGTTTTTGCTGGCGTTGCTGGAGCAGCCCGAACGCTGGTTGCAATTGATTGATGCGCAGTGCCTGGAGCGCTTGGCGTTCAATCCTGCTCATCCTTTGGCTCGGTTGCAGCCACTGTTGCAACGCTTGCAACGTGAGCAAGGCAATTGCGACGGTTTATTGGGATGGCTGCAAGGCGATGATCCGGTTCATGGTTTGTTGGTGCAGCAATTGTTCAGCGTACAGCAGGCTCTCGACAGCGCCAGATTGCCTGCCAATACCTCGCTTTACACCTGCGTCGAAAGCGATCGGGATGCCTGCGGTGACGATCTGCTGGGCTTGTTGATGTTCTGGGGCGTGCTCTATCACGACCCGAGCCTGAGCGCCGAGCAGCATCGTGCCTTGCTGCAATCGATCGCGGCAGTCAGTTGTGAGGATGACTGGTTCGAAGGTTTTCGCGACGGCTTGATCAAGGGCGAGCCGGTGTGGCCACCGCGCAAGGTGCTGACGGATTTTGGCGTCGACAAACTGCTGGCGTATGAAGCGCTCGATGCCCTCAAGGGCCTGATTCGTTATGGCGCTGCCGGTGTGCCGAAAACGCGAGTGCTGCGCCAATTGCAGCAGGCCAAGGATGACGTGCAGAACAGCGTCGGCTTGCGGCTGGCACTGTGTGCCTTGCTGTCCTGGTCGGAACGTTTACTGCTGGCCAAAAGTGATATTCAACCGGCGCCGGCGGGTGCGATCTGGCGCCTGGGATCGCGGTTGGGGCGCAAGGCTTTTATCGCTCAGGTCCTGGGGTGTGTGGTGATCGCACCGGTGGCCGGTCTGATCAGTGGCACCACGGCCGCTGGCATTCTGATCCTGTTGCTCGGTGTTCTGTTGTTGCTCGGCGCCATTCTGCGCCGGTTGCACGACATGGGTCGGGGCATTCCCACATTGCTGATATTCATGGCGCTGTCACCGGTCCTGCCATTTTTGCCGTTGGTGCTGTTCGGTTTTCCGGGAGACAAATTGCCCAACCGCTATGGCGTGCCGCCGGACAACGGGGGGAGCGAAATGCTGTCCGGCGGCCTGCAGGCCGCATTGCGTCGACTCAACGGCTAGAGGCGCAGTTGGTCCAGCGCCTTGTTGAGCTCTGAGCGGTGGCTCGCAATCTCTGATGGTTGCTGGCCACCGAGGATCGTGGTGAAGCTGTGCAGCCATTCGGCAATGCGTTCGCGTTGCGCTCCGAGGCTCTGCATCCATGCCCGCTCCAGGCGAGCGAGCAAGGTGCGGTTGGGCAATGCATCACGCGGATGGACCTTCAATGTGGACAGCCGGTTATGGCTGTCCCGGCGTGCCTGCTCATTCAGCCCTGTAGGACTGCGGTCGATACTGTGGCTATGCCGATCGCCGGTCTCGAGCAAGGTGACGTCGACTTCGAGCAACCCATTGATGTCATAACTGAAACGCACATCCAGTTCCTGAATGTGATCGCAGGGCGTCAAGTCAACATCGAAAGCATCAATCAGGATGTTGTCGCGTACCCACGGCCGTTCACCCTGATAGACCGCAATACGGATCTGTTCCTGTCGGGGTTGGGTGGTGTGATAGCGCTCCACCCGTGACGTCGGGATGATGGTATTGCGTTCGATGATCGGCGAAAAAGCACCTTTGATGTCTTCGCCGCGGATGGTCGCAATACCCAGTGTATAAGGGCAGACATCGGTCAGGATCAACTCTTCCACCGCACCATCGCGCGCCTTGCACGCGGCTTGTGTGGCCGCGCCGAGTGCAACGATGGTGTCCGGGTCGAGATGCCGATAGGGCAGACGTCCGAACAGGGTGGCGACCATTTGTTGTACGGCCGGCATCCGCGTGGCGCCACCCACCAGTACCAGGCTGTCGAGATCCCGTGGTTTCAGGCGTGCATCGCGCAGAGCCTGTTCGATCGGCGCGCGCAGGCGGGCGAGCAGTGGCTCCCAGATCCTTACGGCGGCGGCTTCGTCCAGCGACCATTCAAATGACCGGTCGGCATGGCGCCAGCTCAATGCCTGGGTGCCTTCGCCGAGTTTGCACTTGAGCTGTTCCAGCGCATCGCCAAGGCTGGCCATGGCTTGGGCATCAATCATTGACGGGGTCAGTTGCCATTTTTTCAGGCACGCCTGCAGCAGCGCAGCGGTGAAGTCTTCGCCACCCAGAAAGTTGTCGCCGGTGGAGGCATGCACTTCGATCAGCGGCAGTGCGTATTCCAGCACCGTGACGTCGAACGTACCGCCCCCCAGATCGAAGATCAGTGTGCGTTCGAACTTTTGTTCGTGCAGCCCGTAGGCCATGGCGGCAGCGGTCGGTTCGTTGATCAGGCGCGTGACGGAGAGGCCGGCCAGTTCGGCGGCGAACAGCGTGCGTTTGCGTTGCTCGTCACTGAAATACGCCGGCACCGAAATCACCGCTTCAGAGACCGGGTGGCCGAGAAAGGCTTCGGCGTCCTGTTTGAGCGAGCCGAGCACCAGTGCCGACAATTCTTCCGGACTGAAGTGGCGGTTTCCGAGTTCGATCTGCTTGTCGCTGCCCATGAAGCGCTTGAAGGCAGCGGCTGTGCGGTCGGGGTGCGTGGTCAGACGGGCGCGAGCGGCTTTGCCCACCAGAATCGTGTCATCGTCATCGAGGCTGACCACCGACGGGGTGAGAACCTCGCCGAGGGCGTTGGGAATCAACCGGGCCTGTGCGTCCTGCCAGACGGCGATCAGGCTGTTGGTGGTACCAAGGTCAATGCCCAGCAGGGCTGGGCGGGGAAGGGTTGCATCCTGCATGATCGATCTCGAAACAGCGCAAAAAACGCGACCCTACAGGTTGTCGCAAATCCTGACAATTATTGTTCTGTTGCAAGCTGCGCGCGTCACGACAGCATCGTTTTCAACGCCTCCAGTGCCACCGGCCGACTGTGCAGATAGCCCTGATACAAATGGCAGCCGAGCCCCTGCAAAAACGCCAGTTGCTCCGGTGTCTCCACGCCTTCGGCAATCACCTCCAGTTCCAGGCTGCGGGCCATGGCGACGATGGCGCGGATGATCTCGGCGTCGTTGGGGTCGGTGGTCGCGTCGCGAATGAACGACTGGTCGATTTTCAGGGTGTCCACTGGCAGGCGCTTGAGGTAAGTCAGTGACGAGTAGCCGGTGCCGAAGTCGTCCATGGCGAAGCTCACACCGAGTTTTTTCAGGCGGCGCATCTTGCTGATGGTGTCTTCCAGGTTCTGGATGACGATGCCTTCGGTGATCTCCAGTTTCAGCAGCGAACAGGGCAAGCCGTGGCTGGTCATGCTGTGTTCGATGCGTTCGACGAAGTCGTTCTGGCGGAACTGTCGTGGGCTGATGTTCACACAGAGGCTGAAATTGAGCGGGTCGATCAGCTTCAAGGCGATCAATTGCTTGAACGCTTCGCACGCCTCGTCGAGGATCCAGGTGCCGACTTCCAGAATCAGCCCGCTTTCCTCCAGCACCTTGATGAACTCGGTGGGCGATTGCGCGCCGAGTTCCGGGTGGTTCCAGCGCACCAGCGCCTCGGCGCCGATGATGCGGTTGTCCTGTGCGTCGATCTGCGGCTGGAAGTGCACGTTGAATTCACCGCGCGACAGTGCCAGGCGCAAGTCGGTCTCCATGCGCAGACGTTCGCTGGCGGCTTTCTGCATGGTGTTGTGGTACATCTGCGTGGTGTTGCGCCCGGAATCCTTGGCCCGGTACAGCGCGATGTCGGCGCGTTTGAGCAGGTCGGTCGGGGTCGAGCCGTGGTCGGGAATCAGCGCCACGCCGATGCTCGGCGTCACTTGCAGGCGCTGGCCGTCGAGAAACATCGGTTCCGACAGCAGTTCGCGAATGGTGTCGGCCAGCTCGCGCACTTGCACACTGACTTCGTTGCGTGTGCCTTCCAGGCCGCTGAGCAGTACCACGAACTCATCGCCACCCAGGCGCGCGACGGTGTCTTCCATGCGCACGCTGGCTTCGAGTCGCGCGGTGATGATTTTCAGCACCGTGTCGCCGACCGGGTGGCCGAGCGAATCGTTGATGTGCTTGAAGTGGTCGAGGTCGAGGAACAGCAGCGCGCCACGCAGGTTGTGGCGCTTGAGCAGGGCGATCTGCTGGCTCAGGCGATCCATCAGCAGGGCACGGTTGGGCAAGTTGGTCAGCGGGTCGTGATAGGCCAGGTGACGGATCTGTGCTTCAGCGTTCTTCAGCAGGCTGACGTCCCGGGCGGTCAGCAGCAGGCATGCGGTTTCGTTGAGGGTGATCGGTTCGATCGACACTTCGACCGTCAGCAGCTCGCCACGCTTGTTGCGCCCGAGCATTTCCTGATGATGCACGCGGCCCTTGATCTGCAGTTCGGCGAGCAGTGCCGAGCGTTGTTTTTCCTCGGCCCAGATGCCGATCTGGTACACGGTTTTGCCCACCACCTCTTCGGCGCGATAGCCGGTGAGGCGACAGAAGCCGTCGTTGACTTCCAGATAGCGCCCGGTGTCGCGCTCGGTGATGGTGATCGCATCGGGGCTGGAGTGGAACGCCTTGGCGAATTTCTCTTCGCTGGCCTTGAGTGCGGCTTCGGAGCGCTGCTGTTGGGTAATGTCGCGCAGGGTGGTAACGATGCACGGCTGATTGCCGACGCTGATCTGCCGGCTGGAAATCACACAGGTCAGCGACTGGCCGTCCTTGTGCTGGACGATGATCGCGACATTGCTCAGGCCCTGTTCGCGGATCACCCGTTCGATACGTTGCAGGCTCTTTGCCGAGGCGTCCCACAGGCCGATGTCTTCGGCGGTGCGACCGATCACATCAGCGGCGCTCCAGCCGAAGGTCTGGGTGAAGCTGTTATTGATTTCGATGAATTCGCCGCTGTCCTGACGGGTCACGCAGATCGGGTCGGGGCTGACCTGGAACAGCGTGGCGAATTTCTCTTCCGAGGCGACCAGGCGCTGCTCGCGCTCGACCTGATCGGTGATGTCCAGCAGCGTCCCGGCCATGCGCAGTGGTGCGCCGTTTTCGTCGCGGTAGAGGCGGGCGCGGCTTTCCAGATAACGCGAACTGCCATCCGGCAGTTGCACGCGATAAGTCAGTTGATAGTTGCCCGCCGGGCCTTCACGCAGGCTGCGGTAAGCGTCGCGCATGCTGTCGCGCTCTTCGCCGGGCACGCCTTCGAAAAACTCCTCGAACGACTCGTGAAACGGGATCGGCTCCAGCCCGTGCAGTTGTGCGGCCCGCGCCGAGCCGTAAAGCATGCCGCTGGGGATATGCCAGTCCCAGGTGCCAAGCTGCGCCGAGTCCAGCGCCAGATCGAGGCGTTCCTGGCTGTCTTTCAAGGCGTGTTCGGCGGCTTTGCGTTCAGTGGTGTCGAGAAAGGTGCTGAGCAGGTAAGGCTGGCCTTCGAGTTCGACCTTCTGTGCGCTGAGGATGCCGTCATGAATCTGCCCGTTGCTGGCGCGAAACTGCACTTCCATGCTGATCAGTTCGCCTTTGGCCTTGGTCTTTTTCACCAGTTCGGCGCGTTGCTCCGGGTGCACCCACAAGCCCAGTTCCAGGGTGGTGCGGCCAATGGCGCTCTGCACCGGCCAGCCGAACAGGCTTTCGAAATGCTGGTTGGCCTCGGTAATCAGGCCGTCTTCCTGGCGGGTTAGCAGCACCATGTTCGGGCAGAGATGAAAGAGTGTGGCGAAACGTTTCTCGGAGCTGCTGAGGGCCTGTTCGCGTTGGCGCTGGTGGGTGATTTCGCGAATCACCCCGATCATTCGGGGGCGGCCGTGTTTGTCCGGCAGCAGGCTGCCGCTGATTTCCAGCCAGTGCAGGCTGCCGTCGGGCCAGCGGATGCGGTGATGCATCGCCTGTTCCAGTGGCGCGCCGGCAATCACCGCGTGGAAGGCGCGAACGGTTTTCGCCCGGTCTTCGGGCGGCAGCAGGTCGAGATATTCCAGATCCCGGGGCAACGGTTGACGTGGATCGAAGCCGAACAGCGCCTGGGTGCCCCGTGACCAGCTGATCTGCCCGCGTTCGATGTCCCAATACCAGGCGCCGAGCCGGGCGCCGTTGAGCGCGGCGAGCAATTGCGGCGCACTCTCCCAGCTCTGCTCGGAACGTCGCGGATCAATGGCCTGAATACGCGGCATCGGCGGAATTCGGTCAACAGATTTCGGCATTGTTAACGGGCCTTGAGCTGGTGGTGGCGTTAGGCACAGGGGCGGCGGCTCTATAGGAGTAGCACAAGTTAGCCTGGAGTCCCTGGCAGATCGATTTGCGCATCCAGCAAGGCCATGAAAGCCCTTGCTGCATTCGACAGCGTCCGTTCGGTGTGCACGATATAGCCTAGCTGGCGACTCAGTTGTATGCCCGGCAAAGGTATGCGCGCCACCTGTTCATCGAGCATGGTACGCGGCAGCACACTCCATGCCAGACCGATGGAGACCATCATTTTGATGGTTTCCAGGTAGTTGGTGCTCATGGCGATGTTCGGCGTCAGCCCCTGGGCCTCGAATAGGCGTTGGACAATATGGTGAGTGAAGGTGTTGCCTCCGGGAAAAACCGCCGGATGACCGGCAATATCCGCCAGATTGACCGCACCGTTGCTGATCAGTGAATGCTCTGGCGCCACCACGAAATCCAGCGGGTCATCCCACACCGGCGTGGCTTTGACCAGGGTATGCGGCTCTGGCGCCAGGGTGATCACCGCCAGTTCGGCGCGACCGTGGAGGATTTCCTCGTAGGCCACTTCCGAATCGAGGAACTGAATATCCAGCGCCACCTGTGGGTAACGGCGGGTGAACGCCCTTAATAGCGGCGGCAATCGGTGCAGGCCGATGTGGTGACTGGTGGCCAGGGTCAGGCGGCCGCTGACTTCGCCGGTCAGGTTGGTCAGGGCGCGGCGAGTGTCGTCCAGCACGTTGAGAATCTGATAAGCCCGG
The DNA here is from genome assembly GCF_034008635.1 of Pseudomonas sp. P8_229. Lineage (NCBI taxonomy): Bacteria > Pseudomonadati > Pseudomonadota > Gammaproteobacteria > Pseudomonadales > Pseudomonadaceae > Pseudomonas > Pseudomonas sp. P8_229. Next base: position 777,988 of record NZ_CP125378.1, on the reverse strand, counting down.
GGCAGCAGAGCGCGGCCAGCCTCGGTCAGACCGACTTCACGGCCCAGTCGATCGAACAGCCGCACCTTCAACTGTTGCTCCAGCCCGGCGATGCGTTTGCTGATCGCCGGTTGCGTCAGGTGCAGTCGCTCACCGGCGCCAGAGAAGCTGCCGGTCTCGGCGATGGCGATAAAAGCATTGAGGTTGGCCAGGTCCATGGGTCGTATTCCAGTTGGTTATCCAAAGCATAAAAAATATGAATTTGAGTTATTTAATCTAACCCCATAGGATCGGCCTCACAAGCCAAAGGGTTATTGAGAAGCCCAGGGCATAGAAACAAGCTGATGAGGAACCGTCTGATGGCCGGCAAAACGCTCTACGACAAGCTCTGGGATTCGCATTTGGTCAAGCAGCGCGACGATGGCTCGGCGCTGATCTACATCGACCGTCACATCATTCACGAAGTGACCTCGCCGCAAGCCTTCGAAGGCCTGCGTCTGGCCGGGCGCAAGCCTTGGCGCATCGATGCCAACATCGCGACCCCGGACCACAACGTACCAACGACTCCAGAGCGCAAGGGCGGCATCGCCGCGATTGCCGACCAGGTCTCGCGTTTGCAGGTTCAGACCCTCGATGACAACTGTGATGAATACGGCATCGTCGAGTTCAAGATGAACGACATCCGCCAGGGCATCGTCCACGTGATCAGCCCGGAGCAGGGCGCGACCTTGCCGGGCATGACCGTGGTCTGTGGCGACTCGCATACCTCGACCCACGGCGCCTTCGGCGCGCTGGCGCACGGTATCGGCACCTCCGAGGTCGAGCATGTGCTCGCCACCCAGTGCCTCGTCGCCAAGAAAATGAAGAACATGCTGGTGCGCGTCGAAGGCCAGTTGCCGTTCGGCGTGACCGCCAAGGACATCGTCCTCGCGGTGATCGGCAAGATCGGCACTGCCGGCGGTAACGGCCATGCCATCGAATTCGCTGGCAGCGCGATCCGCGACTTGTCCGTCGAAGGCCGCATGACCATCTGCAACATGTCCATCGAAGCTGGCGCCCGTGTGGGTCTGGTGGCTGCCGACGAGAAGACCGTCGAGTACGTCAAGGGCCGTCCATTCGCCCCGAAAGGCGCGCAGTGGGACATGGCCGTCGCAGCCTGGAAAGACCTGGTGTCCGACGCCGACGCAAAGTTCGACACCGTGGTTGAACTCGACGCCGCGCAGATCAAGCCGCAAGTCAGCTGGGGCACTTCGCCTGAGATGGTGTTGGCAGTTGACCAGAACGTACCGGACCCGGCCCAAGAGATGGATCTGGTCAAGCGCGACTCGATCGTCCGCGCCTTGAAATACATGGGGTTGAGCGCCAATCAGGCGATCACCGACATTCAGCTGGATCGCGTGTTCATCGGCTCCTGCACCAACTCGCGCATCGAAGACTTGCGCGCGGCGGCGGTGATCGCCAAGGGCCGCAAAGTGGCGTCGACCATCAAGCAGGCCATCGTGGTGCCGGGCTCGGGTCTGGTGAAAGCCCAGGCTGAGGCCGAAGGTCTCGACAAGATTTTCCTCGAAGCCGGTTTCGAATGGCGTGAGCCGGGTTGCTCGATGTGCCTGGCGATGAACCCGGACCGTTTGGAGTCCGGCGAGCATTGCGCCTCGACCTCCAACCGTAACTTCGAAGGCCGTCAGGGCGCCGGTGGCCGTACCCATCTCGTGAGCCCGGCCATGGCCGCTGCGGCGGCGGTGAACGGTCGTTTCATCGACGTTCGTGAATTGATTTAAGGAGCGCAGCATGAAAGCTTTTACCCAGCACACTGGTCTTGTCGCGCCTCTGGATCGTGCCAACGTCGACACCGACCAGATCATTCCGAAGCAGTTCTTGAAGTCGATCAAGCGCACCGGTTTCGGCCCGAACCTGTTCGACGAGTGGCGTTACCTGGATGTCGGTCAGCCTTACCAGGACAACTCCAAACGCCCGTTGAACAAGGATTTCGTGCTCAACGCCGAGCGTTATCAAGGCGCCAGCGTGTTGCTGGCCCGCGAGAACTTCGGTTGCGGCTCCAGCCGTGAACACGCGCCGTGGGCGCTGGAAGAATACGGTTTTCGCAGCATCATCGCGCCGAGCTACGCCGACATCTTCTTCAACAACAGCTTCAAGAACGGCTTGCTGCCGATCATCTTGAGCGACGCTGAAGTCGATGAGTTGTTCAAGCAGGTCGAGGCCGAGCCTGGTTATCAATTGCAGGTTGATCTGCAAGCGCAGACCGTGACCCGTCCGGATGGCAAGGTTTACAACTTCGAGATCGACGCGTTCCGCAAGCATTGCCTGTTGAACGGTCTGGACGATATCGGTTTGACCTTGCAGGACGGTGATGCGATTGCGACGTTTGAAGCAAAGCACCGTGTGAGCCAGCCTTGGTTGTTCCGCGACGCATAATTTGCGTATGGCGAATGGCGCCATCGCGAGCAGGCCCGCAAAGGCAACACAAGACTCCAACCAAAAAGGAAGTGACCATGACCAGCACCGCCCAACACACTCAGGTCGTCCAAAAGCAATTCGGTGAGCAGGCCGCAGCCTACCTGAACAGCGCCGTTCACGCTCAAGGCACCGAATTTGCGCTGCTACAGGCTGAACTGGCCGGGCAGGGCGCGGCGCGGGTGCTGGACTTGGGTTGCGGCGCCGGTCATGTGAGTTTTCATGTGGCGCCACTGGTCAGGGAAGTGGTGGCTTACGACCTGTCGCAGCAGATGCTCGATGTGGTCGCCGCTGCGGCCGTGGATCGCGGGTTTGCCAACATTGCCACGGTCAACGGCGCCGCCGAGCGCCTGCCGTTTGCCGATGGTGAGTTCGATTTCGTGTTCAGCCGTTATTCGGCGCATCACTGGAGCGATCTTGGCGTGGCCTTGCGCGAAGTGCGCCGGGTGCTGAAACCGGGTGGCGTGGCGGCGTTCGTCGATGTGTTGTCACCGGGCAGCCCGTTGTTCGACACTTACCTGCAAAGCGTCGAAGTGCTGCGCGACACCAGTCACGTGCGCGATTATTCCGCCGGCGAATGGTTGCGTCAGGTCAGCGAGGCCGGGCTGCATACCCGCAGCACCACCCGTCAGCGCCTGCGTCTGGAGTACAGCAGTTGGGTCGAGCGCATGCGCACACCTGAAGTGATGCGCGCGGCGATCCGCCAGTTGCAGCAGTCGATGGGCAACGAAGTGCGCGAATATTTTGAGATTGATGCCGACGGCTCGTTCAGTACAGATGTAATCGTATTGATGACTGAGCGATAAGAATTTTTCCGGACGCGCCCTGAGTGGCGCACCGACTGAAGACACGAGGAAAGCATGAGCAAGCAGATTCTGATTCTCCCAGGTGATGGCATTGGTCCGGAAATCATGGCCGAAGCGGTCAAGGTGCTGGAACTTGCCAACGACAAGTACAGCCTGGGCTTCGAGCTGAGCCATGACGTGATCGGCGGCGCCGCCATCGACAAACACGGCGTGCCGCTGGCCGACGAAACCCTCGACCGTGCCCGTGCTGCCGACGCCGTGCTGCTGGGCGCCGTCGGTGGCCCGAAATGGGACACCATCGAGCGTGACATCCGCCCTGAGCGCGGTCTGCTGAAAATCCGTGCGCAACTGGGCCTGTTCGGCAACCTGCGTCCGGCGATCCTCTATCCGCAACTGGCCGACGCTTCGAGCCTGAAACCGGAAATCGTTGCCGGTCTGGACATCCTGATCGTGCGTGAGCTGACCGGCGGCATCTACTTCGGCGCGCCGCGTGGCACCCGTACCCTGGAAAACGGCGAGCGTCAGTCCTACGACACGTTGCCGTACAGCGAAAGCGAAATCCGCCGCATCGCCCGCGTCGGTTTCGACATGGCCATGGTTCGCGGCAAGAAGCTGTGCTCGGTGGACAAGGCCAACGTGCTGGCGTCCAGCCAACTGTGGCGTGAAGTGGTCGAGCAGGTCGCCAAGGATTACCCTGAAGTCGAACTGAGCCACATGTACGTCGACAACGCCGCCATGCAACTGGTGCGCGCACCGAAGCAGTTCGACGTGATCGTCACCGACAACCTGTTCGGCGACATCCTGTCCGACGAAGCGTCGATGCTCACCGGCTCCATCGGCATGCTGCCGTCGGCCTCGCTGGACTCGAACAACAAGGGCATGTACGAGCCTTGCCACGGTTCGGCCCCGGACATCGCAGGCCTTGGTATTGCCAACCCGCTGGCGACCATTCTGTCGGTGTCGATGATGCTGCGTTACAGCTTCAATCTGCACGATGCGGCCGATGCCATCGAGAAAGCCGTCAGCGTGGTGCTGGATCAAGGGCTGCGCACCGGTGACATCTATTCGGCCGGTTGCACCAAAGTCGGTACGCAGGAAATGGGCGACGCAGTAGTCGCCGCGCTGCGGAATCTGTAATCTCTCGGGCCCGCTGCGAAATTCAATACAAAGCAGCGGCCCACTTTTCAAGAAGGTGTAGTTGCGATGAAACGTGTAGGTCTGATCGGTTGGCGCGGCATGGTCGGTTCCGTGCTCATGCAGCGGATGCTGGAAGAGCAGGATTTCGATCTTATCGAGCCGGTGTTTTTCACCACTTCCAATGTCGGTGGCCAAGGCCCGTCCGTGGGCAAGGATATTGCTCCGCTCAAGGACGCTTACAGCATTGAAGAGCTGAAAACCCTCGACGTGATCCTGACCTGCCAGGGCGGCGACTACACCAGCGAAGTATTCCCGAAGCTGCGCGAAGCCGGCTGGCAGGGTTACTGGATCGACGCGGCCTCGAGCCTGCGCATGAACGATGACGCCGTCATCATTCTCGATCCGGTCAACCGCAAGGTCATCGACCAGCAACTGGACGCGGGCACCAAGAACTACATCGGCGGCAACTGCACCGTCAGCCTGATGCTGATGGGGTTGGGCGGCCTGTTCGAGGCCGGTCTGGTCGAGTGGATGAGCGCCATGACTTATCAGGCGGCCTCCGGTGCCGGCGCGCAGAACATGCGTGAACTGATCAAGCAGATGGGTGCGACCCACGCTGCGGTTGCCGATCAACTGGCCGATCCGGCCAGCGCGATCCTCGACATCGATCGTCGTGTTGCCGAAGCCATGCGCAGCGACGCGTACCCGACCGAAAACTTCGGCGTGCCACTGGCCGGCAGCCTGATCCCGTGGATCGACAAGGAACTGCCGAACGGCCAGAGCCGTGAAGAGTGGAAGGCCCAGGCCGAGACCAACAAGATCCTCGGCCGCTTCAAGAGCCCGATCCCGGTCGACGGCATCTGCGTGCGCATCGGCGCCATGCGTTGCCACAGCCAGGCGCTGACCATCAAGCTGAACAAAGACGTGCCGATCGCTGATATCGAAGGTTTGATCAGCCAGCACAACCCTTGGGTCAAACTGGTGCCGAACCAGCGCGAGATCAGCATGCAGGAGCTGAGCCCGACCAAGGTCACCGGCACCCTGAACGTACCAGTGGGTCGTCTGCGCAAGCTGAACATGGGTTCGCAATTCGTCGGTGCGTTCACCGTCGGCGACCAACTGCTGTGGGGTGCGGCCGAACCGCTGCGTCGCATGCTGCGGATTTTGCTTGAGCGTTGATTGCTTGAAGTAATGAAAGAGCCCGTGCCTTGTGAGAGGTGCGGGTTTTTTTATGCCGATCGTTCCCACGCTCTGCGTGGGAATGCATCCCGGGACGCTCCGCGTCCCTTTACAAGCCGAAAGCAGAGCGTCCGATGCGGCATTGCCACGCAGAGCGTGGGAACGATCCGGGTGGGCGCCACAAATCCGGCAGAAATTGCCTGTGCGGCACTCACCCGGTAAAGTGCCGCTCCCCCCGTTTCGCCAGAGGCTCGCACCATGACCCAGACCCTAGATATTGCCGTGATCGGCGCCACCGGTACTGTCGGCGAAACCCTCGTACAGATTCTCGAAGAGCGCGACTTCCCGGTCGGCAACCTGCACCTGCTGGCCAGCAGCGAATCCGCTGGCAGCTCAGTGCTGTTTCGCAACAAGAACGTGCGCGTGCGCGAGGTCGACGAGTTCGATTTCAGCAAGGTCAAACTGGTGTTCTTCGCCGCCGGGCCGGCGATCACTCTGAGCTACGCCGCCCGCGCGCATGCCGCTGGTTGCTCGCTGATCGACTTGTCCGGCGCGCTGCCGGCCGATCAGGCGCCCCAAATCGTTCCGGAGGCCAACGCCGCTCAGCTCGCCGGTTTGAAAGCGCCGTTCCAGGTCAGCAGTCCAAGCCCGTCGGCCACTTCGCTCGCCGTGGTGCTGGCGCCGCTGCTCGATTTGATCGACCTGCAATACGTCAATGTCACCGCCAATCTGGCGGTGTCCGCGCAAGGTCGTGAAGCTGTTACCGAACTGGCGCGACAGACCGCCGAGCTGCTGAACATGCGCCCGCTGGAGCCGACTTTCTTCGACCGCCAGATGGCCTTCAACGTGTTGGCCCAGGTCGGCACCCCGGACGCCCACGGCCACACGCTGCTGGAAAAACGTCTGGTGCGCGAGTTGCGTCAGGTGCTGGCTCGGCCTTTATTAAAGATTTCCGCAACTTGCGTTCAAGCCCCGGTGTTTTTTGGCGATAGCTATAGCGTGACCTTGCAGTCAGCGAGTGCGGTCGACCTGGCAAAGGTCAACGCTGCGCTTGAAGACGCGCCGGGCATCGAACTGGTCGAGGCCGGTGATTACCCGACTGCGGTGGGTGACGCGGTGGGGCAGGACGTTGTCTATGTCGGTCGGGTGCGCAGCGGTGTCGACGAGCCGGCGGAACTTAATCTGTGGCTGACGTCAGATAACGTACGCAAAGGTGCAGCCCTCAATGCTGTGCAGGTCGCTGAATTGTTGATAAAAGACCTGCTGTAAAAGATACTTGGCAACAATTTGTCGACTGATTCTAGGTGAGCGCTATGCTTGCCCGGAGCACTCGATAACGTGTCACCCTCCGGGACTTTCCGGGGCATCAAAGAAATGATCGCGCGCGGCAGTCTGTCGTCGTCGCGCGCAATGCCTTACGGCAGCGGCAATCAACATCTTCTCGCTGGCCGAGGAACGTTCAAACAAAGGATGAGGCTATGGTTCAAGTTCGCAAACTGGTGTTAGCAATAGCGGCCGCCTCGGCGCTGTCCTCCGGTATGGCGCATGCCCTCGGGCTCGGGGAGCTGACCCTGAAGTCGACCCTGAACCAGCCGTTGGTGGCCGAAATCGAGCTGCTCGACGTCAAGGATCTCACCGCTGCCGAAGTGGTGCCGAGCCTGGCCTCGCCGGAAGATTTCGCCAAGGCCGGCGTCGATCGCCAGGCCTTCCTCAACGATCTGACGTTCACCCCGGTGCTCAACGCCAGCGGCAAAAGCGTGCTGCGCGTGACCTCGAGCAAACCGCTGTCGGAACCGATGGTGAAATTCCTCGTGCAGGTGATGTGGCCTAACGGCCGTCTGCTGCGTGACTACAGCGTGCTGCTCGATCCGTCGAAGTTCTCGCCGCAGACCGCTGACGCGGCCGCGCAACCGGCGCCGTCGCAGACCATCACTGCGCCGACCACCGGTGCCACGCACCCGAATCAATACACCACCACCCCGCGCGATACCTTGTGGGAAATCGCCGCGAAGGCGCGCACTGGCGGCTCCGTGCAGCAAACCATGCTGGCGATTCAGGCGCTGAACCCCGACGCGTTCATCGACGGCAACATCAACCGGCTGAAGACCGGTCAGGTGCTGCGTCTGCCGGACTCGGTGGAAAGCACTGCGCTGCCGCAGTCCAAAGCGATTGCTGAAGTTGCCGCGCAGAACGACGCCTGGCGTCAGGGCCGTCGCTATGTGGCCAAGCCAGGCACCGGTCAGCAGCAGCTCGATGCCACCAAGCGTAGTCGCAGCAATGCCGGTAGCGGCCAGAATGCCAAAGACAACTTGAGCCTGGTCTCTGCCGAAAGCGCCAAGGCGCGGGGCAAAGGCCCGGCAGGCGACGCCAAGGCCTTGAGCAACAAGCTGGCGGTCACTCAGGAAAGCCTCGACACGACCCGTCGTGACAACGAGGAACTGAAAAGCCGCATGACCGATCTGCAAAGCCAGCTGGACAAGCTGCAGCGCCTGATCGAGCTGAAGAACAATCAACTGGCGAAAATGCAGGCTGACGGTACGGGCGCTGCCCCTGCCGCCAATGCTGCCGTGCCTGCGATCACCGCTGAACTGGCCGCAACACCGCCAGCGACCTCGGCAGAAGCTGCGCCGACTCCGGAATCGGCCATTGCGCCACCGGTCGAGACGCCCGCCGAGACGCCAGTCGTCGCACCAAAGCCGGTTGTCGATGAAGACAAAACCTTCAACGAACTGCTGACCAATCCGGTCCTGCTGGGTCTGATCGGTGGCGGTGCGGTGGTTCTGCTGCTACTGCTGTTGCTGCTGGCGCGTCGCCGCAAAGCCCAGCAGGAAGCCGAAAAACACCTGCGCATGGCGCGGGCCCTGACTGAGGAGCAAGAGTTCTCCGCCGAGCAGGATCTGCCGGAGAGCAGTTTCGAAGGTCTGGAAGTGCCTGCCGCCAGCGTCAAACTGAATACCCCGGCACCCGCGCCTGCTCCGGCCCCGGTCGTGACGCCGGTGGTGATGGCCGAGCCGATTGCTGCGCCACTGGTCGCGCCGGCTGCCGAGCGTTCCGATGACGTGCTGGACAAGGCTCAGTCGCACATCAATGCCGGTCGCCTGAATCAGGCTGCTGCGCTGCTGGAGGAGGGCGTCAGCCTTGAGCCACAACGCAGCGACCTGCGCCTGAAACTGATGGAAGTCTACGGTCAGCAGGGCGATCGCGATGCGTTCGTCGGTCAGGAGCGTCAGCTGGTGGCCAACGGCGATAACTTCGCCAAGGTCGAAGAACTGAAAAAACGCTTCCCGACCATGGCTGTCGTCGCTGCTGCGGGTCTGGCTGCAGCGGCGGTCGCTGCCGAGCTGGACGCGCAATACGTCAAGGAGCTGCTGCTCGACGAGCCAGAGGCGCCAGCAACTGAGCCTGCGCCGGTGGCAGATGATCTGGACAGCGCGTTCGACCTGAGCCTGGACGACCTCGACAACATCACCCCGGTTGAACCTGCGCCTGTCGTTGAGCCTGAAGCACCGGTGGAGCTGGATGAGTTCCCGACAGACGACGATCTGAACTTCGAATCGGTGCTGCAACAGCAGACCGAGATCAAGGAAAACCTCGACGACCTGTCGGACTTCGACCTGGATCTGGACCTCGGTGCCGAGCCTGCGCCAGCACCTGCAGCGGACCTGGCGGACGATGACTTCCAGCTGGACTTGGACGAGGGCGTGAAAGACCTGTCGCCGGTCGAGCCTCCAGTGGTGAACGAAGTGCCGCAGGACGATCTGGAGCTGCCGGCGGATTTCGATCTGTCGCTGGCTGACGAGATGGACAGCAACCCGGCCGAACCGGATGCATTCGCCGCCGAGCTGGATGACGTCAACGCCGAGCTGGATCGCCTGTCGCAGAGCATTGCCGAGCCGACTTTCACTGAAGCCGATGCGGCCATGGGTGATGATCTGGGCGAAGACGATTTCGACTTCCTCGCCGGCACTGATGAAGCGGCCACCAAGCTCGATCTGGCTCAGGCCTACATCGACATGGGCGACAACGACGGCGCGCGCGATATCCTCAACGAAGTGTTGACCGAGGGTGACGAGAAGCAGCGTGGCGAAGCCAAGGAAATGCTCTCGAACCTGGCTTGATTCAGCGTCAGCAGTAAACAGAACGGCAGCCCATCGAGGCTGCCGTTTTTGTTTGGGTTGGATTTTGCTGCGTCTGGAGCGGCGCTTTCGCGAGCAAGCCCGCTCCCACAATGGTCCTGCGGCAGCCACCCATCCCGATCCAGCCCCCAATCCCCTGTGGGAGCGGGCTTGCTCGCGAAGAGGCCGGATCGGTCAATACAGAACTGACTGGCATCCCCGACTCACAGCCTTATAATGCCCGCCTTTGCAGATCAGCAGGCTGTCCCACCTTGGCAAACATAGATAACCCGGTCGCCGAAATGGCACCCGAAGGCTTTTACCGTGTGGCACTGGGCGTCGAGTACAAAGGCTCGCGCTACAGCGGCTGGCAGCGTCAGTTGACGGGTGTCGCGACGGTGCAGGAAGAACTCGAAAAAGCCTTGTCGAAAGTCGCCAACTCGCCGATTTCGCTGCAGTGCGCCGGTCGCACCGACGCCGGGGTGCATGCGTGCGGGCAAGTGGTGCATTTCGACACGCCGGTCGATCGCTCCCTGAAAGCCTGGGTGATGGGCGCCAACATCAATCTGCCCCACGACATCAGTGTCAGTTGGGCACGGGTCATGCCGGCGCATTTCCATGCGCGGTTCAAAGCCATCGCCCGGCGTTATCGCTACGTGATCTACAACGATCAGATTCGTCCGGCGCATCTCAACCAGGAAATCACCTGGAATCATCGCCCGCTGGACGTCGAGCGCATGGCCGAAGCCGCGCAATACCTGATTGGCACCCACGATTTCAGTGCGTTTCGCGCCGGCCAGTGCCAGGCGAAGTCGCCGATCAAGAAGATGCACCACCTGCGCGTGACCCGTCACGGCAAGATGATCGTACTCGATATCCGTGCCAATGCGTTCCTGCACCACATGGTGCGCAACATCGCTGGTGTTCTGATGACGATTGGTGCCGGCGAGCGGCCGGTGGAGTGGATGAAGGAAGTGCTGGAGAGCCGCGAACGCCGTTCCGGTGGCGTGACCGCGCATCCGTATGGGTTGTATCTGGTGCAGGTCGAGTACCACGACGAGTTCCCATTGCCCGAGCGTTTCGTCGGGCCACATTTCCTTACGGGTTTCTCTGGCCTTGACGGCTGACGCCCCCGAACGCTTTTGTTACCATCCGGGACTTTCCCGGTTTTTGCCTTGAGGTTTTTATCGACATGTCAGCCGTTCGCAGCAAGATTTGCGGGATTACCCGCATAGAAGATGCGTTGGCAGCGGTCGAAGCCGGGGCTGATGCAATCGGTTTCGTGTTTTATGCAAAAAGTCCGCGGGCGGTGAGCGTGCAGCAGGCGAGAGCGATCATTCGCGCCTTGCCGCCGTTCGTGACCACCGTCGGCCTGTTCGTCAATGCCAGCCGCTGCGAGCTGGGGGAAATCCTCGATGCCGTGCCGCTGGATCTGCTGCAGTTTCATGGCGATGAAAGCGCAGAAGCATGCGAAGGCTGGCATCGTCCGTACATCAAGGCGCTGCGGGTCAAGGCCGGCGACGACATTGCCGCCGCCGTCGATGCCTATCCGAGCGCCAGTGGCGTGCTGCTCGACACCTATGTCGAAGGCGTGCCCGGCGGAACCGGCGAGGCGTTCGACTGGTCATTGATTCCGCAGCGGTTGAGCAAGCCGTTGATCCTGGCCGGTGGTCTCACGCCGGAAAACGTTGCCGACGCCGTGGCCCGGGTCAAACCGTACGCGGTCGACGTCAGCGGTGGGGTAGAGGCGAGCAGGGGCATCAAGGATCATGCGAAGATCCGCGCGTTCATCGATGCCGTACGTAGAAGCTCACTGGGAGCGTCTACTTCGATGTGACGGCTGGCAGTCTGCCGCCGTCCATCAATGCACTTGCACAAAGCAGGCGAGGCTGAGGGTTTCTGGAGTTGCACGCAGGTCATGTTTCGCGCTGACCGCGGGGTTCCACCAACCATCGCCACACACATGAATTTAGCTGAAGGGCATACGCGGGGCTGCGAACCAGAGCGTTCGGGCCGCCGGTACTGGAGAAAGAAAGCATGAGCAACTGGTTAGTAGACAAACTGATCCCTTCGATCATGCGTTCGGAGGTCAAGAAGAGCTCGGTGCCTGAAGGTCTGTGGCACAAATGCCCGTCCTGCGAGGCTGTGCTGTATCGCCCTGAGCTGGAAAAGACCCTGGACGTTTGCCCCAAGTGCAATCACCACATGCGCATCGGCGCACGGGCGCGCATCGACATCTTCCTGGATGCTGAAGGCCGCAACGAGCTGGGTGCCGATCTGGAACCGGTTGACCGTCTGAAATTCCGCGACGGCAAGAAGTACAAGGACCGTCTGGTCGCCGCACAGAAGCAGACCGGCGAAAAAGACGCGCTGATCTCCGTCAGCGGTACTCTGCTGGGTATGCCGGTGGTGGTTTCGGCGTTCGAATTCAGCTTCATGGGCGGTTCCATGGGCGCCATCGTCGGTGAGCGCTTCGTGCGCGCCGCCAACTACGCCCTGGAAAATCGTTGCCCGATGATCTGCTTCGCCGCTTCCGGTGGTGCGCGGATGCAGGAAGCGCTGATCTCGCTGATGCAGATGGCCAAGACTTCGGCTGTACTGGCGCGTCTGCGTGAAGAAGGCATTCCGTTCATCTCGGTACTGACCGACCCGGTCTACGGCGGCGTTTCCGCCAGTCTGGCGATGCTCGGCGACGTGATCGTCGGTGAGCCGAAAGCACTGATCGGCTTCGCCGGTCCGCGTGTGATCGAGCAGACCGTGCGTGAAAAACTGCCGGAAGGCTTCCAGCGCAGCGAATTCCTGCTGGAGCACGGCGCCATCGACCTGATCATTGATCGTCGCGAGTTGCGTCCGCGTCTGGGCAATCTGCTGGCGCAACTGACTGGCCAGCCGACACCGACCTACGTCGCCGCTCCAGTCGAGCCTATCGTCGTTCCTCCGGTGCCTGCCAACGTATGACCGAGCGTACCCTTGGCGAGTGGCTCGCCTACCTTGAGCAGTTGCATCCATCGGCCATCGACATGGGGCTGGAGCGTTCGCAACAGGTAGCGTCCCGCATGGGGCTGGGCCAGCCGGCGCCTCGGGTGATTACGGTCACTGGCACCAACGGCAAGGGTTCGACCTGCGCGTTCGTGGCTTCATTGCTGCGAGCGCAGGGCCTGAGCGTTGGTGTCTACAATTCTCCGCACCTGCTGCGTTATAACGAGCGGGTGCAGCTCAATGGCGTCGAAGCCACTGATGCACAGCTGTGCGAAGCCTTCGCTGCGGTCGAGGCCGGGCGCGGCGAGACCTCTCTGACTTACTTCGAAATGGGCACCCTGGCGGCGTTCTGGCTGTTTCAACAGGCCGGGCTCGATGCGGTGGTGCTGGAAGTCGGTCTGGGCGGGCGTCTGGACACGGTCAATGTGGTCGATGCCGATATCGCGCTGGTCACCAGCATTGGCGTCGATCATGCCGAGTATCTGGGCGATACCCGTGAATCCGTGGCTTTCGAGAAGGCCGGGATTTTCCGTCAGGGCAAGCCTGCCTTGTGCGGCGATCTGAATCCTCCGCAACCCTTGCTCGACAAGGCGCGCGAACTGGCGTGCCCGTTTTTTCTGCGTGGGCGTGATTTCGACCTCGGTGTCACCGATCAACATTGGCAATGGCGCGGCACTGATGCACAAGGCCAGCAGGTCGAATTGCACGACTTGCCGCTGCTGGATCTGCCGATGGAAAACGCGGCGCTGGCCTTGCAGGCGTATCTGCTGCTCGGTCTGCCGTGGAATGCAGCGCAGATCGCCGCGGCCTTGCAGGCGACTCGTGTGGTCGGGCGTCTGGATCGCCGATCCTTCGAGTTCAATGGCAAGCGCCTGAACCTGCTGCTGGATGTGGGGCATAACCCGCACGCGGCGGAGTATCTGGCGCGGCGTCTGGCCAGTCGGCCGCCGGTGGGCAAGCGCCTGGCGGTGTTCGGCCTGCTCGCCGACAAGAATCTGGATGGTGTTGTCGGCGAATTGAATGCTAGTGTCCAGCATTGGGCGGTCGCGCCGCTGGATTCGCCGCGTTCGCGTCCGGTCAGTGAATTGCATGCGGCGCTGCAGAACCTTGGCGCATCCGTCACGTCCTATGACAGTGTCGCGGCGGCGCTGGAAGGGCAGTGCGCAGCGGCCAGCAGCGACGACGAGATTCTGTTGTTCGGATCATTTTATTGTGTCGCCGAGGCCCTTGAATGGCTGGCCCGGCGCTCCACGGAGGAAGCGGCAAATGGCTTTGCTGGATAAAGCGTACAAGCAGCGCATGGTTGGTGCGCTGGTGCTGGTGGCGCTGGCGGTGATTTTCCTGCCGATGCTGTTTTCCCGTCAGGACGAACAGCGTCAAGTGACGGTCGAGGCGCCAGCCGCGCCGCAAGCACCTGCGATGCCACAAGTGCAGCTTGAATCGGTCGCCGTGCCTGAACCGCAAACGCTGCCGCAAGAACCGGTGCCGAGCGATGACGAAGTGGCCGGGCAATCGACACCGTCGATGCCGATTGCATCGGCTCCGGCGCCAGCGCCTGCTCCAGTCGCCAAACCGGTTGCTCCAGCACCGGCGCCGGCGGCCAGGCCGACAACGGCACCGGCCCAGCCGATTGCGGCGGCCCCGACCAAGCCTGACACCACGCAAAGCCGTGTCGACGCCAATGGCCTGTCGGTCAGCTGGTCGGTGCAACTGGCCAGCCTGTCGAGTCGCGAAGGTGCGCAATCCCTGCAGAAAACCCTGCGCAGTCAGGGTTACAACGCCTATATCCGCTCTGCCGATGGCAAGAATCGGGTGTTTGTCGGCCCATTGATCGAGCGTGCCGAGGCTGATCGTCTGCGTGATGTTTTGAGCCGTCAGCAGAACCTCAAGGGCTTCGTCGTGCGCTTCCAGCCTGAGCGCGGCTAAAAACTATCGCTCAGATTGAAAAGCACTGACAATCGCAGCTTACCGACAGCGGTGCGCTCTGCTAAAATGCGCCGCCTTATCCGTCTGTAGGCTGCACTGTGCCATTTACCCTGGTTGACTGGGCGATCGTTGCAATCATCGCCATCTCCGCTTTGATCAGTTTGAGCCGCGGCTTCGTCAAGGAAGCATTATCGCTGGTGACCTGGATCGTCGCAGGAGCCGTTGCCTGGATGTTCGGTGGCTCACTGTCCGAGTACTTCGTCGGATACATCGAAACCCCATCGGCTCGCGTGATCGCGGGCTGTGCCATCATGTTTGTCGCCACACTGATCGTGGGCGCAATGATCAATTATCTTATCGGCGAGTTGGTGCGCGTGACCGGGTTGTCCGGGACCGACCGATTCCTCGGCATGGCCTTCGGCGCTGCGCGTGGCGTGTTGCTGGTGGTCGTGGCGGTCGGGCTGTTGAGCCTGGGGCCGGTACAGCAGGACGGGTGGTGGAAAGAATCACAGCTCGTGCCAAAGTTTCTATTGGTTGCCGACTGGTCCAAAAACCTGATTCTCGGGTGGAGCAGTCAGTGGCTTGCCAGCGGAATCAGCGTACCCGCTGATATTCCGTTCAAGGAGCAGCTCTTGCCGTCGGCCAAAACGCCACAGTGAGTGTTGTTCAGTTCAGATCCATTAAGTAGGGGTTGCGTCGCATGTGTGGCATCGTCGGTATCGTCGGTAAGTCGAACGTCAATCAGGCGCTGTATGACGCGCTAACCGTGCTCCAGCACCGCGGCCAGGACGCTGCCGGTATCGTGACCAGCCATGATGGCCGGTTGTTCTTGCGCAAGGACAATGGCCTGGTGCGTGACGTGTTTCATCAGCGTCACATGCAGCGTCTGGTCGGTCACATGGGTATCGGCCACGTGCGTTACCCGACTGCGGGCAGCTCGACTTCGGCCGAGGCTCAGCCGTTTTACGTCAACTCGCCGTACGGCATCACTCTGGCGCACAACGGCAACCTGACCAACGTTGAACAGTTGGCCAAAGAGATTTACGAATCCGACCTGCGTCACGTCAACACCAGTTCCGACTCGGAAGTGCTGTTGAACGTGTTCGCACACGAGCTGGCCCAGCGCGGCAAGCTGCAACCGACCGAAGAAGACGTGTTTGCCGCCGTGACTGACGTGCACAACCGTTGCGTCGGCGGTTACGCGGTGGTGGCGATGGTTACCGGTTACGGCATCGTCGGTTTCCGTGACCCGCACGGCATCCGTCCGATCGTGTTCGGTCAGCGTCACACCGACGAAGGCGTCGAGTACATGATCGCGTCCGAAAGCGTTTCGCTGGACGTGCTCGGTTTCACCCTGATTCGCGACCTGGCCCCGGGCGAAGCGGTCTACATCACTGAAGACGGCAAGCTGCACACCCGTCAGTGCGCGACCAACCCGTCCCTGACCCCGTGCATCTTCGAACACGTCTACCTGGCGCGTCCGGACTCGATCATCGACGGCGTGTCGGTGTACAAGGCCCGTCTGCGCATGGGTGAGAAGCTCGCCGAGAAGATCCTGCGCGAGCGTCCAGAGCACGATATCGACGTGGTCATCCCGATTCCTGACACCAGCCGCACGGCGGCGCTGGAGCTGGCGAACCATCTGGGCGTGAAATTCCGCGAAGGTTTCGTCAAGAACCGTTACATCGGCCGTACCTTCATCATGCCGGGCCAGGCGGCGCGCAAGAAGTCGGTTCGTCAGAAGCTCAACGCCATCGAGCTGGAGTTCCGCGGCAAGAACGTGATGCTGGTCGACGACTCGATCGTACGCGGCACCACCTGCAAGCAGATCATTCAGATGGCCCGTGAAGCCGGCGCGAAAAACGTCTACTTCTGCTCGGCTGCTCCGGCGGTGCGCTTCCCGAACGTCTACGGCATCGACATGCCGAGCGCTCACGAACTGATCGCGCACAATCGTTCGACCCAGGATGTGGCGGATCTGATTGGCGCTGACTGGCTGATCTATCAGGACCTGCCTGACTTGATCGAAGCGGTCGGTGGCGGCAAGATCAAGATCGAGAACTTCGATTGCGCGGTGTTCGACGGCAAGTACGTCACCGGCGATGTCGACGAGGCCTACCTGAACAAGATCGAGCAGGCACGCAACGATGCCTCCAAGGTCAAGACCCAGGCGGTCAGTGCGATCATCGATCTGTACAACAACTGAGTTTCTACCGGCCCTGAGGGGCCGGTTTTGTATCTGGCAAAAGACCTTTACTTATTCAGATCAGGGCAAGGAGTGACAGCATGAGTCAGGAATGGGATGCCGGTCGGCTGGACAGCGACCTCGAAGGCGTAGCGTTCGATACCCTGGCCGTACGTGCCGGTCAGCACCGTACGCCGGAAGGCGAACACGGTGATCCGATGTTCTTCACTTCCAGCTACGTGTTCCGCACCGCTGCCGACGCGGCTGCGCGGTTTGCCGGGGAGGTGCCGGGCAACGTTTACTCGCGTTACACCAACCCGACCGTGCGCGCGTTCGAAGAGCGTATTGCTGCGCTGGAAAGCGCCGAGCAGGCCGTGGCGACCGCCACCGGCATGGCCGCGATCATGGCGGTGGTGATGAGCCTGTGCAGCGCCGGTGATCACGTGCTGGTGTCGCGCAGCGTCTTCGGTTCGACCATCAGCCTGTTCGAAAAATATTTCAAGCGCTTCGGTGTGGAGGTCGACTACGTGCCTCTGGCCGAACTGTCGGCGTGGGATGCGGCGATCAAGCCGAACACCAGGCTGCTTTTTGTCGAGTCGCCGTCCAACCCGCTGGCGGAGCTGGTGGATATCGCCGCGCTGGCGGAAATCGCTCACGCCAAAGGCGCGATGCTGGTGGTCGACAACTGCTTCTGTACGCCAGCGCTGCAGCAGCCGCTGAAGCTCGGTGCGGACATCGTCGTGCACTCGGCGACCAAGTTCATCGACGGCCAGGGCCGTTGCATGGGCGGTGTGGTGGCGGGTCGCGGCGAGCAGATGAAGGAAGTCGTCGGCTTCCTGCGTACCGCCGGGCCGACCCTGAGCCCGTTCAACGCGTGGATCTTCCTCAAGGGTCTGGAAACCCTGAATCTGCGGATGAAGGCGCACTGCGCCAACGCCCAGCAACTGGCCGAGTGGCTGGAGCAGCAGGACGGTATCGAGAAAGTCCATTACGCCGGTCTCAAGAGCCATCCGCAGCACGAGTTGGCCCAGCGTCAGCAGAAGGGCTTCGGTGCAGTGGTCAGTTTTGAGGTCGAGGGTGGCAAAGAGGGCGCCTGGCGCTTTATCGACGCCACCCGGTTGATTTCGATTACTGCCAACCTCGGTGACAGCAAAACCACCATCACGCACCCAAGCACCACCTCTCATGGTCGTCTGGCGCCGCAAGAGCGTGAAGCGGCGGGCATACGTGACAGCCTGATCCGCATTGCGGTCGGTCTGGAAGACGTGGCGGACCTGCAGGCCGACCTGTCGCGCGGTCTGGCGGCGTTGTGATCGAGTTGTCTACTCCGAAGGCGGGCACCCATGGCCGCGTTGCGTTGGTCACCGGTGCCGCGCGCGGCATCGGTCTGGGCATTGCCACCTGGTTGATCAGCGAAGGGTGGCAAGTGGTGCTGAGCGATCTGGATCGGGTGCGCGGTTCGAAAGTGGCGAAGGTGCTGGGCGAGAATGCCTGGTTCATCGCCATGGACGTGGCGGATGAAAGTCAGGTCGCGCTCGGCGTCGCCGAGGTGCTTGGGCAGTTCGGTCGTCTGGATGCGTTGGTGTGCAATGCGGCAGTCGCAGACCCACACAACATCACGCTGGAAAGCCTTG
The DNA here is from genome assembly GCF_034008635.1 of Pseudomonas sp. P8_229. Lineage (NCBI taxonomy): Bacteria > Pseudomonadati > Pseudomonadota > Gammaproteobacteria > Pseudomonadales > Pseudomonadaceae > Pseudomonas > Pseudomonas sp. P8_229. The sequence continues at coordinate 759,576 of NZ_CP125378.1, read as the reverse complement.
ATCTGGCGTACTGGAATCGCGTGCTGGCGGTAAACCTCAGTGGGCCGATGTTGCTGGCCAAGCACTGTGCGCCGTATCTGCGCGCGCACAACGGTTCGATCGTCAATCTGGCTTCCACCCGAGCACGCCAGTCGGAGGCGGACTCAGAAGCCTATGCGGCGAGCAAGGGAGGTTTGTTGGCGCTGACGCATGCGCTGGCTATCAGCCTTGGGCCGGAGATTCGCGTCAATGCCGTGAGTCCGGGCTGGATCGATGCTCGCGATCCGTCCGCGCGTCGTGCCGAACCTCTGGCCGATACCGATCATGCTCAGCATCCGGCGGGCAGGGTAGGGACGGTCGAGGATGTGGCGGCCATGGTTGCGTGGCTGCTGTCGAGGAATGCCGGGTTTGTCACTGGGCAGGAATTCGTCGTTGATGGCGGGATGACCAAGAAGATGATTTACAGCGAATAGATCGCGTTCTTCCGCTGAATTTGCGTTTGATGAGCTGCCGCCTTCGCGAGCAAGCCCGCTCCCACATTTGGAATGCATTCCCCTGTGGGAGCGGGCTTGCTCGCGAAGGCGGTATTGCAGGAGAGAAACAATTTCGTCTTTTTCAGAAAAACTTCAATCCTGCTATTGACTTAGGTTCGCTACCTGCGTAAATTTCGCGGCCTCGGAGATGCAAACGGGTGATTAGCTCAGCTGGGAGAGCGTCTGCCTTACAAGCAGAATGTCGGCGGTTCGATCCCGTCATCACCCACCACTCCCCGAGAAACTTGCGAAAGCAAGAGGTAGGCTGAAAGTGCCTCCACCGACGCGCAGCGGTAGTTCAGTCGGTTAGAATACCGGCCTGTCACGCCGGGGGTCGCGGGTTCGAGTCCCGTCCGCTGCGCCATATTTTACGAGTCAGGCAATGTCTGGTTCGCGATTGCAAAGCACCGAAGCTTGCAGTCAAAACGAGTTACTTGAGCGCAAGCTCAAAGCGATACGCAGCGGTAGTTCAGTCGGTTAGAATACCGGCCTGTCACGCCGGGGGTCGCGGGTTCGAGTCCCGTCCGCTGCGCCATATCTGTTTCAAGGACCACTGAACGCCTTGAAACACCGAAAGCAACCTTGGTTGATTCGGATCCGATAGCAAAGACCCTGGTCGAAAGACCGGGGTTTTTTGTGTCTGAAATTTGGTTATTCCTCTCTTTTCTCCAGCCCAACACAAATCACCTGTAGGAGTGAGCCTGCTCGCGATGACGGAGTGTCAGTCCCCAGATGTATCTGCTGAACTGGCGCCATCGCGAGCAGGCTCACTCCTACAAGGAGAACCTTCATCGTGTCTGCCCGTCTGCTGTGGTGCCACGCCGCATTGATTTTTTGATTCTTTAGTCAAATTTTTGTAACTGGTTGTTTGCTGCGAGCCCGGAAACCTTTAAAGTTAACCTTTCGGTCAGCTTTGCACTGTCATTACGCCCTTTGTTTAGCCAAAAAGGGCTTCTGCAAGACTCGAGATTCCCAGTAGATAACCAGAAGGGCGGACACATAACCGCCCAGAGGATGATCCATGTCCAACCGTGATATATCCCGGCGCTCGTTCCTCCAGGGCGGGCTGGTGGCGGGTGTGAGCGTCACGCTCGCGCCGCTCAGCAGTCAGGCGCTGGCTGCCTTGATGGAAAACAGCGTCACTGTGCCGTCCGAGAAGTGGCTCGGCAACAACGGCAAGGCGCGCCAACGTAACGACGCATTGTCCAAGGTCTGCGGCAGCAAAGTATTCGCCCGCGACATTCGCTCCAGGGACATGCCGGGCTGGCCTGAACAGCAAGGCCACGCCATGCTGCTCAAAACCATCAAGGCTGACCGTATCTACGACGGCTACGACCTGTCGTGGCTCGGCGCCGACCTGCAACCTGACCGTATCGTCACCGCGGCCGACCTGGACAAGGACGGCATCGTGTTTCCGGAAGAGCATGCCCCGGACCCATTGCTGCCGGAAGGCAAAGTGCCGATGTTCATCGGTCACCCGGTAGCGATCCTGATCTGGAACGATTTCGAGCGTTTCCGCCAGGCCAAGAACAAACTCAAATTCAATGACAAGGCGATTCGTTACGGTGCACAAGTGCCGTACTACGAAGGCGACCCCTATGGCAGCTTCCGCTACGTGCGCGTGGGTGGCCCGACCTCGGCTGATGAAGACGAATTCGCCAGCCTCAAGGACTCGATCCTGTTCCCGATGCTGAAAAACCGTCGCCCGGTGTGGAATTCCCAGCCGAACCTGCACGGCAACCTGACCGAGCGTGGTCTGTTCTACGCCGACCGCATGAAGCAGGAGATCGACACGCCGCCGGACAATTGGCTGGTGTTCGACGAACGTTACAAGACCCCGTCGATCGAGCCGGCCGCGATGGAGCCGGACAACGGCAACGGCTGGTACGACCCGAAAACCAAGACCCTGCACTTCGTGGTGGCTACCCAGTGCCCGCTGGAAGCTGCGACCGAGACTGCGAAAATGATCGCGCCGTCGCGCTTCGGCCTGGCCAACCTGAACATGCACCCGGGTTACACCGTGGGTTACGGTTCCAAAGACCACAACATCTTTGTCTACTACGCAGCCCTCGCGGCGTTGTACGGCGCCGGAGTGCCGGTGCGTCTGGCCAACGATCGCTACGAGCAGTTCCAGAGCGGCATCAAGCGTCACCCGTTCGACATCCGCTACCAGCTGGCGGTGGACAAGAACGATTACAGCTTCAAGATTTTTCGCGCTGAAATGAGTGTTGATGGCGGCGGTCGGATCAACTACAGCCCGTCGGTGGCTGCGGTTGGCGCCACGGCTGCACAGTCGATCTACTACATGCCGCAGAACGATCTGCAGGTCACCGCTTACCACTCGCGTGGTGTTGAAGCGGGTTCGATGCGCGGCTACGGTACGCTGCAAAGCATGGCCTCGACCGAAATGATGGTCGACGAAATCGCCAATCGCCTCGGTGTCGACGCGATCGACCTGCGTCGCAAGAACGCTCTGCGTTCGGGCATGAAAAACACTCAGGGTGCGATCCCGGCCGGTGCCTTGCGCCTGCACGAGATTCTCGACAAGGCTTCGGTGCACGAAGTCTGGAAAAACCGCGACGCGATCAAGCAGCAGCGCGAAGCCGCCGACCCGGACAACTGGTACGGCATCGGTTTTGCCATTTGCCAGAAAGACTTCGGCACCGGTTCGGAAGCGCCGATGGCCAGTATCGAATTCACCGCTGAAGGTCGCATTACCCTGCGCCACATCGGTATCGAAATCGGCACCGGCATGTCCACTTCGCAAGCATTGGTGGTGGCCGATTTCCTCGGCAGCCCGGCGCATGACGTGAAGACTGGTGAAACCGAATGGAAGGAAATGCAGCTGATCACCAGCGGCAACCCTTACATCATGAGTCAGGCCGAGCAGGACAACCTGCTGCGCAACCCGCGCTGGGTCGGCAAGCTGGCCTCGGCGTCGTCCGCGACCAACTCGGCTTATTACTTCAGCCACGCCACCCGTGAAGCGGCGCGCGTGCTGTTCAACAACGGTTTGTGGCCGGCGGCCATGGAGATCTGGCGTCAGGGGCCTTACGGCGGGCAAGCCAACCCTTACGTCGTGCGTCGTGAAGATGCGCATTGGGTCGACGGCAAGCTCACTGCCAACGGCATGCAGCCGCTGACCTTCGAAGAGCTGGCCAGGCGCGCTCACGAGCGTGGTCTGGTGACCGGCGCCACCGTGCACGCGTTCAACCGCTGGAGCTGGGCCGAGGCCGAATACAGCATCGACGGCGTGCGCGAGCGTCTGCCGCTCGACGGTCTGGCGGTGAAGTACGGCGATGGTGCGCCGAAGGCGAAGAAAGCGCTGATGAGCACGGCGGGTTTCCACCTGCTGGATCGCCAGAACATCAACTACCCGGTTGTCCAACTGAACAATGCTGCGGTGACTTACTACAGCCCGGTGGCCACGCTGGTAGAACTGAAGGTCAACAAAGGCTCGGCGGAAGTCGAAGTACTCAACCACCACTCGTGGGTCGAGTGCGGCCGGGTGCTGGTCGAAGAACTGGTCAAGGGCCAGCTCGAAGGTGGGATCGCCATGGGCATCGGTCACGCGCTGATGGAAGAGATGCCGCTGTACGAAGGCGGACCGGGGGAGGGTGACTGGAACTTCAACCGTTATCGCCTGCCGATGGCTCGCCACGTGGCGGTGTGGAAGCAAACGGCAGAGATTCTGCCGCCGCTGTCGCCAAGCGATCCGTCCAAAGGCATCGCCGAAGTGGTGATGATCCCGGTGGTCGGTGCCATCGGTAACGCTGTGGCGCACGCCATCGGTAAACGTGTTCGCGATCTGCCAATCACTGCTGCGCGCATCAAGGAGGCCCTCAATGGCTAACCGTCCGCTTCAACTGACCCTCAATGGTCAATCCGTCGGCCCGGTGGACATCCCTGATGACCTGCCGATGATCGACTACCTGCACGAATACAAGAACCTCACCGGTTCGCGCCTGGGCTGCGGCCAGGGCATCTGCCACGCCTGCGTGGTGATCGTCGACAACCCGGACGGCACCAGCGAAGAAGTGCGCACCTGCATCACCGGCGCGCATTACTTCGAAGGCAAGAAAGTGCGCACCATCGAAGCTCACGCCAAGCGTGACGAGCAGGGTCAGGTCACTGAACTGAACCCGATCCAGCAACGCTTCGTCGACGAATTCGCCTTCCAGTGCAGCTACTGCGCGCCGGGTTTCGTCAACGCCGCGACGGTGCTGGTGGAGAAGCTGCAGCGCCAGCCGATCGCCAAGAGCAAGCTGGAACAGGTCATCGAGGACAGCCTCGGCCATCACGTCTGCCGTTGCACCGGGTACGTGCGTTACTACAACGCCACCCGCAACGTGCTGACCGATCTCGGCCTGGTCAAGGAGGGTTGAGCATGAAGCATCTACTGACCCGCCTGACTCTGGCGGTCGGGCTGGCTGCGCCGGTGTTGTTTGCCCACGCCGATGATCAGGTCAAGCGCGGCGAATACCTCGCCCGCGCGGCCGACTGCATGGCGTGCCACACCGCACCGGGCGGCGCGCCGTTTGCCGGCGGGCTGCCGATCGTGTCGCCGTTCGGCACGATCTACGGCACCAACATCACCCCGAGCAAAGAGTACGGCATCGGCCTGTACAGCGATGACGAATTCTTCGCTGCGTTGACCGAAGGCAAGCGTCGCGACGGCGCTAATCTGTACCCGGCGATGCCGTACACCTCGTATCACCTGGTGCCGCGTGAAGATTCGGACGCGATCCACGCCTACCTGAAAACCATCGAGCCGATCGAGCGTGCGGCGCCGGTCACCAGCCTGAGCTTTCCGTTCAACGTGCGTCTGGGCCTGATGGGCTGGAACATGCTGTACGGCAAAGCCCTGAAACTGCAGCCGGCCGAAGGTAAAAGTGAATCCTGGAAGCGCGGCCAGTACATGGTCGAAGTGCTCGGTCACTGCGGCGAATGCCACACGCCACGCGGCCTGCCGGGCGCGATGCAACTGGACAAGCGCCTGACCGGCGGCATCCTCAACGGTTATCTGGCGCCGAGTCTGCTCGCCACCGATCTGGCGGCGCGCGGCTGGAACCAGCAGGATCTGAGTACGTTCCTCAAGCACGGCATGAGTGCGCAGGGGACGATGTTCAACGAGATGTTCCCGGTGTTCCACAACAGCACCCAGGGCCTGAACGATCAGGATCTGGCAGCGATGGCGACGTTCCTGCTCGGCGACAAGCCGCCAGCAGCCAAAGAACTCGTTGAAGTGCCGGTGGACAAGCTCAGCCCGAGCGCCCAGCGCGGCCGTCAGGAATATTTGAACGTCTGCGCCGGTTGCCATGCCGCCGGTGGTGAAGGCAAACCGCACATCGCCGTGGCCATGCGTGGCAATACCACGCTGCGCCTGGAAGATCCGCGCAACCTGGTGCGGGTGATCGAGGACGGCATCGGCGAGCAGAAATTCGCCGGGTTCGAGCACATGCAGCCGATGCCGGGTTTTGCCGACAAGCTCAGCGCTGAGCAGCTTACTGATTTGATGAACTATCTGCGTCAAGGCTGGGGTGGTCAATCGGCAGCGTTGGCGGTCAGCGACGTGCAGAAGCTGCAAGCGGAAGTCCCGGCCGTCGAGCACAAGGCGCACTGACATGCAGCATCTCGATCTGCAAGTGGTACGGCGGGCGCTGGAGTGGTCGGTGGCGGGGCAGCGCCTCTGGCTCTGCACCGTGTTGACCACCTACGGCTCGGCGCCGCGCGCACCGGGTTCACTGCTGGCAGTGAACGATGGCGGGCAGTGGATCGGGTCGCTGTCCGGTGGCTGCGTCGAGGAAGACTTTCTCGAGCGCGTGGCGGAAGGTGCGTTTCTCGATGCGGTCAACGTGGTGCGTTACGGCGAAGGTGATGATCCGCGCTCGCGGGTCAGCCTGCCCTGTGGCGGCATTCTCGACGTACTGGTAGAGAAATTTGACGCCGGCTGCGAGGTGCAGGCGCATCTGCGTGAGCTCGAATCGGCGCTGCTCGGTCAGCGCCGCTTGATTCGCGAAGTCGATCTGGCCAGTGGTGCGCGCAGTCTGTTCGCTGATCGCGAGCAGGGTGCGCGCATCGAGCGCGAGATCGACCGGGTGCGGATTCGCATTGGAGCCGCTCAGCGTCTGTTGCTGGCGGGATATTCCAGCGTGGCGCAGGCGTGCGCCGAGTTCGCGGTCGGTCTCGGCTTCGAAGTGATTCTCTGCGATCCGCGTGATGACGTGCTCGAAGGCGTGGTGCTGAATGGCGTGGAGATTCGTCGACAGTTGCCGTCAGTGTTCATCGCCGACGGCGGCTGTCACCGTGATACCGCGGTGGTGGCGTTGACCCACGATCCGCGTATCGACGACCTGGCGATGATGGAGGCGGTGCGCACCGAGGCGTTTTACATCGGCGTCATGGGCTCGCAGCAGACTTCGCAGAAACGCTTCGAGCGCTTGCGCAGAATTGGCGGGCTGGGGGAGGTTGAACTGGCGCGGATTCATGCGCCGATCGGCTTGAACCTGGGCAGTAAGACGCCTGCGGAAATCGCCTTGGCGGTGCTCGCTGACATCTTGCGGA
>NZ_CP125378.1:0-147500 GCF_034008635.1 Pseudomonas sp. P8_229 | reverse complement strand
ACCCAGACCGTCAGCTAAGGTCCCAAAGTTATGGTTAAGTGGGAAACGATGTGGGAAGGCTTAGACAGCTAGGAGGTTGGCTTAGAAGCAGCCACCCTTTAAAGAAAGCGTAATAGCTCACTAGTCGAGTCGGCCTGCGCGGAAGATGTAACGGGGCTCAAACCATACACCGAAGCTACGGGTATCACTTAGGTGATGCGGTAGAGGAGCGTTCTGTAAGCCTGTGAAGGTGAGTTGAGAAGCTTGCTGGAGGTATCAGAAGTGCGAATGCTGACATGAGTAACGACAATGGGTGTGAAAAACACCCACGCCGAAAGACCAAGGTTTCCTGCGCAACGTTAATCGACGCAGGGTTAGTCGGTCCCTAAGGCGAGGCTGAAAAGCGTAGTCGATGGAAAACAGGTTAATATTCCTGTACTTCTGGTTATTGCGATGGAGGGACGGAGAAGGCTAGGCCAGCTTGGCGTTGGTTGTCCAAGTTTAAGGTGGTAGGCTGAGATCTTAGGTAAATCCGGGATCTTAAGGCCGAGAGCTGATGACGAGTTACCCTTTGGGTGACGAAGTGGTTGATGCCATGCTTCCAAGAAAAGCTTCTAAGCTTCAGGTAACCAGGAACCGTACCCCAAACCGACACAGGTGGTTGGGTAGAGAATACCAAGGCGCTTGAGAGAACTCGGGTGAAGGAACTAGGCAAAATGGCACCGTAACTTCGGGAGAAGGTGCGCCGGTGAGGGTGAAGGACTTGCTCCGTAAGCTCATGCCGGTCGAAGATACCAGGCCGCTGCGACTGTTTATTAAAAACACAGCACTCTGCAAACACGAAAGTGGACGTATAGGGTGTGACGCCTGCCCGGTGCCGGAAGGTTAATTGATGGGGTTAGCTAACGCGAAGCTCTTGATCGAAGCCCCGGTAAACGGCGGCCGTAACTATAACGGTCCTAAGGTAGCGAAATTCCTTGTCGGGTAAGTTCCGACCTGCACGAATGGCGTAACGATGGCGGCGCTGTCTCCACCCGAGACTCAGTGAAATTGAAATCGCTGTGAAGATGCAGTGTATCCGCGGCTAGACGGAAAGACCCCGTGAACCTTTACTATAGCTTTGCACTGGACTTTGAATTTGCTTGTGTAGGATAGGTGGGAGGCTTTGAAGCGTGGACGCCAGTTCGCGTGGAGCCATCCTTGAAATACCACCCTGGCAACTTTGAGGTTCTAACTCAGGTCCGTTATCCGGATCGAGGACAGTGTATGGTGGGTAGTTTGACTGGGGCGGTCTCCTCCTAAAGAGTAACGGAGGAGTACGAAGGTGCGCTCAGACCGGTCGGAAATCGGTCGTAGAGTATAAAGGCAAAAGCGCGCTTGACTGCGAGACAGACACGTCGAGCAGGTACGAAAGTAGGTCTTAGTGATCCGGTGGTTCTGTATGGAAGGGCCATCGCTCAACGGATAAAAGGTACTCCGGGGATAACAGGCTGATACCGCCCAAGAGTTCATATCGACGGCGGTGTTTGGCACCTCGATGTCGGCTCATCACATCCTGGGGCTGAAGCCGGTCCCAAGGGTATGGCTGTTCGCCATTTAAAGTGGTACGCGAGCTGGGTTTAGAACGTCGTGAGACAGTTCGGTCCCTATCTGCCGTGGACGTTTGAGATTTGAGAGGGGCTGCTCCTAGTACGAGAGGACCGGAGTGGACGAACCTCTGGTGTTCCGGTTGTCACGCCAGTGGCATTGCCGGGTAGCTATGTTCGGGAAAGATAACCGCTGAAAGCATCTAAGCGGGAAACTTGCCTCAAGATGAGATCTCACTGGAACCTTGAGTTCCCTGAAGGGCCGTCGAAGACTACGACGTTGATAGGTTGGGTGTGTAAGCGCTGTGAGGCGTTGAGCTAACCAATACTAATTGCCCGTGAGGCTTGACCATATAACACCCAAGCAATTTGCGAACTCGAGAGAGGCCAGATTGCGGTGTGTGAAGACGAAACGAACCGAAAGTTCGAGAGAAACACACAAACTATCGCATACCCAATTTGCTGAAGCGTCGAAAGACGAGTCGGCACACCGAATTTCTTGACGACCATAGAGCGTTGGAACCACCTGATCCCATCCCGAACTCAGCAGTGAAACGATGCATCGCCGATGGTAGTGTGGGGTTTCCCCATGTGAGAGTAGGTCATCGTCAAGATTAAATTCCGAAACCCCAATTGCGAAAGCAATTGGGGTTTTGTTTTGCCCGCAGGAAAGTGGTTTGCTTTCCGCGCAAGGCGCTGCGAGGGGGGCTCTTTCCCCCTGTTTACGGTTGTTGCGCAGATCGAAAAATTCAGCGTGGTCGCCACTGATAGCCACATCAGGTAAAGCAGCAGGATCAGCCCGGTCCCCACATCAAAGTGCAGCACCGACACGACCATGACCACGACAACCAGCCAGAAACGCAAAGATCAATATCCCGGCAGGCATGCGCAGTGCGCCGAAAAAACCACCGGTGCCCACAAGGTATTGAGCGGCTATCTGCGCAGCCCACAGCGCGAGAATGTGCCGACTGCCCGGCAGCAAAGTCAGCCGCTAACTGGCACAGCTGATCACGAAGAAGTCCGTTTGGGGTGATGGGTTTCTTCGGTGTCATCAGGCAGCCTTTTACGTCGTAGCGATAACCGCACTGTGTCGATGCGTTAACGTCTCCGGTACCGACACCAATAGCAGCACAAACGCCACCCCCGCAATCACCGCCAGGGTCAGAAACGCCGCGCTATAACCTGCCTCTTGCACCACAAATCCCGCCACGCCGCTGCTCAACGCCGCGCCCAGGCCGAACACCGTCGAGAGAGCGCCGAGGCTGATGTTGAAGTGTCCGGTGCCCAGGGTCAGGTCTTTCACCACCACTGGGAACAGCGCACCAAAGATCCCGGCGCCGACGCCATCGAGTAGTTGCACTGCGACCAGCCAGTAAGGGTCGTCAGACAGCGTGTACAGCACACCGCGTAACGGCAGGATCAGAAAACCTGCAAGCAGCAACGGTTTGCGCCCCCACACATCGGCCTTGGCCCCGACCAGCATCACTACTGGCACCATGACCAATTGCGCAGCGACGATACAGGCCGAGGTCAGCGGCGTGGCCATCTGCAAGTTCACTTGCGCCAGTTTCTGGCTCACCAGTGGCAACATCGCCGCGTTGGCCAAGTGGAACAGGGCACAGCAGATGGCGAACATCAGCAGCGCCTTGTTGGTCAGCAGCACCGATAACCCTGAAGGTGCTTTGCCGTGTGTGGCGTCACTCGTGTCCAGGCCACGGGCGAGATCGTGGTCGATGGCATTGGCGTCGATGAAGCTGACGGCAATTACAGTGCACAAGGCCATGACCGCCATCAGGTAGAACACCGCCACCGGGCCGAAGAGGTAGGCAAAGCTACCCGCCAGCAGCGCTGCGCAAGCGTTGCCGGCGTGGTTGAACGTTTCATTGCGCCCGGTGCGCCAGGTGAATGCTCGGGGACCGGTGATCCCCAGGGTGATTGCCGAGATGGCCGGGGCGAACACCGACGCTGCGGCGGCACTCAAGGCTTGAGTAATCGCTACGAGGCTGAATGACGTGATGAAGGGCAGCACTACACAACTGCCGGTCACCAACAACGCGGCAATCGCGATGACTGCCCGTTTGCTGCGGGTGTTGTCGACGAGTGCGCCGGCGGGTGTCTGAGTGAGGAGGGCGGCTACACCGGCGAGGGTCATCAGCAGCCCGATGCTGGCCGGTTCCCAGTGATGCACCGCCAACAGGTAAATGGCGAGATAGGGGCCGAGCCCGTCGCGCACATCGGCCAGGAAGAAGTTGAGGCTGTCCAGCGAGAGATTGTTGCGACGATTGGAGTGATTGATCACGCTGGCTTCTTCAGTAATCGAGGTTCAAATGACTCAACCTCAGCTAACTCAGCGGCATGTCGGCTGAGGATTTAGTTTCACACCGAGCGAAGGTGGCCACTCCAATTCGCTTCGAGCGGCCACGTTATGACGTCAGTTAATGCGTGGATGCTGCTGCACCAACTCCTTGCGCCTGGCTTCCAGTTCGGCGATTTCCGCGTCGATATCTTCGATTTTCTGTTCGATGTTGTCGTGGTGTTCCTTGAGCAGTTCCTTGGCTTCCTCAAGGTCCGATGCAGCCGGTGCGGCACCACGCAACGGCTTGTTGGCAGTCTCTTTCATGGTCACGCCGGTGATCAGGCCAACCACGGCAATCACCATCAGATAGTAGGCCGGCATGTACAGGTTGTCGGTACTTTCCACCAGCCAGGCCACAGCGGTCGGCGTCAGGCCGGCGATCAGCACCGAGACGTTGAAGGCAGCGGCCAGTGCGCTGTAGCGGATGTGCGTGGGGAACATTGCCGGCAGGGTCGAGGCCATCACGCCGATGAAGAAGTTGAGCAACACCGCGAGGATCAGCAGGCCGGAGAAGATCAGGCCGATCTTGCCGCTGTTGATCAGCATGAACGCCGGAATTGCCAGAAGGAACAGGCCGATGCTGCCGACAACGATAAAGGGTTTGCGACCGATCTTGTCGCTGATAAAACCAATTGCCGGTTGCACGAACAGCATTCCGACCATGATCGCGATGATGATCAACACGCCACGGTTTTCGCTGTAGTGCAGGTTGTGCGACAGGTAGCTGGGCATGTAAGTCAGCAGCATGTAATAGGTGACGTTGGTCACCGCCACCACACCGATGCAGGTCATCAGGCTGCGCCAGTGTTTGGTCGCGACTTCCTTGAACGAGATTTTCGGGCCGCCGGCCAGACCTTCGCGATCACCTTCTTCGAGTTTTTCGACGTGCTGCTGAAACGCCGGGGTCTCTTCCAGCGCGTGACGCAAATACAGGCCGATCATACCCAGCGGCAGGGCGAGGAAGAACGGCAGGCGCCAGCCCCATTCGAGGAATTTCTCTTCGCCGATGATTGTCGAAATCAGCACCACCACCCCGGCACCGAGGACGAAACCGGCAATCGAGCCGAAGTCCAGCCAACTGCCGAGGAAGCCGCGTTTGCGATCGGGAGCGTATTCTGCGACGAAAATCGACGCGCCGGTGTACTCACCGCCAACCGAGAAACCCTGGGCCATTTTCGCCAGCAGCAACAGGATCGGCGCCCAGATACCGATCGACTCATAGGATGGAATCAGGCCGATGGCGAAGGTGCTCAGCGACATGATCACAATGGTCGCGGCGAGGACTTTCTGCCGCCCGTACTTGTCGCCCAGCGCACCGAAGAACAGGCCGCCCAATGGCCGGATCAGAAACGGCACCGAGAAGGTCGCCAACGCTGCAATCATCTGTACGCCAGGATCGGCACCAGGAAAGAAGATCTTGCCCAGTGCATAGGCGACAAAACCGTAGACCCCGAAGTCGAACCATTCCATGGCATTGCCCAGTGCGGCGGCGGTGATCGCCTTGCGCATCTTGGCGTCGTCGACAATGGTGATGTCTTTCAATCCGATCGGATTGACGCTGTTTTTCCTTGATTTCATGCGGGTTACTCATAGCTGAACGGATTCAATGCCATTGTTTTGCTGGCATGGGCTCTTTGCGTCAGATACAAGAAGACACGAAATAATTCACTGCTAATGGCATTTTTGTCGTCCGACTGCGCAGACGCACGACGCGACGCGGCGGTCCGCTTGGTACGCCATTACGCAAAAGCACAAGACGTCGGGCTGAAAACCCGGATAATGGCCGCCAATTGTTTTTGCTCTCTGGTAAACCCGCATGGAAATCAAGGTCAACTTTCTCGACAACCTTCGACTTGAAGCCAAGTTCGACGACTTCACGGTGATCGCCGATCAGCCCATTCGCTACAAGGGCGATGGCTCGGCACCGGGGCCGTTCGACTACTTCCTGGCGTCGTCGGCCTTGTGCGCGGCTTACTTCGTGAAGCTGTATTGCGAAACGCGCAGCATCCCGACCGACAATATTCGTCTGTCGCAGAACAACATCGTCGACCCGGAAAACCGCTACAACCAGATCTTCAAGATCCAGGTCGAATTGCCGGCGGATATCTCCGAAAAGGATCGTCTGGGCATCCTGCGTTCGATCGATCGCTGCACGGTGAAGAAGGTCGTGCAGACCGGCCCCGAGTTTGTGATCGAGGAAGTCGAGAACCTCGACGCCGATGCGCAAGCGCTGCTGATGCCGCATTCGACGTCGGAGGCGGGCACCTACATTGCCGGTAAAGATCTGCCGCTGGAGCAGACCATCGCCAACATGTCGGGGATTCTCGCCGACCTGGGCATGAAGATCGAAATCGCCTCGTGGCGCAATATCGTGCCCAACGTGTGGTCGCTGCACATCCGCGACGCGCACTCGCCGATGTGCTTCACCAACGGCAAGGGCGCGACGAAAGAGGGCGCACTGGCCTCGGCACTGGGCGAGTTCATCGAGCGCCTGAACTGCAACTTCTTCTACAACGACCAGTTCTGGGGCGAGGACATCGCCACCGCAGAGTTCGTGCATTACCCGAACGAGCGCTGGTTCAAACCCGGCCCGAAAGACGAATTGCCGCCAGAGATTCTCGACGAATACTGCCTGGACATTTACAACCGCGACGGCGAGCTCAAAGGCTCGCACCTGTACGACACCAACTCCGGCAACACCCAGCGCGGCATCTGCTCGCTGCCGTTCGTGCGCCAGTCGGATGGCGAGGTGGTGTATTTCCCGTCCAACCTGATCGAAAACCTGTTCCTGAGCAACGGCATGAGCGCCGGCAACACCCTGGCCGAAGCGCAGGTGCAGTGCCTGTCGGAGATTTTCGAGCGCGCGGTCAAACGCGAAATCCTCGAGGGCGAAATGGCCTTGCCAGACGTACCGCAGGAAGTGCTGGAAAAGTACCCGAGCATTCTCGCCGGAATCAAAGGCCTTGAAGACCAGGGCTTCCCGGTGCTGGTCAAGGATGCATCGCTGGGCGGTGAATTCCCGGTGATGTGCGTGACCCTGATGAACCCGCGTACCGGCGGGGTGTTCGCCTCGTTCGGCGCGCACCCAAGCCTGGAAGTGGCGTTGGAACGCAGCCTGACCGAGTTGCTGCAGGGCCGCAGTTTCGAAGGTTTGAACGACTTGCCGCAGCCGACCTTCTCTGGTCAGGCAGTGACAGAGCCGAACAACTTCGTCGAGCACTTCATTGACTCCAGCGGTGTGGTGTCGTGGCGTTTTTTCAGTGCCAAGGCCGATTTCGAATTCGTCGAGTGGGACTTCTCCGGGCAGGGCGAAAACTCCAATGCCGAAGAAGCCGCGACTCTGTTTGGCATCCTCGAAGGCATGGGCAAAGAAGCGTACATGGCGGTCTACGACGACCTCGGTGCCAACGCTTGCCGGATCCTGGTGCCGGACTACTCGGAAATCTATTCGGTGGACGACCTGATCTGGGACAACACCAACAAGGCCCTGCAGTTCCGCGCCGACATTCTCAACCTGCACAGTCTGAGCAAGGTTGGCCTGCGCAATCTGGCACAGGGGCTGGAAAACAGTGAGCTGGACGATTACACCGACATCACCACGCTGATCGGCATCGAGTTCGACGACAACACGCCGTGGGGCAAGCTGACGATTCTGGAACTGCGCCTGTTGATCTGTCTCGCCCTGCAGAAATATGAGCCGGCCAAAGACCTGGTCGAAGCTTTCCTGCAATACAACGACAACACTGTAGAGCGCGGTTTGTTCTATCAGGCCGTGAACGTATGCCTGGAAATGGAACTGGACGAGGATCTGGAACTGGCCGATTACGAAGCCAACTTCCGCCGCATGTTCGGCGACGAGCGTATGGACGCGGCGATCGGTTCGGTCAACGGCAGCGTGCGTTTCTACGGGTTGACGCCGACCAGCATGAAGCTCGAAGGGCTGGACCGTCATCTGCGTCTGATTGACAGCTATAAGAAACTGCATACGGCACGGGCCAATGCGGCAGGGTCGAATCGCTGATAGCGAGCCGCGTGGTGAGGGGATCTGTCCCCTCACCAGATTTTGTTTTGCCGCTAATGGATCATGGAGAACCAGGGATGGACGAGAAGGTAGTGAAGTCGAAGCTGGTCAACTTTCTGGTGGCTGACGTCGAGGTGGATTACGAAGGTGCAGGCGATTTTTACGATGCTGCCGGCAGTGGCAATGTTGGCGCATTGGCTAGCGTGCTGGAGGGTTTCCAAGAGGTTTACGGCGGGCTGTGGGTCGGTGGCAAAATGACCCTCACGAATGCCGCAGTGTACTTGAACGCCAACGCCATGAACCGCTTGGTTCAGGACGGCACACTGGACATCAGAGTGCCGCTGGGGATGATCCGCAAGGTCACTCTCGAAGGCGGCTTCATCACTAAAATCGTCTGCCTGGATACGGATGCCGGGAGCATTCTGTTCCGTTGCTATGGCGCGAAGGATGTCGTTGCGTTGATCGAAAAGTCGATCCAGCCACGGGTTTCGACAGCGGTGCTCAAGCGCGGAGCCTAGTGTGCTCGTGTCAGGCGCCGTTACTTTGGCTTGCACACCGCAATCGCCAGCAGGCTAGCTCCCACATAGAATCTGCGGCAGCCGCCCATCCTGAGTCCACCCAATAACCCTGTGGGAGCTGGCTTGCCAGAGAAAGGGCCGTATCAGCCAACATCATCGGCGCTATCAGCGCTTGCACTGCGCCTGCACCACCTGGCAAGTGTTCGGTGTACCTCCGGATCGGCTCGCGTAACGCATGCAGTTATTCATCGATTTCTTGCGCGCCATGCTCAAGGTATCGCCCCAGGCCAAACCGCCTTCGCCGGAGGTGGGCACGGCTTTGGCGTAGCAGTTGGAGCCGTTGGTGGCGTAGCGTTTGCTTGAACAGCCCGCTGTCAGCGCCAGGGCGGCGGCGAGCAGGCTGAGCAGGAGCCAGGACGAGCATTGGCGTGCAGTGATTACGGTCATCTGGGTTCCTCATTGAGTCAGGCGCTTCAATTACCTGACTGACAGTCGTTGGGCATTATCCAGCAATCGATACAAGGAAGCGCCCCAATGCGTACACCTGGATCTCTGGCCGCCGCCAATCCTGAATCCAGCGCAGTAACCCTGTAGGAGTGAGACCGCTCGCGATGGGGCTATATCAGTCACCATCTCTTTGGCTGACAGACCGCAATCGCCAGCAGGCTAGCTCCTACAATGATTGCGGGCAGGCCCCAAGGTTGTGAGACCTGCAGAAAATGCACTTACTCATTCCCCCGTACACTCTGCTGCACAAACCGCTCGATCAACCACCGCGCCGCCGGCCCTGGTGGCAGGTCGGTGCGGTAGATGACGTCGAACGGGTAAATCCCGCTCTGGTATTCCGGCAGGTTCAAGCGCACCAACCGACCAGACTGCAAATCCTCCTCGACCATCGGCAACGGCATGTTCCCCCAGCCAATCCCTTCGCGCAGCAACATGTGTTTGGCACCCAGATCCGCCAGACGCCAGGTGCGGTTGCTGAGGACGGCGAAGTCGCGGTCCTTGGTCAGTTGCGAACGGTCGGACAACACCAGTTGCGTGAACTCGCGCCCGGCGCCGGGGACATTCGCTTCGCTGGCCGCCAATGGATGATGCGGCGCTGCCACCGGAATCAGCTCGACAGTGCCGGCGCCGATTCTTTCAATCGCCTCGATGCCTTCGTTCATCGGCCCGCTGACGCCAATGATCGCGCCGCGATTGATCACCCGCTCAGTCACTGCCCCCAGGGCCTCCATGTGCAAGTGCAGGGCGACCGTGGGAAATGCCTCGCGAAACGACTTCAAGGCATCCACCACCCGCTGCGGCGGCAGCATCACGTCGAGCACCACATGCACTTCAGCTTCCAGTCCCTGCAACAGGCCTTTGACCCTGGCGCGCAAGCCATGCACGCCGTTGGTGATGGTCCGAGCCTCGGCCAGTACCGTGCGGCCGGCTTCGGTGAGTTGCGGTTTGCGCGTGGTCTGACGATCGAACAGCGTCACCCCCAGCTGCAATTCGAGGTTGGCAATCGAATAGCTGATCACCGAAGTCGCGCGGTGCAGCTTCCTCGCCGCAGCGGCGAAGCTGCCCAGTTCCACCACCGTTAAAAACACCCGCAGTTGATCCAGCGTCGGCGTGCCCGGGTCAGAAATCATGGCTGTTTCCTCGTCATGTCCAGCGTAGCGCTATCGTCGCTGAGGACTATCAGCTTGTCTATTTTATAGAACGTAATGATCGAAATTAGTCGGCTATTTAGGTTAGCTGGCCGGGCGCACCATTTCCTCACTCGGACGATTCATCTCGGATCGCCCCAAATTCGAAGGAAATACCGCCATGACCACTACCGCAAACATCGCTCAAGCCACTACTGAACAATCCCGCAACGACGTCACCCAGGCCTCGGCCTCGTTGGTCGGCCGCATCCTGCTCAGCGCCATCTTCATCCTCTCCGGTTTCTCCAAACTGGCGGCCCCGGCGATGATGATCGGCTACATCAACTCTGTCGGGCTGCCGTTGCCACAAGTGGCGTTGGCCCTGGCAATCATCGTTGAAATCGGTGGCGGCCTGGCACTGATCGCCGGTTACCGCACCCGCACCGTCGCCGCTGTGCTGGCCGTGTTCAGCGTGGTTACCGCGCTGGCGTTCCACAACGCACTGGGCGATCAGAACCAGTTCATCCACTTCTTCAAGAACATCGCCATGGCCGGTGGCCTGTTGCAAGTGGTCGCGTTCGGCGCCGGTCGTTTCAGCCTTGACGCTCGTCGTCACTGATACCGCGCTATCCACCCCAATCGATCGAGGTCTCCCATGAAAGCCATCCGCGTTTACGAATACGGCAATCCCGAAGTGCTGCAACTGGAAGAAGTCGCCGACCCTGTGGCCGGCGCCGGTGAAGTGTTGATCGAAGTCGCCGGGGCAGGGGTCAACCCGATCGACTGGAAGGTGTTGTCCGACGTGGACGTAGTGCTCGATCTGGTCGGTGGCGACACGCAGAACCGTTCGTTCCGCGTGTTGAAACGCGATGGTCTGCTGATCTCGCCGGTCAGTGCGCCGAGCATGACCCTGGCCAACGATTACGGCGTGACCCCGATCAACTTCGCCACCCGCTCTGACGGTGCGCAACTGGCGCTGATTGCCGAGCTGTTCGATCGTGGCCACCTCACGGTTGATGTCGAAGTGTTCCCGCTGAGCGAGGCGCAACGTGCGGTGGAGAAAAGCCTGAGCCGCCGTGGTCATGGCCGGTTGGTCCTTGATCCTTCGAAGTAGTTCGCCGCACCCAATTGCACTGTGGAGATCGTCTTGCTCCTCACCGAGCAAGCGCTCAAGTCGGGTCCACCATTTGACCCGACTTGAGCACGCCATCAGCAAAGTCGGTGCTTTACCCGCATCAGCGCAAAACTGTTGGGCGTGGATCAGTCAGTTGGCGCACGACGATCTCCACCGCCTGATCCACGGCGAGAGTCGCTGTGTCGAGGCAAAGGATC
Source organism: Pseudomonas sp. P8_229 (assembly GCF_034008635.1). Classification (NCBI taxonomy): domain Bacteria; kingdom Pseudomonadati; phylum Pseudomonadota; class Gammaproteobacteria; order Pseudomonadales; family Pseudomonadaceae; genus Pseudomonas; species Pseudomonas sp. P8_229. The sequence goes on along the minus strand of NZ_CP125378.1, from coordinate 136,074 downwards.
GGCTGCGTCCAGGCTTCATATTCGTGATTCACCACAGAGGACCAGGTCGGCGGCGTCAGGCCCGCTATGTCTGATTGCCGATGTTCCACCCGACGGCGATGCTCACGCGGGTCTGAGCAAATCACTTCGATGTTGAGCAACGGCGCGCCCGAGCGAGTCGCAATGTCGATCCACGCTTGCCGGCTTTCAGCGACGGGATTCACGCCATCAACCACGACACTGTGGCCGGGACGCAGGTTGTTCATGGTCAGTTCGTTGGCGACCCTGTAACCGCTGCTGCCAACCTCGTCAGCCAGAACCCCGGCGTTGCGGATGGCCTGTTCGATCGTGTCGATACGCAGATAGGTCGCGTCCAGTCGGGTCGCGAGTGACTTGGCGATGGTGGTCTTGCCGGTTCCTGGCAGGCCGCTGAACACAATTAGCATTGGCACTCCTTGTTCGCCGCGGCCCATGTCGCGTGCACAGTGAATTGCGATCCTGACTTACAAAGCCCACATCCGAACCAGTGCAAATTGCAGATCCACAGGTACGCATGTCCGGCCATCGACCCACTCATCTTCGCGAAGACGGCGTCCGGTATTGGTTTCGCGCTCGCCTTTGGCGATGACCAGGACGAACAGGCGGGTGGGGCATTCGAAGGAGCGCAACCGGTCGACATCGGCCCGCACCGACCAATCGCCTTCCAGACACTTGGCCTGCGAGACATCGCCCAGGCACTTGATTTCGGCGACCATCCTTGTTGCGCCAGTGTCATCCAATGAGTACAGATCGGCTTTGCGTCGATCGCCTATCGGCAGGTCTGTCCAGATCTCGACCTCATCCTCGAACCAGGCACGAAGGCTGATTTCGGCTTGAATCCAATGCTCGCGGCAACTGTTGAGTTGCAACACTTGCTCAAGGTTCTTCTCCATGCCGCGAAAAGCCCGTTCGAACAACTCGAGCCATTGAGTGGTGTCCATTTCACACGTCCTGTGTCAGTCCATTTGGGGGAGGGATTATGGACGGAATCCCCTTCAACCGAAAACCCCACGTTCACCACCGAACCCTGTGGGAGTGAGCCTGCACTGGGATCTGTGGTTCTCACCCATTCCGTTTTCAACGCAGTCTGCAGCTGATTTTCACCGACCCACACGGACAAAAAGCGCAGCCCACGGCCCAATCGCGCAGCCATTTCCTTGCGCAGTCGTTCTGTCATATTCGGTATCACTTGATTGCAGATAGTAGCCAGCCCAACGCTAATTCCAATGAGGCTGCACTGTGTTTCAACGTCTTGTGTGTTCGCTGTCTGTTCTGAGCCTGTCCATCGCCGCAGCCCACGCTGCCGAGCCTGTGGCGCTCGACGCGCCGCGGCTGAAAAGCATCGACAACTTCCGTGATGTCGCCGGCCTCACCACCGCGTACTCCACGGCCCACGACGGCACAATGCGCGGCGGCGTGTTCTACCGCTCCAACGCAATCACGCCGTCGGCAGCGGATCTGGCGACCCTCAACAGCCTCGGCATCAAAGCTGTCTACGACCTGCGTACCCCGAGCGAAATCGCCGGCACGCCGGACACCCTGCTGACCGGTGCGACCTACCAGAACATCGACATCATCGGCAGCACCACTTCGGGCGCGAACATCACCACCGTGTCGTTCAAAAGCGCCGCCGACGCCATCGCCATGATGGAACAGACCAACCGCGCCTTCGTCAGCGACGCAGGGATGCGCGGTCAGTTCGGCAAGCTGTTCAACGAACTGGCCACCACCGACGGCGCGCAACTGTTCCACTGCACCGCCGGCAAGGACCGCACCGGCTGGACCGCTGCCGTGTTGCAAAGCATCGCCGGGGTCGACAACGCGACCATCATGGCCAACTACCTCGCGACCAACGACTACACCGCCGCCCGCGTCGCCGCGACCCTCAAAGCCATGCCGCCGAGCATGGCGTCGATCTATGGGCCGTTGCTCGGCGTGCAGGCCAGCTACTTGCAGGCCGGCCTCGATGAAGTCACTGCCGAATACGGCAGCATGGACAACTACCTCAAACAAGGCCTCGGCCTGTCGCAAGAAACCCTCTACGTGCTGCGCGGCAAACTGGTCGAGTACAACAGTCTGCCGGGTCAGGCCGGGTTGATCGGCAACGCGGCCGCCGGTGCCGAATTGCTCCGCGAGTTGCAGAACACCAGCCTGTCCGGCACCTACAGCGCCTACAACTACTACCTGCAATCAGCTATCGACGCCGGCTCCCTCGGCGGTGTCGATACCCAGGTCGGCGGTCAGGTCCACGCTGACGCCGCCAGCTACTTGCTGCGCCAGAACGCAATGATCGAACAAGCCGCCGCGCCTTACGCCAGCGGCTCCGACCTGAAAGTCGGCCAATACCGCTTGTGGACCGCCGCGCTCGCCGGCTACCTCGGCACCGATGGCTCGTCCCACGCCGAAAGCAGCAACGAACACAGCCAGGGCCTGATGGTTGGCATCACCCAGCGCTTCTCCGAACAACTCAGCGCGCGCGGCGGTTTCGGCTACAGCAAAGGCACCGTCGGCGGCGCGGGAGGCGAGGCTGATACCGACTTCACCTTCTTCAATCTCGGTGCCCGCTACGGCTTCACCAGCCTGGAGCGCGGGCTGTTCGTCGACGCCAACGCCAGTGCTGGCTACGTCGACTACGACAGCAAGCGCGAGCTCGGCGGCGGCCTCGGCACGGCCAAGGGCGATACCCACGGCAGCCTCACCGGCGCCACGCTGGCGCTGGGTTACCGAGCACCAGTCAACGGCATGATCCTCGAGCCAAGCCTCGGCTTGCGCGTCAGCCACCTCGACCTCAAAGGTTTCAAAGAGAAGGGCAGCGAACTGTCACTCGACATCGACGACAACACCGCCACCCGCCACCCGCCGCAGCGCCGTCGCCAACCTCAACGTGGCGTTCGCCCCGGTGGCGATGGGCGACTGGCAACTGGTGCCGGGCGTGCAGGTCGGCTACGAACGCTCGCTGGGCAACAACGACGTCAACAGCCAGGGCCACCTGCTGGGCCTCGACATCGAACAACGCGCCGCCTTCGACAACCGCGACCGGTTCAGCGGTGGCGTCAACCTGATGGCCAGCCTCGGCGCCGTCAGCGTCGGCGCGGAAGTCGGCGCCAGCGGCGGTGGTGACAGCCACGGCTTCAGCGGCAGCCTGAAGGCCAGTTACGCGTTCTAAAAAAGGGATAACAGCGCAAGGTCAAGGATGACCACCATTCACAAAACACCACCAAAACCCTGTGGGAGCGGGCTTGCTCGCGAAAGCGGTGTTTCTGTGACATGCGTGCTGGCTGACACGACGCCTTCGCGTTCAAGCCCGCTCCCACATTTGGATCCCGGCCAGCCACTAACCCAGAGTCCACCATATAACCCTGTGGGAGCGAGCTTGCTCGCGAAGACGCCATGTCAGCCAACATCACCATCAACTGATCCTCCGCGTTCGCGAGCTCAAATGGCTGCCCAGCATATGAGCCTATTAACCCCGCCCCCTCAGCTCCGCCGGGCTCACCCCATACGCCTGCTGAAAATACTGACAAAACCGCCCGACATTACTGAAGCCAAAACGCAGCGCCACCTCCGTCACCGACGCCGAATGCCGCTGCCCCAGCGCTTCGAAAGCCCGCTCCAGCCGCACCTGACGCTGATACGCCACAATCGACGTCCCGACAAACCGCCGAAACCCCTCCTGCAACGCTCGCTGACTGACATTGCTCAACCGCGCCAACTCGACACCGCTCACCAGTTGTTCCGGATGCGCCCGAATAAACTCCACCGCCAACTTCACATGCCGCGGCGCCACCCTCGGCGCGGGCTGGCGCAACGCCTCGGTAAAATTGTGCGGCCACGCCTCCAGCACCGCATCAATCAACATCTCGCGCAACCGCGACGGCATCAGCGTGCCGCTATTGAGCAACAGATCAAACTCCGTCCCCGTCGCCAGATCAATCAACGCCTTGATCCCCTGAAACGCCGCCGTGTGCAGATCCACCACCGGCTCAAACACAATCTTCTGCACAATCGGCCGCCCCAACAACGCCGACAACCGCTCAGTCAGATGCCCACGATTAACCGAAATTCCGTGATGCGCATGATCGTCGAGAAACCGCATCGAGCGAATATCCGCCTTGTCGATCGCCAACCCCACCTGGGCCATGCCAACGGACTCGGTGCGGTGGTTGAACACAATCTTGCCGGCTGTGGGAATCACGAAAGTGATCTCGTCCTGCGGGTCAGGGAAGGTGACGGTGAAATCACCGTGGTAATGCATGCGACGGAAACTGACGCCGTCGTGCCGCCCGTAGACGCCGCCGATGATGATGTTGGGCGGCGGCGGCGGGGTGTCGGCGTAGCGGTTGCCGAAGAGACGGGAGAAGAGGGCGCCGAAGTCTTCGGAGTGGAGGTTTTTGGAGCGGAGGATGATTTTTTGGCGGGGTGGGGTTGGGGACACCTTGGGGGGCACCTTTTGTTGGGGCTCTTGGTTAAGTGGGGGAGGAGGCGGACGGGAGGTTAGCAGGTTGGGGGTGACAGATTTGTGACCGGAAATTCAGTCGCTGGTCGATGGGTGGTAAGCGTCTGGTAGACACACCTTGCGATGGGCAGCCCGCTGCGACCTAAGACTTTCTCTTAGTGATACAGCGGTTTTGGCCACCATATGAGGGCTAGCAAACTCGCTGCCGGGAGGCCCTTGTCGAGGACCCGCGCCGGTACCGGCGCTTGAATATCGTAAGGGGCGCGCGGCCGTTAATTTTCATTGATAATCGGCACGCTGCACCTGCATTCAGGGACAAATCATTCAAGGGAGAGAGGTCGTGTCAGCCATATCTGGAAACAGCAACATTTTTCGACTGGCAACCGCCCAGGCATTGGGGGGTGGTAACTCAGTCATCGTCTATGCAACCGGCGCTATTGTGGGGGACATGCTTGCACCGGATAAAGCATTGGCGACGCTGCCTATCTCCATTTTTGTCGTGGGTATGGCGAGCTGCACGCTACCTGCCGGCGCCATTGCGCAGCGCTATGGGCGCAGTCTCGTATTTATGCTGGGAGCGTTGTGCGGCATCCTGATGGGAGTGTTGGCTGCGATTGGCATTTATTTGTCTTCCTTCTTCATTTTCTGTGCTGCGATGCTGTTTGGTGGCGCTTATGCTGCTGTGGTGCTGACGTTTCGTTTCGCCGCCGCAGAATGCGTTCCAGAAAACAGGCAACCCTGGGCACTTTCAATTGTCATGGCTGCCGGGCTAGCGGCGGGTGTACTTGGTCCACAGACTGTCACCTATACGATGGACCTATGGGAGCCCCACCTGTTTATCGTTACTTATGTTGCAGCCGCATTAATGGCGGTGGTTTCGGCGGCGGTGCTGCTAGGTGTCGATTTTCCACGCCTTGATGCGGCTGTTTGTGCTCCAGGTCGCCCGCTTGCGGTGATTGTTCGGCAGCCTGGACTCATCAACGCCATGCTCTGTGGTGTCATAATTTACACTTTGATGAATTTCCTGATGACTTCGGCCCCACTAGCAATGAAGCATGAGGATCTTTCACTGGGATCATCGAATCTGGCATTGCAGTGGCACGTAATTGCAATGTATGCGCCCAGTTTTTTCACTGGAAATCTAATCCGTCGTTTTGGGGCTAACCGCGTTGTGTTGATGTGGTTGATGTTAACCGGTGCTTCTATTGCTGTCGGGTTTTCCGGCATGCAGTCCTACCACTTTTATCTATGTTTGGTGCTTCTGGGGATTGGTTGGAATTTCGGTTTTGTCGGCGCCTCTGCGCTCGTCCTTCGGTGCCATAAAACAAGCGAAAGAAACAGTGTCCAAGCGCTCAATGATTTCATTGTCTTTGGCGCCGTGGTGCTCGGCTCGTTTGCATCGGGAGGTATATTGAATCGATACGGTTGGACCGTTATCTGTGCGCTTGCCTTTGTACCTGTACTGGTTGCTATAGCGACGTTGATGTTGAGCGAGCATCGCGTCAGATATTCAACTCAGGAACGCACGAGCTAGTTCTGCGGGGCTGGATTAGCCTCCAGGCCATGATTCGACTCACTCGGAATACGGGCTGAAAGGATCTGAATCGCCCCGGATTCTCTAAACACATTCGAGAGGCAGCTTCTGTCTGAAAGCAGACGATTCACACATGCCGGTTTCTGACAGATCCCTCCGTGACGCTCACCATGGGGCGCCACGGAGGGAGCGTTCGCTACGCCGTCGGCACAACGTTATCCAACGCCTGATTCACCGCCAACTCCCTCAGCATCACCACCTGCGCAATGCCCAGTAGCGTCTTGCGAATCGGCCCCTCAACCAACGCGGCCACCCCCCCCAACATCACTGTCGCCGCCCCCAATGATTCACTGGCGTTCGCCAGCAATTCCTCGGTGGCGATTTTGGGATTGGCGAGGAACATGGCGTTGGGTGTGTAGGGTGTTGCCATGATCGTTTGACCAGATCAGCTGCTGCGGCCGCTGCTCGATGATGTGCCCGAAGACGCGTTATGTGGGGTGCGCCGGGCAAGGTGCTGCCGGTGTCGCCGCAATGGCATCCGCTGTTGGTTGCGGGGCTGAGTCCGATTCCGGATGTGCTGGCCGGCGATTCGGTGTGGTGGCATTGCGATGTAATCCATAGCGTTGCGCCAGTGCAGAACCAGCAAGGCTGGGGCAACGTGATGTACGTGCCGGCGGCGCCGATGTGTCCGAAGCCACATTCAGTGAACTCGGCCCTCAAGCCTTTCAATCAGTGGCAGATGCGGACATGGTGCTGGCGGCGCTAATGTCCCACGTCAACATCACCTGACCGATCGCCGCATCAATCACCGCAAGCGCCGTGTCATCCCGCGCCAGTATGGAGATCCCCTGCAGAAAACTGTCGAACACGGTCGCCATCGCGACGGCCGCAGTTTGCTCGGGTAAATGACCCTCACTGATCCCACGCTCGACACACGCCACAATCCCCGCCCGCGTGCGGGCGCGGGACTGGGTGAGGGCTTCGACCACGCGCGCATTCTCCGGGCTTGGCGCGCTCATGACACCGAGGGTGACCATGCAGCCCCTGGGGTGGCCGTCGTCGCACTGCATGCGCGCGGATTGGCGCAGGGCGGTTTCGATGGCCTGGCGGGGTGGCAGGGTTTCATCCCACAGGCATTCGGTGACCTGGGCGAAAGTTGCCAGGTAACGCTGCACGCATTCGTCGAACAGGGCTTCCTTTGAGCCGAACGCGGCGTAGAAGCTCGGCGCGGAAATGCCGCCACCCAGTTCCGCCTTCAACAAGGCGAGGGAGGTCGAGTCGTAGCCGTGTTGCCAGAACAGTTGCATGGCCTGATCGACGGCGTCATCACGGTCGAAAGCGCGGGGGCGGCCCATTCTCGCCATCTCAAAACTCCTCGAAAAGATGATTTAGATACTAGTCGATACATAAGTCGTTGACAACGAACGGTGCCTGCGGCCAGTATTTTATATCGATCGGTATCTAAGTCTGAATTTCTCTGCTCAAGGAGCTTCCCGTGACATCTTCAATCACTTTATCGGCTGCGCCCAAACGCCTGCCTGTCGGCGCGTTGCTGGCGCTGGCGATGACCGGGTTCATCTGCATCGTCACTGAAACATTGCCTGCGGGCCTGTTGCCATTGATTAGCGAAGGCCTGGGGATTTCCCCATCGATGGCCGGCCAGATGGTCACCGCGTATGCGTTGGGTTCGGTGCTGGCGGTCATTCCCATGACCATTGCGACGCGCGGCTGGCGTCGGCGCAATGTGTTGCTGCTGACCGTTGTGGGCTTCCTGCTGTTCAATTCGATCACGGCGTTGTCATCGCACTATGGGGTGACGCTGGTGGCGCGGTTCTTTGCGGGTGTGTCGGCGGGGTTGGCCTGGAGTCTGCTGGCTGGTTATGCCCGGCGTATGGTCGAGGCCGATCAACAGGGCAAGGCGTTGGCGCTGGCCATGGTCGGTACACCGATTGCCCTGTCGCTGGGTGTGCCGCTGGGTACCTGGCTGGGCGGCCTCGTGGGCTGGCGTACGACGTTCGGCATCATGTCGGCCCTGACCTTGATATTGATCGTTTGGGTACTGGTGAAGGTGCCGGATTATCCGCCGCAACCTGCTCACCAGCGCATGTCGCTGCGCGGCGTGTTGACGACGCCGGGTGTTCGACCGGTGCTGGCGGTGGTGATCAGCTGGATGCTGGCGCACAACATTCTCTACACCTACATCGCGCCGTTCGTGGCGCCGGCAGGGCTGCAGAATCGGGTGGACCTGGTGTTGCTGGTATTTGGCATCGCAGCGCTGGCGGGTATCTGGCTGACCGCGAAACGGGTGGAGCCGCTGTTGCGCAAGACAGTGTTGGTGAGCCTCGCAACGTTTGCGGCGGTTTGCGTGGTGCTGGGATTGCTGGGGCGCGTGCCGGAGGTGATCTACGTCGGTGTGGCGATATGGGGACTGAGCTTCGGCGGCTCGGCGACGTTGTTGCAAACAGCGTTGGCGGACGCGGCAGGTGACGGCGCCGATGTGGCGTTATCGCTGAACGTCGTGGCCTGGAACAGCGCGATTGCCGGCAGCGGGGTGGTGGGGGGTGTGCTGCTGGACAAATGGGGTGTTGCCTCGTTTCCGTGGGCGATGGTGGTGCTGGTGGGCGTGGGGTTTGCGATTGCGTGGTGGGCGCGGGTGCATGGCTTCAGGCCGGGCGCGCGTGGGGCGCGGTAGTCTCGGGTTCTTCGTTGACTGGGCTGGCGCTTTCGCGAGCAGGCTCACTCCAGTGGTTTTGCGGTGTTCCGGAATGTTGTGGCCGGCACAAAACCTGTGGGAGCGAGCCTGCTCGCGATTTGGGTACCCACGATGCTGGGTTTATTCATCGCCATTTTGGACACAGTGTTTGTCCCGCCGACCGATTTTTGCCGTGCGCTTCAATCCCTAACATCGTCTGCAACCCGTGACCTAACACGGTTCCCCACAAGACGGTGAACATCATGAAGCTTTCAAAAATCGCTCTTCTGCTAGTCCTCGGCGGTATCGGCGCACAGGCCTTTGCGGCGGACGAAACCGCACAAGTCGAGTCTTACAATGCCGCCGCTCAACCAGACATCGCCCACGTGGTGTCGATCTCCGACGCGGCCAACCAGTGCGGTGCGGTGCCGGTGCAGATGACGTATGACGACTCGACCGGTGCGCGGCATGTGGTGCAATACCAGGTGATGGGCAGTGGTTGTTCCAACGGTTGACGTCGGTGCAAGCGCTGGAGGGTCGACACTCCAGGTCTGCGGCATTAAGCGTTGGCGAGTTCTTTGGCCCTGGCCATGTCTTCATCGGACGCCAGCAGTTGCGGGATGGCGGTTTTCAGGAACTCCACCCAGGTCTTGATTTTGGCGTCGACGAATTTGCGTGACGGGTAGATCGCGAACAGGTTGTATTCCTCCAGGCGGTACTCCGGCAGTACCCGCACCAATGTGCCTCCCGCCAATCCTTCAACGGCCGATGCCAGCGGCTGAATGCCGATGCCCATGCCATTTCTGATCGCGGTGGCCATGCCGTCAGCGGTGTTGATGTGGAAGGGCGAGTCGGGGATATTCTGCGTTTCCATGCCTTGTGGCCCTTCGAATACCCAGTTTTCTGCGGGCATCACCGTGTTGACGATGCGCAGGCAGTCGTGCGCGCCGAGGTCGGCGGGGGTGGCGGGGTGGCCGCGTTTGGCCAGGTACGAAGGTGCGGCGCAGAGGATGCTGTAGGTGGTGCCCAGGCGTTGCGCGACGAAGCCGGAGTCGGGCAGGTCGCGGGCGAGGACGATCGACATGTCGTAGCTTTCTTCGAGCAGGTCGGGCAGGCGATTGCTCAAGGTCAGGTCGAACGTCACTGAGGGGTGAATCTCCCGGTAGCGGGCGATGGCGTTGATCACGTAGTGGTTGCCGATGGCGGCCATGGCGTGGATTTTCAGGCGTCCGACCGGCAAGGTCTGGGCGGTGCCGGCCTCTTCGTCGGCTTCGCGCAGGTCATCGAGGATTTTTTCGCAGCGCTGCAAGTAGCGCACGCCGGCTTCGGTCAGGGCAAGGCGGCGGGTGGTGCGGTTGATCAGGCGCGTGTGCAGCCGGGCTTCGAGACTGGAGACGGCTTTGGAGACGTTGGTCGTGGTGGTGTCGAGCACGTCGGCCGCAGCGGTGAAGCTGCCGCTCTGGGCCACGGCGACGAAGCAGCGCAGGGTCTGAATAACGTCCATCGTTGTTGTTGGCTCTGTGGATGGGATTGTCATTCTAGGGTTTGCCGTGGGTGGTGGTGCAAATGTTTGCGAACGAGGAGCGCGTGCATGGCGGGTGAAGGGCTTGAGGACATTCTGGCGCCGGGGCTTTCGGTGGTGTTTTGCGGGATCAATCCGGGGTTGCTCGCGGCGGCGCAGGGGCATCATTTTGCCGGGCGCGGAAATCGTTTCTGGCGCACCTTGCACCTGGCCGGGTTCACCCCGCATGAAGTGCGGGCGGAGGATGATCGCAGCCTTGTGCAATATGGCTGCGGGTTGACGGCGGTGGTCGAGCGGCCAACGGCACGGGCGGATCAGTTGGCGGCGGAGGAGTTTGCAGCGGCGGCCCTCGGCTTTGAACAGAAGATCAACCGGTATGCGCCGCGTTATGTGGCGTTTCTTGGCAAGGCTGCGTATGCCGCGTTGTCGGGGCAGAAAGTCGTGGTGTGGGGGCCGCAGGCAAAGACCTTTGGCGGCGCACGGGTGTGGGTGTTGCCCAATCCCAGCGGCAGGAACCTTGCGTTCAATCTTCCGCAACTGGTGGACGCTTATCGTCAACTGCAAGTGGCGTCGTCAGGGCCGACAATCTAAACATCGCAACTGCGCAAAAAGTTGCGCAGTTGTTTCGCCGATTTCACCCGAGAATCCCCTTCAAACCCTTATAAAACTTGGCCTATAGCCAAGTGCGCAAGAAGTTGCACAGTACTGCGCAACTTCTTGCGCACTTTTTTCTGTTTATCGAAGTTTAAAACGCCAAAACGCGAAGGCATCGTCGCCAAACCCTTGATCCGTAATGGCTAGATGATGGCTGGCACGGAACTTGATAGCTGAACAGGCACCCGGACAGGCAATGGTGCCTGTCGGTTTGTGTTTTCAAGCAAGGAGAGCATCCCCATGGCAACACCAGCGTACATGTCCGTCACTGGCGAAAAACAAGGCCTGATCACTGCCGGCGCCTTCACCGCCGACTCCGTGGGCAACACCTTCCAGGAAGGTCACGAAGACCAGGTCATGGTTCAGGCATTCACCCACGACGTGATCATTCCGCGTGACCCACAATCCGGTCAGCCAACCGGTCAGCGCGTGCACAAGCCAGTTGTGATCACCAAGGTCTACGACAAGGCTTCGCCTCTGCTGCAAGCCGCTCTGACTTCCGGCGAGCGCATGAGCGAAATCGTTATCCAGTGGTACCGCACTTCGGCTCAAGGTACTCAAGAGCACTACTACACCACCAAACTGGAAGACGCGATCATCGTCGCCATCAACAACAAAATGCACAACTGCCAGGATCCAGGCAACGCGCACTTCACCCACCTGGAAGAAGTGCAGTTCACCTACCGCAAAATCACCTGGACTCATGAAGTCTCCGGTACTTCGGGTTCCGATGACTGGCGTGCTCCAGTCGTTTAATTACGGCTGATTGTTGTACTGCCCCGGCCAGTGCGGCTGGCCGGGGCGGCTTTGACCTAAAGAATTTTTTGCGTGCGCCACGCTTCACGGACTGGCGCCCGTCGCAGTATTGCGCGAGGAACAAGGGATGTTCTCACCGGCCAATCAGCCTCATTTCAATCTGACCATCGATGGCGCGGACAGCGATTTCCAGGTGCTGTCGTTCACCGGGAAAGAGGCGCTCAACACCCCCTTCGAGTTCGAACTGGAACTGGTCAGTGAGAAGGCCTCGATCAACCTCGAAAGCTTGCTGCACAAACTCGCGTTCCTGCAGCTGTCGCCCAGTGGCACGGGGATTCACGGGCTGATCTACAGCATCGCCCAGGGCGAGGCCGGCAAGCGCCTGACCCGCTACAAAATCTCCCTGCGCCCGCAGCTGTCGTACCTCGCGCATCGAGTGAATCAACGCATCTTCCAGCAGATGACCGTGCAACAGATCATCAGCAAGGTCCTGGAAGAACACGGCATCCTCGCCAGTGACTATCACTTCCAGCTGAGCGCGATTTATCCCGAGCGCATCTATTGCGTGCAGTACGACGAAAGCGATCTGCATTTCGTCCAGCGCCTGTGTGAGGAGGAGGGGGTTCACTACCACTTCCAGCACACCGCCAGCGGCCACAAACTGATGTTCGGCGATGACCAGACGGTGTTCCCGAAACTGGCGCCAGTGGCTTACCAGCAGGACTCCGGACTGGTCGCCGATCAACCGGTGGTCAAGCGTTTCGGCCTGCGTCTGGCCACCCGCACCAGCCGTACCACGCGGCGTGATTACGACTTCGTCAAACCGAAGATCGAGCTGGAAAGCGATGCCAAAAGCAGCGCCCAACCGGACCTCGAAGACTACGATTACCCGGGCCGTTTCGTCGATCGCGAGCGTGGTAAGCATCTGGCCAATCGAGCGCTGGAACGCCATCGCAGCGACTATCGTCTGGCCGAAGGCAACAGCGACCAGCCGATTCTGGTCAGCGGGCATTTCCTCGCCCTGACTGAACACGCCAACCCGACGTGGAACGACCTGTGGCTGCTCACCGAGATCTTCCACGAAGGCAAACAGCCGCAAGTGCTCGAAGAGTCGGTGACCAGCGACACCACCGACAACAAGGACGATTTCCATCAGGGCTATCGCAATCGCTTCAATGCGATCCCGTGGGACGTGCCGTACCGGCCGCCGCTCGATCACCCGAAACCGAAGGTTCTCGGCACCCAGAGCGCCGTGGTCTGCGGCCCCGAGGGCGAAGAGATCTACTGCGACCAGTACGGTCGGGTGAAGGTGCAGTTCTTCTGGGATCGCGAAGGCGAGCACGACGACAAAACCAGTTGCTGGATGCGCGTGGCCTCGAACTGGGCCGCGGAAACCTTTGGCGCGATCAACATTCCGCGGGTCGGCATGGAGGTGTTGATCACCTTCCTGGAAGGCGATCCCGATCAGCCGCTGATTACCGGCTGCCTGTACCACGGCGCGAATCTGCCACCGTACAAACTGCCGGACTTCAAGACTCTGGCCACGGTCAAGAGCAAGGAATACAAGGGCAGCCGCGCCAACGAGCTACGCATCGACGACACCACCAGCGAGATCAGTATTGCGCTGCGCAGTGACCACGGGGCGAGTGCAATCAACCTCGGGTACCTGACCCATCCGCGCCCGAGCGGCGGCCAGCCGCGTGGCGAAGGTTTCGAGTTGCGCACCGACCGCCATGGCGCCGTGCGTGCCGGGGCCGGTCTGCTGATCACCACCGAGCCGCGCCCGAATGAATCCAAGCACCACAAGGACCTGCCGGAAACCGCTGAACGTCTCGCCACCGCCAGCGATCAGCAGGACGGTTTCGCCACCCAGGCCAAAGAGCTTCAAGCCCAGGAGGCTGGCGATCAGGACGACGTCGCCAAAGCCCTGCATGCGCAGCATCAAGGCGTGCTCGGCTCAGGCCCGGCGAACCTCACCGCCAACGAATTCCCCGAGTTCACCGAGCCGCATCTGGTGCTCGCGAGCCCGGCCGGCATCGCCCTGACCACGCCGCGCTCCAGCCACATCGCCACCGGCGAACACCTGGCGCTGAGCAGCACCGGGCACACCAGTTTTTCCGTCGGCAAACGCCTGCTGGCCAGTGCAAGTCGTGGCATGCGCCTGTTCGTGCAAAGCATGGGCTGGCGCCTGGTCGCGGCCTCCGGCGACATCGACGTCAAGGCACTGAAGGACAGCATCAACCTGCTGGCCAAACTCAACATCACCGCCAACGCCGACCGCATCACCATCACCGCGAAAACCGAACTGGTGATTCAGGGTGGCGGCAGCGCCACCACCTACAACGCCGGCGGCATCACCCACGCCACCAGCGGCCCGTACACCGCGCACGCGGCGAACTTCGCCTACACCGGCGCAAAAAGCCTCGCCGGCGTGTTCCCGGAACCGCCGAAACCGGGCAAGGGCAATCTGGAACTGTTCAACCAATACGCCGGGCGCCAAGGCATCAAGGAAGGCGATTACGAAGTCATCGACGCGCTGGGCAAAAGCATCAAGGGCAAGCTCGACGCCAAGGGTTTTGCCAGCGTCGCCGGCGCGGCACCAGGGCCGGCGCGTGTGCTGTTCGGCAAGGATCCGGCGGACACCTGGAGCGATGGCAGTTATATCGGCAAGCCGGAGTGGCCGTTGAATCCGCCGGGGGCCGAAGACGTGCCGAGCCAGGTGCAGGCCATGGTGGCGCAGGTGCTGCCGAACAAGAACTGGGACATGTTGGAGAAGGGCAAGGACATGGCGCAAACAGGGATGAATGCGATGCAGACTGCGCAAGGCGCAATGCAAACGGCGCAGCAGGTGAAAGGGGTGGTGCAGGGCGGGGCGGCCGGGTTGCCGAAACTGGCGAGTGCGGCGCTGCCGAATGCTTCGGGGATTTTGGGGGCGGCGAGCAAGAGCGGCAAGTTGCCGGGGCTGCCGGCGCCGACGCTACCGAAGCCTTCCTTGAAAACCCCGGATTTGAGTTTCGCTTCTACTCTGCTGCCCGATGAGAAGTTGTCATGACTGCACCAACACCTGTTGTGAAAAAACGCGAGCCGCAAGTCGCGGTCGTGCCGCTCAACACTATCGATATCAAGGACGTCGGGCGTGGGGCTGCCAGGTTCGATGCGTGGCTGCAGTCGATCAGCGGTGGCGTGGTCACGCTTGAACGGGTCAAGAACGTTGCCGGCGCGCTACCGGTAGTGGGCAATATCATGGCTCTGGTTGACGCCCTCGGAGACATTGTCACCCTGGCGAAGAGCAAGCAGCGTCAATTGCTGGATTGGGTCAGCCTGGGTATCAACCTGATCGGCGTACTGCCGGCACCGCCGACCATGGCGTCGGCGCGGATGACCTTGCGTCCGACGTTATCACTGGTTCGTCAGGAACTGCGCAACAGCGCGAAGATGTTGTTGGGCGACTCTTTGATCGAGGTGTTGATCGGGCATTTGAATGCCACCATCGTTGGTACGATCGATGACTTTGTGGAGCAAGCCAAGCCCAAGCTGGCAAGCATCCTCGATGATGCGGGAGAGCTAGGTCAGAAGGCGGTAAACGAGATCGCCAAGGGTCTGGAAACCGTGGTTAACGGCAAACTCGACGCCAAGGGTGACCTCAAGGCGGCGGGTGCCAAAATGAGTGCCGCGGGCAACCAGTTCTGGCATGACCCCAAAGCATCAATCGGTAACTTTCTTGGGGCCACATACAGTGCCTACAAGGCGGCGGGGAAAGGTGTCGCCAACAGTGCTGCGAAGCATTTGCTGCCGGAAGACGCCAAGGCACTTGTGCTCAGCAACACCGGGATGCTGCGTACCTTGGGTGTGGAACTTAAAACGCAGATGAAAAAGCTCGGTGATCCGGGCGTGCAGCACTCCATCGGTTGGTTGCTGCAGATGTTGGCGGGCGCTGTCGTGACCTGGCGCAAGCGGCGATCACATGGCCAAGGCGCAAGCGTCAAACCGGGAACTACCTCGAAGTCTCAACATCAGGCGGGAGAAGGTCGCCTGGAGTCCACCAGTCAACAGGCTCCGGCAACTCACGCACCGGACCCGCAGAAAAACGGCACCTGCAGCAGTACCTGTAACAGCATCAATTTTGCATTGGGTTCGGAAACCCTCAGTCATACCGATTTCAGTTTGCCTGGGCCGTTTCCGGTCGAGTGGACGCGAACCTACCACTCACGCCTCGGGGCTTATGATCAGGGCGAAATTGGCGCTCGCTGGATCAGTGAGTTCACCACGCGCTTTGATTGCGTTGACGATGGCCTGTTGTTCCACGATGCCGACGGTCGCAGCCATTCGTACCCTCTGCCCAAGGCAGGCTTGTCCCATTACGACGCCATCGAAAACACCACCCTGATTCGGGCCAGCGACGATCAGTTGTTGCTGTGCCGTGGCTTCGAACGCAAGGAAACCTATGTCCGGCGTGGACAAACCTATGTGTTGACCGGCATCGTGTTGCGCAATGGCGCCGGGATCATGCTGCATTACGAGCATCGTCACGGCGAGCGAGCGGTGCTCTCAGACCTGATTACCTATCAGGAAAACGACATCAGCAAAGTCCACTTGCACCTCGGCACCCTGATCGATCATCACGGGCGCCTCACAGGCCTTTGGGAAATTTGCAATGGCGCACCGCTGCGCCAACTCTGCGCTTACCGCTACGACGATTTTGGCGATCTGATTCAGGCGCAAGACGAGAATGGTGCGGCATGGACGTATGAGTTCCAGCATCACTTGATTACCCGTTACACCGACCGTACCCACCGCGCAATGAATCTGCAGTGGCAGGGTACAGGTGCCGATGCCAGAGCCATTCGTGAATGGGCAGACGATGGCAGCTTCGATACACGCCTTGAGTGGGACGAAAACATTCGCCTGACTTATGTCACCGACGCGCATGGCGGCGAGACTTGGCATTACTACGACATTCTTGGTTACACGTACCGCATTCGATACCCGGATGAGCGTTCGGAATGGTTGTTCCGAGATGAAGCCAAGAACGTGATTCGTCATGTACATGCCGATGGCAGCACGGATCAGTATCGCTACGATGAGCGCGGCAACCGTCTCGAACACATCCAGGCTGATCACACGGTAGTGCATTTCGCTTACAACGATCAGGACTTGCTGATCAAGATAAGTGACGCGGAGGGCGGTCAATGGCTTCGTGCCTACGATAATCAGGGGAATCTCGTCGAAACTGTCGATCCGTTGGGCAACAAGACGGAATACGCCTACGACAAGACTGGCCGGCCGACCGCGATCAAGGACGCCAACGGCAACGAGAAAACGCTGGCCTACAACAATGCCGGACAGTTGGTGGAGTATGTCGATTGCTCGGGCAAGACCAGCGCCTGGGAATACAACGAACTGGGCCAGATGGTTTGCTTCACCGATGCGCTCGGGAACAGCACTGAATATCAATACAAGGCTGGGCACCTGGTATTGATCAAGCACCCGGACAAGACCGAGGAGCGCTTTCAGCGCGATGCCGAGGGGCGGTTGCTGGCTTACACCGATGGACTGGATCGTTGCACCACCTGGAGTTACACCGCCGCCGGATTGATTTCCGAACGAGTCGATGCAGCCGAACAGACCTTGCGTTATCGCTGGGATCGGCTCGGAAGATTGACGAATCTGGAAAACGAAAACGAGAGCAGTGCGCAGTTCCACTACGACCCGGTGGGACGTCTCCTGATGGAGACCGGCTTCGACGGTCGAACGACACGCTATCAGTACGACTCTGTCTCAGGTCGGCTGGTGGGCACCCGTACCGCAGAGCGCAGCATTGCTCTGAGCTACGATCCGATGGGCCGCATAACGGAGCGCCGCGCCAGTCTGGGCAATCAACAGCAAAGCGAGACCTTCGCCTATGACGGCAATGGAAACCTGGTCATGGCGAGCAATGCTGACAGCCGACTGCAATGGTTCCATGACCCTGCCGGGAACCTGCTGCGTGAGCACCAACACTATCTTGGCCTGGAAAAGCCGTTGGTTGCGGTCTGGCAGCACGAGTACGACGTACTCAATCAGCGTGTCGCAACGACGCGTCCTGATGGTCACCGGGTCAGTTGGCTCACGTATGGCAGCGGCCATTTGTTGGGGCTACGGCTGGACGAGCACGAACTGGTCGGCTATGAGCGCGACGATTTGCATCGAGAGGTGGTTCGTCATCAGGGTAATCGCCTGCTACAAACCCAAAAATGGGATCCGGCCGGGAAGTTGCAACAGCAACTGCTCATACACGGCGACAGCAAAACAGCCGTATTGAAGCGTGAGTACAAATACGATGCCGTGGGTGAACTGACGGATCTGGACGACAGTTTTCATGGTTTGTCGTCCTACCGTTATGACCCGGTGGGACGCTTGCTTGCAGCCACCACTCGACAGGGAGTGGAAACCTTCGACTTCGATCCGGCCGGTAATCTTCTGGACAACCAGACCACGCAGATCCGCCGACCGCTGGAACAGACGCCGCTACGCAGCAAACTGATCGATAACTTGCTGCGCCACTATGCAGGTACCCATTACGAATACGACGAGCGCGGCAATGAGACGGTGCGTTGGCATAACGGTAGCCGCCGCGAGATGCGCTGGGATCTTTTCGATCGACTGGTGCATTTTGACGACGCTCGCCTGGCCGTGGATTTTGCTTACGATGCTCTGGGCCGACGTCTGTATAAAAACTCCAACGTGCATTTCAAACAGCGCCCGGAAGCTGGTTCGCTGTGGAATCAGAGTGAATATGCTCGAAAACAGCGGGAGTCTGGCTGCGGTTTCACATTGTATGGATGGGACGGTGACAATCTTGCATGGGAAAGCAGTCCGTCCCAACAGGACGTCGGCACGGGGCGCACCGTGCATTACATCTTTGAACCCGGCACTTTTGTCCCGGCTGCCCAAGCGCTGATCCATAGAGCCATCGACCTGACGGGATTGCCTGATTCCAGTGGTGATTACAGTCTGGAAGATGATCCGTTATGGAACCATAAAGTTGCCATTCAACCTGTTGACGTATTGAACTGGTATCAATGCGACCATCTGGGAACTCCGCGAGAGTTGACCGATGCGCAGGGTGAGATCGCCTGGAGTGCCGAATACAAGGCTTGGGGCTCGGTTCAGGAACAGCGCTCTTCGGGTGCACGGCGAGAGGGTGTAACCAATCCGCTACGGTTCCAGGGGCAGTACCATGACCACGAAACCGGACTTCATTACAATCGACACCGCTATTACGATCCCGATACCGGCCGATTTATCGGGCAGGACCCGATCAGCTACGTCGGTGGATTGAATCTTTACAGTTATGCACCCAATCCTACCGGCTGGATCGATCCGCTCGGGCTGGCAAAAACCTGTTGCTGTGGTGAGCCTTACGTCAACCAGGACGCGCGCTGGCGCCAGGTCATGGAAGATCCGAATACGCCGTCTTCAATGCGCGGCTGGATCAAAAATCAGGCAAGCCGAGTAGATGCCGGCAAGCAAGCCAATATCAAGGCACCGCCAGGCTATGAGTTGGCACACCGTCCACGGTTCGAGAATGACTCAGGGTATGACTATTCTCACGCCGATCCGATGCTGGCAGCCGATCACCGTGGCATTCAACACCGTTACTGGCGAAAACGCGGCGGATGCTGGACTGCGAGAATGCCTAAATCGGGTTTTCCGGGAACGGGTAAGTTAAGTCTGCCTAAACGAGGGGCGCTTCCATAAGCGAGGATTTATGTCTAAGACACGTGTGATTGGTACAACGACAGACGCTATTCAGGAAGAAGAAAAGAAACTGGGCCGAACACTGCCCAAGTCCTTTTCCGATTGGCTTCTTTCAAATAACGGAAAGTCACTGGGGGCGTTAACGATTTTCCCCGTTCTGGACGCTCGTGACCCAAGGAAGACCTGGGAATCGATCGATCATCACTTTAAAAAGGACTGGCAGGACTGGCTGGAGAATTTTTCCGATACCTCTACCGACTTTTCAGGACTTCTGCCGTTCGCCGAGTTTGGCACGGGGGATTATTACTGCTTCAACTATGCGGTAAAGGGGCAGACAGGAGAGCCGGTCGTGGTCTTGTGGTCTCACGAAACCGGTGAAATTGACCAGGTAGCGGAAAGCTTTGCCGCGTTTCTTGTCATGCCGGGGCGGCCAGGCTGATGTTTTGATGCTGGCGCTAGTCATGAGTAGTCGCAGCCTGCCCACAGGTGCGAAATTGATGCTCGACCCCGAAGGGTTTGAAGGCAGCTGGATGGCGGAGTAACGCCATCCAGCTCAGAGTCAAAGGAGTGACAACATGAAAGACGCCATTCGCTTGGGCGACTCCACCACCCACGGTGGCAAGGTCCTCGAAGCCTTTTCTCGGACCGACCTCAACGGCAAGCCGATTGCCGGGGTTGGGCACAAGGTCAGTTGCCCGTTGTGCAAAGGGATTTTCCCGATTGCCGAGGGCAGCAGCACCTACACCGTCGATGGCGTACCCATCGCACTCGACGGCATGAAGACCGCCTGCGGTGCGGCGTTGATTGCCAGTGGGCCGAAAGGGGCTGTGATCAGCTGAATCACCAGGTGCCGCATCGGTATATATCTGGCATCACTCTATATTTGCTGCGTGAGTGTTGGCATGCCCGGGCCATCAACCACGTCTTTAAAGTCTCGAAATATCTTACGGATGAGATGCGGTCATGACGACTGAAACGCCTGTCGCGAAAGTACGTGAACCTCAAGTGGCGGTCGTTCCGCTCAACACCATTGACATCAAGGATGTCGGACGCGGTGCAGCCAGATTCGACGCCTGGCTGCAATCGATCAGTGGTGGAGTAGTCACTCTTGAGCGCGTCAAGAACGTTGCCGGAGCGTTGCCGGTGGTGGGCAACATCATGGCCTTGGTGGATGCGCTCGGAGACATTGTCGTGCTTGCCAAAAGCAAGCAACGCCAGATTCTGGACTGGGTCAGCCTGGGTATCAATCTGATCGGTGTTTTACCGGCGCCACCCACAATGGCCTCGGCGCGTATGACCTTGCGTCCAACCTTGTCGCTGGTGCGTCAAGAACTTCGTAACAGTGCCAAGATGCTGCTGGGCGATTCGCTGATCGAAGTACTGATCGGACACTTGAATGCCACCATTGTCGGTACTATCGATGACTTTGTAGACCAGGCCAAGCCGAAGCTGGCTGAAATACTCGACAACGGCGGCAAGCTGGGCCAGAACGCGGTCAACGAAATCGCCAAGGGACTGGAAACGGTCGTCAACGGCAAGCTCGATGCAAAAGGGGACATGAAGTCCGCGAGTGCCAAGGTGAGTGCGGCCGGAGGCCAGTTGTTGCATGACCCCAAGGCAGCCATCAGTAATATCTTCGGCGCAGCCTTCAGCGCCTACAAGGCTGCCGGCAAGGGTGTTGCCAACAGCGCTGCAAAGAACCTGTTGCCGGACAGTGCCAAGGCTTTAGTGCTGAGCAATACCGCCATGCTTCGTACGATGGGTGTGGAGTTGCGCACTCAAATAAACAAGCTTGGTGATCCCGCTGTTCAGCATTCAATCGGTTGGCTGTTGCAGATGCTGGCAGGTTCGGTTGTGACCTGGCGCAAGCGTCGAGCACAGGGTCAAGGGGCCAGCGTCAAGCCGGATACTACTTCAAAGGCTCAACACAGGGCTGGAGAGGGGCGGCTTGAAGCCAGCAGCCAACAGGCGCCAGCGACGCATAACTGCAAAAAATGTAAAAACGGCGTCATGCCGGGCACGATGAACAGCATCAGTTTTGCCCTGGGCTCTGAATCGCTGAGTCATACAGATTTCAACTTGCCTGGTGCATTCCCTTTTGAGTGGACACGCACCTACTGTTCGCGTCTGGATGCGTATGACGCCAGTGAGATGGGCGCCCGCTGGATTACGTCGTTGACTACCCGTTTTGACTGTGTCGGCGGGAGTCTGGTGTTCCATGACGCTGATGGTCGCAGCCACGACTATATGCTGCCCGAGACAGGGCAGACTCACTACGATGCCATTGAAAACATGACGCTGGTACGGGTGACCGATGACCAGCTGCTGTTGTGCAGAGGGTTTGAACGCAAGGAAACCTATCTGCGTCGTGGACAACGTTTCGTGCTGGTCGGCGTGGTGCTGCGCAACGGTGCGGGAATCATGCTGCACTACGAGCATCGCCACCAAGGAATGCCGGTGCTGTCCGACCTGATTACCTACCAGGGTGATATGGCCGACGTTAAATATCACCTCGGCACCCTGCTTGATGAGCACGGTCGCTTGAAGGGCCTTTGGCTGATCAGCGACGGAGTTCCTCAGCGTCAACTGTGTGCCTATCACTACGACAGCGTCGGTGATTTGATTCAGGCTCAGGACGAGAACGGTGCGGCCTGGAGCTACCAGTACCAGAATCATCTGATTCATCGTTACACCGATCGGACTGGACGGGGCATGAATCTTCAGTGGCAGAGCACTGGCGCTGATGCCCGAGCCGTACGCGAGTGGGCGGACGACGGCAGTTTCGACACGCGCCTTGAGTGGGACGAGAATATTCGCCTGACCTATGTCACCGATGCGTACGGTAACGAAACCTGGCACTACTACGACATTCTTGGTTATACGTACCGCATTCGCCATCCGGATGAACGTTCCGAGTGGTTGTTCCGGGACGAAGCGAAAAACCTGATTCGACACGTACATGCTGACGGCACAACTGATCGCTTCATCTACGACGAGCGTGGCAACGTTGTTGAACATTTGCGTGCTGACGACAGCGTGCTGCATTTTGCCTACGACGATCTGGATCAACTGATCAAGACCAGCGATGCAGAAGGAGGGCAGTGGCTGCGTGCTTATGACGATCATGGCAACCTTGTGGAAGCAGTCGACCCCCTTGGTAACGTAACGGAATACGCCTACAGCGTGGCAGGGTTGCCGACTGCAATCAAAGACGCCGACGGCAATGAGAAGAAGCTCGACTACAACGATGCCGGTCAACTGATCGAGTATGTTGACTGCTCAGGAAAGACCAGTGCCTGGGAGTACAACGAACTCGGACAGATGATCTGTTTTACCGACGCGACCGGCCAGAGTACCGAGTATGGGTATCGACTGGGCCAGTTGGTTTTGATCAGGCACCCGGACAAGACCGAGGAGTATTTTGAACGAGACGCTGAAGCTCGGTTGCTCGCGCATACGGATCGTCTTGGCCGCTGCACTTCCTGGGCGTATACGGCTGCTGGCCTTGTAGCCGAGCGCATCGATGCTAATGAGCATACGTTGGTCTACCGCTGGGATCGTCTCGGGCGCTTGCAGGCGCTGGACAACGAAAACGAGAGCCGAGCGCATTTCCTTTACGACCCAATGGGTCGCCTGCTGGAGGAAAAGAGCTTTGATGGTCGTATCACCCGCTATCGGTATGATTCTGATACGGGCCGATTGAGTCATATCGTCAACGGCGAGCGTGTAATTTGCGTGAGCTTTGATGCCATGGGACGCCTGATTGAGCGACGCGCCAGTCAAGGTAAGAAATCGCAGAGCGAGCG
The DNA here is from genome assembly GCF_034008635.1 of Pseudomonas sp. P8_229. Classification (NCBI taxonomy): domain Bacteria; kingdom Pseudomonadati; phylum Pseudomonadota; class Gammaproteobacteria; order Pseudomonadales; family Pseudomonadaceae; genus Pseudomonas; species Pseudomonas sp. P8_229. Next base: position 112,896 of record NZ_CP125378.1, on the reverse strand, counting down.
CTTCATTTACGACGGCAACGGTCACCTGATTGAAGCCGCCAACGTAGACAGTCGCTTGCAGTGGTTTCACGACCTGGCCGGCAATGTGCTGCGCGAGCATCAGCATTACCTTGGGCTGGACCAGCCACCGGTAGTTGGCGTGTGGCAGCACGAGTACGATGTGCTCAACAATCGTGTCGCGACAGTTCGTCCGGACGGGCACCGTGTCAGTTGGCTCACCTATGGCAGTGGTCATTTGTTGGGACTACGCCTGGACGAGCACGAGCTGATTGGCCTGGAACGCGATGACCTTCATCGTGAGATTGTTCGGCATCAGGGCAACCACCTTCAACAGACGCAAAAGTGGGATTGCGCCGGTCGTTTGCAGGAGCAGGTGCTGGGACGCAGTGAGGACAGTGCGAGCCTTGTCAAACGGACATATCAATACGATGCTGCTGGTCAACTGACTGCGATCAACGATACCCGAAGAGGCCCGATTTCATACCGCTACGACCCTCTCGGTCGACTGTTGGAAGCAGCGACACGACAGGTAGTTGAAACATTCACCTTTGATCCGGCCAGTAATCTGCTTGATGAAAAGACCAGTGAAATTCGACGACCATTGGACCAGTCTCCGCGCCAGGAGAGGCAGGTAGATAACCTGCTGCGCGAGTACGAAGGTAATCACTTCACATACGATGAGCGCGGCAACCTGATCGAGCGTTTGCAAAACAATCAGCGCAGCTTCCTGCAATGGGATTTGTTTGACCGTTTGGTGCGATTTGAAGATCAACGCTTGTCGGTTGAGTTCGCCTATGACGCTCTTGGACGACGTCTTCACAAAAACTCTATCGCCCATTACAAGGGGCGTCCCGAGGCGGGGTCGCACTGGAACCGGAACGAGCATGCACGGATACAGCGAGAGTACGGCTGTGGTTTCACGCTCTATGGCTGGGACGGTGACCGACTTGCCTGGGAAAGCAGTGCCGCGCAGCTGGATGGCGGCGCGGGACGCACGGTGCATTACATTTTCGAGCCTGGCAGTTTCGTTCCAGTAGCACAGGCCATACGACACGCCCCGATTACGCTGACGAATCAGCCTGAGTATCAGGGAGAGTACAGCCTGGATGACGATCCGTTATGGAGTCGCAAGGTCACAGTTCAGCCAATTGACGTTTTGCTTTGGTATCAGTGCGATCACCTGGGGACGCCTCAGGAGCTGACCGATTCTGAGGGACAGTTGGTCTGGACGGCTCAGTACAAGGCGTGGGGGGCGATATCGGAGCAGCAATCGCAATGGGCCCGACAACGTGATGTGAGAAACCCTATAAGATTTCCGGGGCAGTACCATGATCATGAGACCGGGCTGCATTACAACCGGCATCGTTACTATGATCCGGCGGTGGGGCGATTCGTCAGCCAGGATCCGATCGGTTATGCAGGCGGTCTGAATCTCTATACCTATGGTCCGAACCCTACAGGGTGGGTGGATCCGATGGGCCTGACGGGGGTCGATGTCTATCGGGCCATGAAAACCGACGAAACAGGTAAGCCCATTGCGGACTCGACCGCACGTGGGCTAGGGGTACGTCCTGTCGATATTCCGGTTGATAAAGATGGGAACGTTCATCCCAATACCGGTGGGATGTCCGTAGCGCCGGATACCCCGCAAAACCTGCCGGATCATCGGCGCCCCTCTACGTTACCCGGCGGAACCGGCAAAGACAGCGCCTGCAAATTGAATACCGATTCACTTCCGGAAAGTCTTCGTTACGTGCAAGACAAAAAAACTCACGGAACCATTCAGCCTAGTAAGGTCATGCCGATTTCTGATTACCAGAAGGCACTAGGTTCGACGGCTGAGCATTGGGAGAAACAATGATGAAATCGCTTGATAAACCGTTGGATGATGAACTGTCCGGCGCATTGAAGAGGGGGGGGGATCTTCTTTCTATACGGGAAGTCCTGCTGAAGTATCGAGACAAGGGTTTTTCCGCTGCATCGGTCAATGAACTGTTGGGTTCAATGCGCGGTGATGCCGATGAAGAGTTGGAGGATCGGATCCTGGAGGTGATGGATATCGTTTCCGGGTTTTGTACGCCAGCTCTGGAAGTCTGGTAAGCGGTTGTTTTGGAATTGAGAAGTTTCACTGGAAATCTGGACTTTAAAGGAATGAACATGAAAAACACCGCTGTGATCCTCGCACTGACTGCCACTTTAGGCGCCTCCGCCCTGGCTCGCGCAGAAGCGCCAGATCCCGCTACCCTGAAAGGCATGTACGACAGCGGTCGTAACATGTCGGGCCTGATCAAGCATTGCGTCGACAAGGGCTACCTGAAAGCGGACAGCACTGAAAACGCCAACAAGATGGTGGTGTTCGTTGCGAATATGCCGGGTGAGTTCGACAAGGCCGATGGCGACAAGAGCGAAGGTTTCGGTCGCAAAGGCGAAGTGTTGGCTGATGGTCAATACAAGAGTCTGGAAGGCAACCTCCCACCGGATCTGAGCCTCAAGCAATGGTGCGAGCAAGCGGATCAGGGAATGCGCGAGGGACTCAAGCAAATCGGCTTGTAAACGAAACGATTCAAACGACACCGAGGAGAACCTCGCCATGAAACCCGAAAAACCGCTCACCGATGCTTCGGTACTGATCGACGCACGAATCGCTGAACTGGCCGATTGGCGCGGTGCCATCCTCGGCGAGATTCGCAAGGTCATTCACCAGGCTGATCCCGAGGTGGTGGAGGAGTGGAAGTGGCGCGGTGTTCCGGTGTGGTCGCGGGGCGGCATCATTTGCACCGGGGAGACCTACAAGGCTGCGGTGAAGATGACCTTCGCCAAGGGCGCGGCGCTGGCCGATCCTGCGGGATTGTTCAACGCCAGCCTGGAGGGCAACACCCGGCGGGCGATTGATTTTCACGAGGGCGACCAGGTCGATGCGCAGGCCTTGAAAGCGCTGATTCGCGAGGCGATTGCGTTGAATTTGTCGAAGTGAATCGCGGCATTTGCCTTGGTTCAGAAATAACTGGCTGTTTTAAAACAATTTTTTTGCATTCAGGGCTTCCCAGATCGAAAAAAGGTTGGTAAATTGCGGCCCATTCTCGCAGAGCTTGTTACAGAGCTTGAGATACAGGGGCGTCGCCAAGCGGTAAGGCAGCAGGTTTTGATCCTGCCATGCGTTGGTTCGAATCCAGCCGCCCCTGCCATATTCAGAAAAAACGCCAGTCCGAAAGGGCTGGCGTTTTTTTGTGCGCGCGATTTGTGTCTGGCCGCGACGGTTGCCTGAGCTTGAGCGGGTGACTGTTGTAAACTCCCCCCCGCGAAAAGTCCCGGCAGGTTATTCCCCGGCGACCCTCACTCTCTCCAGACAAGAGACTTACATGGCTAATCAAGACCTCAGCTTCACCCCTGATCCGGATGCGGACTCCATTTCCTCCGACGTTGTCGGTTTCAACGGCATTCTGGTTTCGACCCAGATCCCGACCCGCGCCGACGGCAGCCTGGAGCTGGGCGACATCACCCTGCAAAGCGAATGCACCCTGCAGGCGCTGAAAGTGGCGCTGGAGCGGGCGGGCAGTTCGATGGATCGGGTCATGCACCTGACCATCTACCTCACCGACATGGCTGATCGCGCGGCATTCAACGAAGTCTACAAGCGCTTCTTCGCCAAACCATGGCCGGTGCGCGCCGCTGTTGGCGTGGCGTCGCTGGCGGTGGAAGGCATGCGCGTGGAAGTCACCGCGATGGCTGCCAAGGCCTGATTTTCCTGTGGGAGCGAGCAGGCTCGCTCCCACATTGATTTGTGTGAAGCCATCGATTGCGGACCACCACAGTTCCCTGTGGCTGGCGATGGCGGTCTGTCTGTCCAAAAAAAGCTGGAGCCTGGCGCGGATTTCCGCTCACAAGGCCTGCCACTTGGCAGCACAGGCGTGCCGGCCGGGCGTTTCGCAGCTACAATGCGCGCCTTAACCGTGACAGCCTGACTAAAAAAACTATGTCCTTGCCCAAGCATCACCTGGAACTGCTCAGCCCCGCCCGTGACGTGGCCATTGCCCGTGAAGCCATCCTGCACGGCGCTGACGCCGTGTACATCGGTGGCCCGAGCTTCGGCGCGCGCCATAACGCCTGCAACGAGGTGAGCGAAATCGCCGAGCTGGTGGAGTTTGCCCGTCGTTATCACGCGCGCATTTTCACCACCATCAACACCATCCTGCACGACAACGAACTGGAGCCGGCGCGCAAGCTGATCCACCAGTTGTACGACGCCGGTGTCGACGCGCTGATCGTCCAGGACCTGGGCGTGATGGAACTGGACATCCCGCCGATCGAGCTGCATGCCAGTACCCAGACCGACATCCGCACGCTGGAGCGAGCGAAGTTCCTCGATCAGGCCGGTTTCTCGCAACTGGTGCTGGCCCGTGAGCTGAACCTGAAAGAAATCCGTGCCATCGCCGATGAAACCGACGCGGCCGTCGAGTTCTTCATTCACGGCGCCCTGTGCGTGGCGTTCTCCGGGCAGTGCAACATCTCCCACGCGCAGACCGGCCGCAGCGCCAACCGTGGCGACTGCTCTCAGGCGTGCCGTTTGCCGTACACCCTGAAAGACGAAAAGGGTGGGGTGATCGCCTACGAAAAACACCTGCTGTCGATGAAGGACAATAACCAGAGCGCCAACATCCGCGCGCTGGTCGAGGCCGGTGTGCGCTCGTTCAAGATCGAAGGTCGCTACAAGGACATGGGCTATGTGAAGAACATCACTGCCTATTACCGCCAGCGCCTCGACGACGTGCTCGAAGACCGCCCGGACCTGGCCCGCGCCTCCAGCGGGCGCACCGCGCATTTCTTTCTGCCGGACCCGGAAAAAACCTTCCATCGTGGCAGCACCGATTACTTCGTCACCGATCGCAAGATCGATATCGGCGCGTTCGACTCGCCAACCTTCACCGGTCTGCCAGTGGGCACCGTCGAGAAAGTCGGCAAGCGTGACATGCAGGTAGTGACTCAAGAGCCGCTGTCCAACGGCGACGGCCTCAACGTACTGGTCAAGCGTGAAGTGGTGGGTTTCCGCGCCAACATCGCCGAGCCGAAGGGCGAGTTCGAAGAAGACGGCGAGAAGCGCTATCGCTACCGCGTCGAGCCGAACGAAATGCCGGAAGGCCTGTACAAGCTGCGCCCGAACCATCCGCTGAACCGCAACCTCGACCACAACTGGCAACAGGCGCTGCAGAAGACGTCTGCCGAGCGTCGGGTGGCCCTGAGCTGGGTCGCACGTCTGCGTGAAGAACAGCTGCAAGTGACCGCCACCAGTGAGGAGGGCATCAGTGCCAGCGTGACCCTGAACGGTCCGTTCGGCGTGGCCAACAAGCCGGAGCAGGCGCTGGAGCAATTGCAGGATCTGCTCGGTCAGCTCGGCACCACCCAGTACCACGCGATCGACGTGAAACTGGATGCGCCGCAGGCGTTCTTCATTCCGAACTCGCAGCTCAAGGCCTTGCGCCGCGAAGTGATCGAAGCGCTGACCGCCGCCCGTGTCGCGGCGCATCCGCGTGGCAGCCGCAAAGCCGAAACCACGCCGCCGCCGGTGTACCCGGAGTCGCACCTGTCGTTCCTCGCCAACGTCTACAACCAGAAGGCGCGCGACTTCTATCACCGCCACGGTGTGAAGCTGATCGATGCGGCGTACGAGGCCCACGAAGAGGCCGGCGAAGTGCCGGTGATGATCACCAAGCACTGCCTGCGTTTCTCGTTCAACCTGTGCCCGAAACAGGCCAAGGGCGTGACCGGTGTGCGCACCAAGGTCGCGCCGATGCAGCTGATTCACGGCGACGAAGTGCTGACCCTGAAGTTCGACTGCAAGCCGTGCGAGATGCACATCATCGGCAAGATGAAAGGTCACATTCTCAACCTGCCGCAACCGGGCAGCGTGGTTGGTCACATCAGCCCGGAAGACCTGCTGAAAACCATCCCGCGCGCGCCACACTGAGTGACGGGCGGGCGTGGCGCTAAAGTGTCACGCCTGCTCGGGCTCTCGATCCGCCAGCGCTTCGAGCAAGTCGGCTGAAGGCACAAAAAACAGACCCCCGGTGACCGCCGTGCTGAAGTCCAGCAAACGGTCATAGTTGCCGACGGGTTTGCCGACAAACATGTTCTCCAGCATCTGCTCGATCGGTTCGGGCGAGCGCGCGTAGCCGATGAAGAAGGTACCGAACTCGCCAGCCCCCGGGCGGCCGAACGGCATGTTGTCACGCAGGATCTTCTGCTCCTGGCCGTCCTTGGTGATGGTCGTCAGGGCACTGTGGGAGTTGCTCGGTTTCACTTCTTCACCGAGTTCGATGTCGGCCAGCTTGGTCCGGCCGATCACCTTTTCCTGAGCTTCGACGCTCAGCGCATTCCACGCGTCCATCTTGTGCAGGTACTTCTGCACCAGCACGTAGCTGCCGGATTCGAACGCCGGGTCTTCGTTGCCGATCAGGGTGAAGTGGTCTGCCTTGCGCCCCACCGGGTTCTCGGTGCCATCGACGAAACCGATGATGCTGCGCATGTCGAAGTAACGGAAACCCTGCACCTCATCCACCACGGTGATCGCGCCATTGAGCGCGCTGCACAGCTGCGTCGCCAGTTCGAAACACAGGTCCATCTGGTCGGCACGGATGTGCAGCAGGATGTCCCCCGGGGTCGCCACCGCGCGGCGGCCTTCCACGCCGAACTCACGGAACGGATGCAGCGATGCCGGGCGCGGGCTGCCGAACAGCGCGTCCCAGGCGTTGGCGCTGAACCCGCAGACACACGACAGGTTTCCGTTGGGCACGCGTTTGCCGACCGAACGGGTGAGGGCGGCGATGTCGCCGCACCAGCCGCGCACCTGGCTGGCGGCGTCGCTGCCGGGCATCAGCGTGGCGACGATGAAAATCGCGCTGCTGGTGATCGGGTTGCAGATGGCTTGCGGCTCGGGTGTCTGGGTATCCATTGTCGAGGTCATAGTCGGTTCCATGTGCGCAGGGCTAAGGTCGGCGCTCATTATGAAACCAAAAACGTTTCATCGATATCTCAGAAGCGACCCAGTCGATAGGCATCCAATGCCGGCAAGCCGGAATGTGTTCCCGGTAAGACCATCTGCGCGACCAGCTCCGCTGTCACCGCCGCCTGCGTCAGCCCCAGATGCTGATGACCGAACGCGAGCAGTACCTTGCCGTCGCAGACCTTGTCGATGATCGGCAGCGAGTCCGGCAGCGATGGGCGAAAGCCCATCCACGGCGTCGCGTCTTCAGCGTTCAAATCGCGACGGAACAAACCCTTGCTCAAACGGTGCAACTGCCAGGCGCGCTCCATGAACGGCGGGCGCTCAAGGCCGGCAAACTCCACCGTACCGGCCAGCCGCAAGCCGCCGGCCATCGGCGTCATGATGAACTTGCGCTCCAGCGAGGTGACGGCGAACGGCAGCCGCTCGTGTTCGTGCGGCAGCATCAGGTGATAGCCACGTTCGGTGTCCAGCGGCACCTGTTTGCCGGTCAGTGCAGCCGTGAGTTTCGCCGAGTGCGCGCCACAGGCGATCAGCACCTGGCGCGCGGTGAAGCGGCCCTGAGTGGTGTTCAACGCCACGCAATGTTCCTGCAACTGGCCGCCCAGCACTTCTTGTTCGAGGAACTGCACGCCGGCCGCTTTGGCGGCGCTCACCAGTTCACACACCACCCGATACGGGTCGAGAAAGTGCCCGGTGCGCGGAAAGAACAAGCCGCCCTGAATCTGCGCGCTGAGCTGCGGCGCGCTGTTGTGTACGGTACTGGCCGACCAGAAATCCACCGGCACCTGTTGCTGGCTCATGCGCGCCTGCAAGGCGTCGATGGCTTGCCGCGATTCGGCGCGTTCGAATACCAGCAGCGAGCCGTCCTCCTTGAGCAGATCCGCTTGGCTGATGCTCTGCAGCAAGCGATTCCACGCGGCGAAGCTGCTTTCGTTGAGCGCACGCAGGCCGGCAATCGTGCGCTGGAACGGCGCCGGGCGCAGGTTCAGCAACAAACGGGTGAACCACGGCACGGCGCGTGGCATGTACTTCCAGTCGAGACGCAGCGGGCCCATCGGGTCCATCAGCATCGCTGGCAGGCGTTTGAGGATCGACGCGTCGGCAATCGGAAACACCTGTTCGGTCGCCAGATGCCCGGCGTTGCCGAACGAGGCACCATGCCCTGGCGGCTGACGGTCGATGACCACCACCCGCCGGCCCTGGCGCGCCAGTTGCAGGGCGCAGGCGACGCCGATGATGCCGGCGCCGATCACCGCGATGTCGGCGTTGTCCGCTGTGAAGTTATCGGACATGTGTCAGGCTTCCCTCTGACCGTCGAGCAACCGCCGCAAGTGCAGCGGATTGGCCTGTTGCAACGCTGACGGCAGCAGGCTGTCGGGGAAATCCTGATAGCACACCGGGCGCAGGAACCGCAGGATCGCCGCCGTGCCCACCGAGGTGCTGCGCGAGTCCGAAGTGGCCGGGAACGGCCCGCCATGAACCATCGCATCACACACTTCGACCCCGGTCGGCCAGCCGTTGACCAGCAGGCGTCCGGCCTTGCGTTCCAGCGTCGGCAACAAGGCGCGGGCGCGATCCAGATCGGCGTCATCCAGGTGCAGCGTGGCGGTCAACTGGCCTTCGAGATGTTCGCAAACCTGACGGATTTGATCGTCGTTGGCGCACTGTACGATCAGCGACGCCGCGCCGAAAATTTCCCCTTGCAGGCGTGCGTCGGCGAGGAAATCCTGCGCGCGGGTGACGAATAACTGCGCCTGGCACTGGTTCGGCCCTTCAGCGGCGAGACCGCTGGCCACGCACTGCGCTTGCGGATGTTCGGCCAGCGCGGCGACGGCGCTTGCATAGGCGCGGAAAATCCCCGGTGTGAGCATGGTTTGCGCCGGGCTGCGCTGGACTCGCTCGGCGGCCGCCGCGATGAAGCTGTCCAGCGCCGGCCCTTGGCGAGCGATGACTAGTCCGGGATTGGTGCAGAACTGCCCGGCGCCCTGGGTCAGCGAGGCGACGAAGCCCTGCGCCAGCGCCTCGCCCCGCGCTGCAAGAGCTGCGGGAAACAGCAGCACCGGATTGATCGAACTCATTTCCGCATACACCGGAATCGGCTCGGGCCGCGCCTGCGCCGCTTTGCTCAGGGCGAGGCCGCCACTGCGCGAACCGGTGAAGCCCACAGCCTTGATGCGCCAATCGCTGACCAGCGCAATACCCACTTCATTGCCGGAACCGAACAGCAATGAAAACACGCCTTCGGGCAAAGCGGACTTTTTCACTGCACGAGTCAGCGCCTGGCCGACCAATTCACTGGTGCCGGGATGCGCGCTGTGCGCCTTGACGATCACCGGGCAACCGGCGGCCAGTGCCGAGGCGGTGTCACCGCCCGCCACGGAGAACGCCAGGGGAAAGTTGCTGGCGCCAAACACCGCCACCGGCCCCAAAGCGATCTGCCGTTGCCGCAGATCAGAACGTGGCAGCGGCTGGCGCTGTGGTTGCGAATGATCGACCCGCACGTCCAGCCACTCGCCAGCGCGCAGGGTGCGGGCGAAGGTGCGCAGTTGCCCGCAAGTGCGCCCGCGCTCACCTTGAATACGCGCACGTGGCAGACCGCTTTCGGCCACTGCACGGTCAATCAGTTCATCGCCGAGGGCTTCAATCTCATCGGCAATGGTCTCGAGAAATTCGGCGCGAGCGCTCAGGGACGTCTCGCGATAACGGTCAAACGCTTGCCACGCCAGGGCGCAGGCCTGTTCGACATGCTCAGCGCTGCCGCCGGCATAGGCCGGTTCGAGCACGGAGCCGGTGGTGGGGTCGATCCCGCGGATCGCTTCACGGCTGCCGGCAACGGCTTGGCCGCCGATCAGCATGTGGCCTGTCAGAGTCATGGCGGTTCCTGATAATTCGAGTGAAGCCCCGGCGTGTGATACCGGGGCAGGGGTAGCGGTCAGGCGAAGTTCTGTTCGGCGGACCAGTTTTTGTACCACTGGCGGAACAGTGCGTACTGGGTCTCGGCGTAGCGGCGCTGGGCGTCGCTCAGGGCATCGGTTTGGTTGAAGTGCAGGGCGTATTCGCGGTCGCCGTTGAGCACCATCAGGTGCTTGTAATACAGCACCAGATCGCAGCCTTCATCGAACGACGACAGCACCGCCAGCGCCGCTTCCAGTTCACGGGCCAGGCGCCGGGCCTTGGCGTCGCCCTTGGCCGCCTGCTTGCTCAGTGCCACCAATTGCAGGACTTCGCGGGGCAGGGCGTTGCCGATGCCGGTGATGGCGCCGGTGGCGTTGCAGTTGACGAAACCGTGCACCACTTGGGTATCGACGCCGACCATCAGGGTTACGGCATCGTCCTGCGAGGTGATGTTCTCGGCGGCGTAGCGCAAGTCGGCGCCGCCACCGAATTCCTTGAAGCCGATCAGGTTCGGGTATTCGCGGCGCAGTTCGAAGAACAGCTCGGCGCGGGTGGCGAAACCGTAGTAAGGGCTGTTGTAGATCACTGCCGGCAGGTTCGGTGCGGCTTGGAGAATGGCAGCGAAATGGGCCTTTTGCGCGGTCGCCGAGGCGCCACGGGACAGCACGCGCGGAATCACCATCAGGCCATGGGCGCCGACTTTCGCGGCATGGGCGGCGTGGGATACCGCTTCACGGCTGTTGACCGCGCCGGTGCCAACGATGGTCGGTACGCCAGCCGCCACCAGACGCGCCACGCCTTCCTGACGCTCGGCCTCGGTCAGCAGCGGCCAGTCGCCCATCGAACCGCAGTAAACCACCGCGCTCATGCCGATATCGATCAACTCGCGGCCCTTGGCGACCAGGGCGTCGAAGTCCGGTTTGCGCGCGGCGGTGCAGGGGGTCATCAGGGCCGGAATGCAGCCAGTGAAGATGTTATCGCTCATTGTTGTAGCTCCTCGGGACATTCATTCAGATCGGTTAAAAACGGGGCAGGTCAGATGCCCCAGGCGAAAGGGTCTTGTTCGTCGATCAGCAGGGTGGCGTCGGCGGTCATGCAGGCGCGCCCGGTGATGAACGGGCGCACGCGCTCGCCTTCCCATTCGAAGCGGGCTTCGAACTGGCTGCCGGTGATGCTGGCCTGGGTCCAGACCTGGCCTTCGGCGAGTTTGCCGTCGGCGGCCAGGCAGGCCAGTTTGGCGCTGGTCCCGGTGCCGCAGGGCGAGCGGTCGTAGGCCTTGCCCGGGCACATGACGAAGTTGCGGCTGTCGGCCCGGTCGTCGTCGGCAAACAGTTCGACATGATCGATCAGCGCGCCGTCCTCGCCATGGATGCCTTGGGCCTCAAGTGCCTTGAGCATCGCCCAGGTGTAATCGGTCAAGGCTTCGACGTTGCTCATCTGCAGGTCCTGGCCGTGCTCTGAGACAAGGAAAAACCAGTTGCCGCCCCAGGCAATGTCGCCGAATGCGCGTCCGTAACCGGGCACTTCGACCGGCACCTGTTTGCGATGGCGGTAGGCGGGCACGTTGCGTAGGGTCACTGCGCCGTCATCGTGCAGGGTGGCGCTGACCGGGCCGACCGGCGTGTCGATCTTGTGCACGCCCGGTTCGATGCGGCCCAGGTGATGCAGCGAATTGATCAAGCCGATGGTGCCGTGGCCGCACATGCCGAGATAACCGGCGTTGTTGAAAAAAATCACCCCGCAGGTCGCATCCGGCGACACCGGCTCGCAGTACAGCGCGCCGACCAGTACGTCGTTGCCACGCGGCTCCAGCAGGCAGGCACGGCGCCATTGATCATGCCGGGTGCGCAGGTTGTCGCGCTTCTCGGCCATGCTGTTGCCGTGCACGTCGGGGAAGCCTTGCATCACCAGGCGCGTGGGTTCGCCGCCGGTGTGGGAATCGATGATGTGTATTCGTTTCATGAACTCGTCCATTGCGTGAAAGTCAGGCGTGAGCCGGGCGTTGGCCGCTGGCGGTGCTGGCGGAGGATTCAGCGGCTTCGCTTTCGTCGTCCTCGGTTTCCAGACGAATCAGGTGCGCCGGTACGCCGGTGGCGGCGCCCCAGTAGTAGATGCCCAGTGCGCAGACCGCGACGATCACCGTATCGAACGGGTGGCTGAGTACGCCGATACCGCCGAAGCTGCCGAGTTTGGAGAGGACGATGGTCACGGCGTAGAAGCCGATCAGCCACGCCGACGAGCGTACTTGCTGGCCGAGATTGAGGTGCGCAGTCGGCACCATGCGGCCACACAACAGGTAGATGACGAACATCAGGATTTGCAGGCCAAGCAACCACGACACGGTGCTCCAGCCCGACCAGTAGACGATCAGCGCAGCGATGATGAACGACAGCGGCCCGAGCACGCTCATGCCCTTGACCCGGAACGGACGCGGCATGTCCGGCGCGTTGCGGCGCAGTGCGGCAACCGTCACCGGGGCCACGGCGTAGCTCAATACCAGCGCGGCGGAGACCACGTTGATCAGCGCTTCCCACGACGGGAACGGCAGGGTCCAGAACACCGACAGGCCAAAGGTCAGCCACAGCGCAGGGCGCGGGATGCCGGACTTCTCATCGATGCGGGTGAATATCTTGAAGAAGGTTCCGGTCTGCGCCCAGCCGTAGATCACCCGTGGAGTGGCGTTCATGTAGATGTTGCCGCAGCCGCTTGGCGAGATCACCGCGTCTGCCACCACCAGATATGCGAGCCAGCCGACGCCCAGTGCCAGGGCGATGTCGCGATACGGCAGGGCCAGTTCCTTGGCGACGCCGGCCCAGCCATTGGCGAGCATTTCGGTCGGGATGCCGCCGAGAAAAGCGGTTTGCAGCAGCACGTAGATGGCGGTGGAGAGCAGCACCGAAAGGATCAGTGCAATCGGAATCGTGCGTTGCGGATTCTTCACTTCACTGGCCACCGAAATGATCGGCGTCAGGCCCAGATAAGCGAAGATCACACCGCCGGCCGACACCGCCATTTCGATCCCGGACAGGCCGAACGGGGCGAAGCCATGCACTTCGAAGTTGGCCGGTTTGAAGAAGGTGAACAGCACGCCGATCACCAGCAGCGGCACAATGAACTTGAACACGCTGACCAGATTGTTGGCCATGGCGAAGGTTTTCACGCTGCGGTAGTTGAGCAGGAAAAACAGGCACAACAGACCGAATTGTACAAACCAGCCCAGCACGGTCGGGTCACTGGAACCGACCTTGGTCAGCTCGGGAAACCACGCCGCTGCATATTGCCGTGAGGCGACCACTTCGATGGCCACCAGGCTGGAAAACGCGATCAAGGTGATGAAACCCATCAGGTAGCCGAGCAGCGGGCCGTGGGAGTAAACCGGGTAGCGCACCACACCGCCGGCGCGGGGCAGCGCGGCGCCCAATTCGCAGTAGACGATGCCCAGCAGCAACACGGCGAAGCCGCCGAGCAGCCAAGAGAAGATCCCTGCGGGACCTGCGATGGCGGACACGTGACTGGCCGCGAACAACCAGCCCGAACCGAAGATCGCCCCCAGTCCGATGAACGTGAGGTCTGTCAGTGAAAGTTGTTTCTTGAACTTGCCTTGGCCTGTCATAGCGTCGCCTTCTTGTTGGTTGTTGGAGGGGCGTGCAGTGGCGCTACAGTGAACTCATCAAGCGCGGCGCGATTGATGTTTTTTGCCGGCATCAATGACGAATTCAGCACAATGGCCGACGCCAAAGCCCCGGCTCGACAGGCTGTCAGCCATGGGGCAATCTGCGCGCAGGTGAATGCGCAACGTGGGGAGTGAGGGGCATGATGCAGAATGCGTTTGCGATCCTGAGCCAACAGAACGAGGCGAGCCGGCCAGAGACCCTCGACGATCTGCTGGCGGGCATGGCGCTGCTGTTACCGATGCTGGACGTGATTCCCAACGCGGCGATCTTCATCAAGGATCTGCAGGCGCGCTACGTCATGGCCAACCGTACGCTGGTGCAGCGCTGTGGTTTGAAAGACCTGCGACCGTTGCTCGGCAAGACCAGCGCCGAGGTGTTTCCGGCGCAACTGGGCCCGGGCTATACCGAGCAGGATCGGCGGGTGCTTGAAGAGGGGTTTGTGCTGGAAGATCAGCTGGAACTGCATCTGTACGGCAGTCGCGAGCCGGGCTGGTGCCTGACTCACAAGCGTCCGCTGTACGACCGCAATAACCAGATCATCGGCTTGGCAGGAATTTCCGTCGACCTGCAAACCGCCAGCGAAACCCACCCGGCCTATCAACGCCTGGCGGCGGTAGACGAGTATATCCGGGCGAATTTCAATCGCCGCGTCAGCCTCGGTGAACTGACGCGCATCGCCGGGATTTCAGTGGCGCAACTGGAGCGTTACTGCAAACGGGTGTTCCACCTGACGCCGCGGCAGATGATCCAGAAAGTGCGCCTTGAGCATGCGCATCGGCTGTTGCACGGAGACTTGCCGATCACCGAAGTGGCGCTGCAGTGCGGTTATACCGACCACAGCGCGTTTACCCGGCAGTTCAAGGCGTCGACCGGGTTTACCCCGCGTCAGTATCGGTTGGCGACGGGGCATTAGGCGTAGAGTTGAGAAGGGATCGATTAAATGAGCTCAGGGGCTGCCTTTTCGATGACACCCTCGGCAACGCGACCGAAAAAGCTTCGGGTCAAGCTGAAAAAAGGATAGAGCCTGTTATTGCAAGGCACCAAATTGATACCAACCAAACATTCCAGATCCATTTCCTGTTCAATGTGATCTATGAAAATCTCGTCCAGCTCGTCCCACCACCGACGCCGCTCTATCAATAGGAAGGGGCTGTTAAGGTTGAGTAGGTCAATAGTGTATTGAGCGCGATCTTCATCTTTTTTCTCTAAACCGTCCGCGGGGACGACGCGTCCGTCAGACAGATAAGTGAAGAAGCGCCGGCAATCAGGCTGATGTGGCGAAACGAAGAGTCGAATGTCGACCGACTTCTGTTTGCCTGGAGCATGTCCACCGAAGACGATACCTGCTTGCTCGTCTTCAAGAAGGTTCTTCAATAGAGGATCTTTGTCTCCGGTGCGCAGAGCAGAAGCTGCAAGATTGGTGCAGTCAAATGTTCGCTGCGGGTTTTGTCTTTTGTTTTCGACATGCTCAATGTGATACCCAAGCTCGTGCTCGTCAGCACGTAGTTCACTGTAACAACACAACGAATACTGCTCTGACAGCAAGAACTCCATCACTTCTTGCTTATGATCAAAGCCACCCCAGCGACTGGTCGCATCGTCGGACGTTTGTGGCGGGTTTTCGTGCGATTTATCCAGATGGTAACCGGCATACCGCCGTTGAACGATATGTCTCATCCCTTGAGTACCCGTTGCCGAGCAATGCTGCGTTTGAGTCGCTGCATTTGCGGATGTTGCTCACTGAGGGAGAGTTGAAGCTCCTTGGTCAGCTGCAGTGCTTCCGGTTCGTCATAAAGGCCTTTATCGACAAGTTCTGTTAGTCGCTGAAGGTCAGCTTTCTCGGCCACTGGTGGCTGCGGATCGACCTGCATGACACTGTGCAAAATATCGCCGCTCGGTTCGCCATAGGTACGGGCGAGGGGTTCATTCGCCGAAACCTGGCCGCTGGCATCCCGTTCAAGTAACCGGATATTTTCCCTCCGTACAGTGCTGAGGACTTGAGGACTGTGCGTTGTGACGATGAACTGGATTTTCGGGAAGGCCTCCTGTAATTGGCTCAGGATTTTTTGCTGCCAACTTGGATGCAGGTGCATATCGACCTCGTCAATCAATACAACGCCGGAAGTTCTCTTTACGGCATCCTGCTTGTAGTGGAAGTTCAAAAGAGAACAGCGGCAGGCAAGGTCACCAACAAGTTCTATCATGCAGCGCACACCATCTCCCAATTGGGAGAGTTTTCTTTCCTCGGTGTCTCGTTTGAAATGAATCTGTTTTATGTCCTGCTTTGGAAGTTGCCACTCCCAACCAGTCACTGTGCGGATGGCCTCTCTAACCCCGATCCATAGATGTGCGACGTACTCTTTACTAAATAACCCATCTTTCACTGAAGAGAAGAGAAATAAAATAAACCATTCAAATCTCATGAAGCTTGACTCAAGGCTTGTTGCTCCGTCGTAACCCACAAATCTGACGGTTGAGCGATCAACCTTTCTTAATCCTGCACTTCTTTTCCATAGACGGTTAGTTCCATAGTATGCGATGACTGGTAAATCTCCTGGTTGCCCCTCTTCCCCCTGCCAACGATTAAGGTCATCAATAGCTGCATCCAATGCTTTGGATCTCGCCAATATGTCTAAGGACGTTCCGCGCAGCCAATTAATCTTTGCATTGGTTTTTGTCAGTTCGCACCCGATAATGTCTATGGGCGTGTCGTCATCGAAGTCTTCTTCGAAGTAGTAAAAATTTTCCTCTTCGGGAAAATCAACCATGCCTTTGACTGAACATGGGAAGTTTAATTTGTTTCGACCCTCAGGGGACTGGAAACTATGAATATCATCAGCCGTAATTTTAGGGGTGGCGCCGCGCCTGACATCTTTACCGTAATTACGTACATAAGACCAAAGCAGCAAACGGAATGCACTCATGACTGTGGTCTTGCCAAATCCGTTCAATCCTACGATAACTGTCAAATTAGGGTGCAGGTCAAGATCGAGCCTTTTGAATCCCCTATAGTTCTCAAGACGAACTTTCGTTAGCTTCAATTTGCTTTCTCCGACCCGATTAATTGGTCCGATAGTAAAGCAGTCGCGACGCTCAAAAAGTCATTTGTGATGTGTTTGATCTTGTACATGTCGAAACCTGAACATCCCTGGACGAGGTGTGATTTTTTGATAGATCTGGATGTTAACAGTACTACGCATGGCGCGCATCGATCACCGGTGTGTCGTTGTTCTCGCACATAATGGGCTACATTCACCGAAATGGATTCGGATTGATTGATTGATTGATTGATTGGCTTGGCCTTTCAGGCCTTGACCCATCGCTGCCGACTCCACGCACTCAGCGAATCCACACCCAATACCAGAATCAGCATCGCCAGAATCACCGTGCTCGCCTGCGCTTCCTGAAACAGGCTCAGGCTGACATACAGCATCTGCCCCAGCCCTCCGGCGCCGACGAAGCCCAGTACGCTGGCCATGCGGATGTTGTTTTCCCAGCGGTAAAGGCAATAGGCGAGTAACTGCGGGGCGAGGTTGGGCAGGGTGCCGTAGCAGAAGGCGAGTACCGGGTTGCCGCCCTGCAAGCGGATCGCTTCGGCAGGCTCGGGCGGGGTGTTTTCCAGGGCTTCGGCGAACAATCGGCCGAGTACGCCGGTGGTGTGCAGGGCCAGCGCGAGGGTGCCAGCGTTCGGGCCGAGGCCGGCGGCGAGCACCATCAGCGCCGCCCACACCAGTTCCGGAATTGCCCGCAGACCGTTGAGCAACAGGCGCGAGGCGCTTTGCAGCGGCCAGCCGAAACGCCCGGCAGCGGGCAGTGCCAGGAGGATGCCGAACACCGCCGCGAGCAAGGTGCCGAGGGCCGACATGGCGAGGGTTTCCATTGCCCCTTTGAGGATCGCCTGCATGTGCGTGGCGCTCAGGTCCGGGCTGAGAAAACGCTGCGCGTAGGCGCCCATCTGCTTGAGGCTGGCGCTGCTGCCCAGGTCACCGAGGTCGAGTTCGAGATAACCGAATGAGGCGACAACCGCTACGCCAATGCCGACGATCAGTAACAGATTGATCAGGCGATTCATGTCAGCCTCCAGCGCAGCAGGCGGCTGAGTTGATCGGCGCCGAGCACCAGCATCAGGAAGGTCAGCAACATGCTCGCCACTTCACCGCTGGCAAACATGCGCAGTGACAGGTCGATCTGTTGCCCCAGACCACCGGCCCCGACAAACCCCATCACCACCGACGCACGAATCGCGCACTCCCAGCGATAGACCGTGTACGACAGCAGCTCCGCCGCGACATTCGGCAGAATCCCGTAGGCAAAACCTGCGAGCCGCCCGCTGCCGGCCTGCATCAGGGCATGCGCCGGACGCTGGTCGGTGGACTCGAAAATTTCCGCATAAACCTTGCCTAGCATGCCGCTGTAAGTGATGGCGATCGCCAGCACACCCGCCGCCGGGCCGAGGCCCACGGCGCGCACGAACAGTAGCGCCCAGACGATTTCCGGCACGCTGCGCAAGAAGATCAGCAATCCGCGCACCGGCCAGCGCAGCAAGCGCCCGACCCGGCTTGGAACACCGCCCCGTGAGGCCGCCGACAGTGACAGCGCACGACTGGCAAGCAAACTCGCCGGCACCGCCAGCAGCAAAGCCAACGCCATACCGGCGGTGGCGATGGCCAGGGTTTGCAGGGTGGCCTTGAACAGCAACTGGAGAAAATCCGCGTCGTGCGCCGGCGGCCAGAAGCCGGCGATGAAACGGCCCATTTCGGTCTGACTGTCGGTGTGCAGCAGCACCCCCAGATCGAGTTCGCTGAGCTGGATGCCCGGCCACAGCAAGGCGATCGCCAGCAGGGTCAGCAACAGTCGCGGCGCGGTAGCCGGGTCTCGTGAATCGACCTTCAGCATCGCGGGATCTGCACGATCAGCGGCGCACTCGATGTCGTCGGGCTTTGCAATTGCTCGTTGGCGTACAGCGTATCGAGCATGTCACGGCTGACCTGTTCGGCAGGGCTGTCGAAGAGGATCTGGCCGTCGCGCAAACCGATGATGCGCGGAAAGTGCGCCAGCGCCAGCTCCACCGCGTGCAGGCTCGCCACCAATGTGACCTGATGAGCGCGGGCATGCTGCGAAAGGATCGACAGGGTGTGCCCGGCCAGTACCGGATCCATCGCGGAAACGGGTTCGTCCGCCAGCAGAATTTCCGGCGCCTGATACAGCACCCGGGCAATGCCCACACGCTGCAATTGACCGCCGGACAATTGCTGACAGTGAGCGAACAGCTTGTCGCCCAGATCCAGTCGTGCGAGGGCCGCGCGGGCACCGGGAATGTCCAGTGGATGCAGCAGATTCAACAGGCTCCTGCCCAGGCTCCATTGCCCGAGCTTGCCGGCCAGCACTGCCGTCACCACGCGTTGGCGCGGCGGCAGCGGTGGCGCCTGATGGACCAGACCGATGCGCGCACGCAAGCGTTGGCGTTGGTGGGTGGAAAGGTGCCAGGGGCGTTCGCCCAGGACCTCGATTTCGCCGCTGCTGGGACGCAAAGCCGTGGCCAGCAGGTTCAACAGACTCGACTTGCCAGCCCCGGACGGGCCGATGATTGCCACCTGTTCACCGGCGCCAATCTGCAGGTCGACGCCGCGTAGCGCGTCGACCCCGTTGGCGTGGTGCAGGCGGCCTTGTTTGAGGCTCAGGGTCATTTCAACAGATCGGCGGCGCGAGCAGCTTCCTCGATGCCCTTGTAGTTCTCGGGCTTGGTGTCGATGAAGCGGCTGGCCGCTTGCAGATCAAGAATCTTCTTCTGCTCTGGGTTCACCGGGTCGAGGGCGAGGAAGGCTTTTTTGATCTTCGCCGCCAGTGCCGGGTCGAGGGTGCCGCGCACGGTCCAGTTGTAATCGAAGTAGGCCGGGGTGGTGGCGAACACATGAACCTTGCTGGTATCGACTTTGCCGGCGTCCACCAGTTTCTGCCAGACGCTGGCGTTCAGCACACCGGCGTCGACCTTGCCGGCCTGGACCCAGGCGACGGTGGCGTCATGGGCGCCGGAGTAGGCGACGCGACTGAAATAGGCTTCAGGTTTGATGTTGTCGTTCTTCAGCATGAAGTAACGCGGCATCAGACTGCCGGAGGTGGACGACACCGAACCGAAGGCAAAGGTCTTGCCCTTGAGGTCGGCGAGGCTCTTCACGTTCGGGTCGGCGGTGATGAACTTGCTGGTGAACTGTGCATCCTGCTCGCGCTGCACCAGCGGGATCACCGGGGTTTTGCCTTCGCCTTGAGTTTTCAGCTGTGCCTGAACAAAGGTGAAACCGCCCAGCCAGGCCATGTCGAGGCGATCGGTCGCCAGTGCTTCGACCACTGCCGGGTAGTCGGCGACGGGTACGAACTGCACTTTCATGCCCAACTGCTGCTCCAGATAAGCCCCCAGCGGCTCGAACTTGCGCAGCAATTCGGTCGGTGCTTCATCGGGAATCGCGCTGACCCGCAGCACATCGGCGGCGTGCGCCACCAGAGTGGAAAAAGACAGGGCCAGGCCAGCGGTCAGTGCAAGGGTGCGTTTGAGCATGGAAATCTCCGTTTCATGAGCGTCGCATTCTAAGCGCCACGGGGCGCGGTGTCGCGGCCGGGCGCTCAATCAGGTTAGACGAAACGGCGAGGTTATACGTAGGCGGGCGGTTAAAGGCCAGTGCGGGTGTCTGGCGATGTTTTACCCCACGTTACGATGAGACGTTTTCCGGCAATCTGGCGATCACCTTGATCTCGAAGCGAAAGCCTGCCAGCCAGGTCACGCCCACCGCCGTGATCGTCGGATAGGGCGCCTGACCCCAGAACTCCGGCACCACTTCCCAGATGGTTTCGAACGTCGATTGCGGATCGACCATGAACACCGTCACATCCACCGCATCATCGAAGCTGCACCCGGCGGCATTGAGGATCGCATTCAGATTGTTGAAGGCCAGGCGCACCTGATTTTGCAGGTCCGGTTCGGGCGAGCCGTCCTCACGGCTGCCCACTTGTCCCGAGACGAACAGGAAACCGTTGGAGCGAATCGCCGGCGAGTAGCGATGGCGTTCGTAGAGAGTGTGGCGGGCCGGAGGGAAAACTGCATCACGTTGTGTCATGGGGTGTCTCCATCATGCTGGAACGTTGACGATGGAGCGACTTTAGGGACTTGCGCAGTGGCGATAAACGCGCAACCTTGGCGTTCACTGTTTGCAGATTCCAAACAATCAGAGGGCGAAAAGTGGACCGTTTCGATGCAATGCAGGCGTTCGCCCGGGTGGTCGAGGCGGGCAGTTTCACCAAAGCCGCCGAGACCCTGCACATAAGTAAGACCACCGTGACTCAACTCGTCCAGCAACTGGAGGCGCGGCTGCGGGTGAAGTTGCTCAACCGCACCACGCGCAAGGTCAACGTCACCGCCGATGGCGCGATTTACTACCAGCGGGTGATCAGTTTGCTGGCCGATCTGGACGATGCCGAAACCACGCTGTCCGGTGCCTCGGCGATGCCCAAGGGCCGGTTGCGGGTGGATGTGCCGAGTCCGCTGGCACGCCTGATTCTGATGCCGGCGTTGCCCGACTTTCACCAGCGTTACCCGGACATTCAGATCGACATGGGCGTCAGTGACCGCATCGTCGACATCATTGATGAGAACGTCGATTGCGTACTGCGCGGCGGCGAACTGCTCGATCAGTCGCTGATGGCCCGGCGGGTGGCCGATCTTCAATTGGGGGTATTCGCTGCGCCGAATTACCTGGCCGTTGCCGGCACGCCAATGCATCCGCGGGAGCTGGAAGACTCCCATCATCGAGTGGTCGGTTTTCTCTGGGCGCGCACCGGCAAACCGGTGCCTTACGCCTTGCACAATGGCAGCGAGCATTTGCAGATCAAAGGGCGCCACGTGTTGGCGGTCGACGACGGCAATGCCTACCTCGCGGCAGGTCTGGCCGGCATGGGCGTGCTGTGGTTGCCCAGGTACATGTCAGATGCTCATGCCATGCGGGGTGAACTGGTGCCGCTGTTCGAGGACTGGCAGCTGGAACCGATGCCACTCTACGTGGCGTACCCGCCGAACCGGCATGTCAGCCTGAAACTTCGGGTGTTCATTGACTGGATCATCGAGCTGATGGCGCAACATGCGCCGGTCATGGCGCGCCAAGGTTATTGATCAACCACTCACTGAAACTGCGCGCCATCGGCTCGTTTTCGCTGTCGCGATGGGTCAGCAGTGCCCAGTTCGGGCCGCGAATGGTTTGCTCAACCAACGGCACCAATAGCCCGCTTTCCTGCGCCTGACGGCTGAGCAACTGACTGACCAGCGCAATCCCCAGGCCGGCACACGCAGCGTCCAGCAGCAGGCCCGGATCGGAGAAATTCAGGCCCTGATCCTGCTGCCCGACATCGACTCCGGCCTCGACCGCCCAATGGCTCCAGTCCATTTCCCGTTCGCCGTGCAACGTGCTGCGCTGCGCGACGGGTTGCGCCAACACGCTCGGATGACAGGCCGGGTAGAGGCGGTCGGCGTGCAGCACCTTGAAGCTGCATTCGGTCTGGGAACTGATGTCGTCGCGCACGGCGATATCGATGGTTTGTGTCGCCATGTCCGGCACTTCATCGGTGCTGTAGATCCACAGATCCACTTCTGGATGCCGAGCGCGAAAATCCGCCAGACGCGGCAACAACCAATGTCGGGCGAACGCTGGCGTGGTATTGAGCACCAGTTGATTGGGCTTCTGATATTGCCCGAGGCGACGGATGCCGACCGCCAATTGCTGGAGCATCGCCTGGGTGGTGCTGAGCAGATCGTGGCCGGCGTCGGTCAGTGCCACGCTGCGCCCGCTGCGGAAAAACAGCGGCTGTTCGAGGTACGCCTCGAGGCTACGGATCTGCTGGCTGATCGCAGATTGAGTGAGGCTCAACTCATCGGCGGCCTTGTGAAAACTGCCCAGGCGTGCAGCTGCTTCAAAGCCGCGCAGGGAGCTGAGTGGTGGCCAGTGTTTGAGCATATCGATAAGTTCCTCTAATCAGTTATCCGCTAAATCCATCGTTTGTTTGCCTGTTTATGCGTCCGTAGCATGGTCGTCGTGAACACATTGGCTTAACTAACGAGGCTTATCATGCAGCACAATGACAATAAAAACAGCGCCTGGATGATGCCGGCGGAATGGGTCACCCACGCCGCCACATGGATGGTCTGGCCGCACAACCAGACGCTGTGGGAGTCGGGTTGGCGCGTGACGCTGGCGCAGGTGCAGGAAGACTTCGCCCGGGTGGCCAATGCCATCGCCCGTTTCGAACCGGTGAAACTGGTGGTCGATCCGTCAGCGGTCGCCAGCGCCAAGGCGCTGTGTGGTGCCAACATCGAGCTGATCCCGCTGGCGGTCAACGACAGTTGGTGCCGTGACTCCGGCCCGAGCTTCATCTGCCATCCGCAGCAAGGGCTGGCGGGGGTGAGCTGGCGCTTCAACGCGTGGGGCGGCAAGTCGGCGCACGACCTGGACGAAAGCCTGGCACGCCGCGCACTCAATCATCTTGGCCTGGAATGCTTTGGCACGCCGCTGAGTAACGAGGGTGGGGCGATTCACGTTGACGGCGAGGGCACGCTGATCACCACCGAGTCGGTGCTGCTCAATCCCAATCGCAACCCGGGCATCGGCAAGGCCGAGATGGAAGCGATTTTCAGCCGCTTGCTGGGGGTGAAGAAAACCATCTGGTTGCCGGGCGATCCGGATTACGTCACCGGCGACATGACTGACGGCCACGTCGATGGTGTCTGTGCGTTCGCCCGTCCCGGCGTGTTGCTGGTGGACGCGACCCACGACCAGCACTCGGTGTACGCCGAAGTGGTGCGCGAGAATCGCCGCGCGCTGGAGCTGGCGACCGATGCACACGGCCGTAAATTCCAGCTGATCGAACTCTACGAAGCCAGCGAAGCGGTGGACGCTGAAGCCGAAGTGTTCTGTGCCTCGTACACCAATTTCTACATCGCCAACGGCGCGATCATCATGCCGGCCTACGGCATCGAGGCTGACCACGTCGCAGCCAAAGTGCTCGAACAGGCGTTCCCCGGACGCGAAGTGGTGCCGGTGCGCATCAATCACCTGGCCCACGGCGGCGGTGGCGTGCATTGCATCACCCAGCAGCAACCCGCCTGGCCGCTGGAGGGTTGATTGATGAGCCATCTGACCATCGCCACCACCCAGATGCCGTGCACCTGGGACCTTCAGCGCAACCTCGATCAGGCCGAGCAACTGGTTCGCGAGGCGGCCGCGAAGGGCGCGCAGGTGATCCTGTTGCAGGAGCTGTTCGCCACGCCGTATTTCTGCATCGAGCAAAGCCATAAACACCTGGCCCTGGCCGAGGAGTTTCGCGACAGCCGCCTGCTCCAGCGCTTCGCCGCACTGGCGAAAGAGCTGGGCGTGGTGCTGCCGTTGAGCTGGTTCGAGAAGGCCGGCAACGCCTATTTCAATTCGCTGACCGTGGCCGATGCCGACGGGTGCCTGTCGGGGGTGTACCGCAAGACCCACATTCCCAACGCCATCGGTTATCAGGAGAAGGAATATTTCAGCCCCGGCGACAGCGGCTTCAAAGTCTGGGACACCGCGTTCGGCCGCCTCGGCGTGGGTATCTGCTGGGATCAGTGGTTCCCCGAAACGGCGCGTTGTCTGGCGTTGATGGGCGCTGAAGTATTGTTGTTTCCCACCGCCATCGGCACCGAACCTGGCTGCGCGGCGCTGGATTCTCGCGATCACTGGCAGATGACCATGCGCGGTCACGCGGCTGCCAATCTGCTGCCGGTGGTGGCTTCCAACCGCGTCGGGCGCGAGGTGGCGACCACCGATTCGTCGCTGCACATGAGCTTCTACGGCTCGTCTTTCATCAGCGATCACAAAGGCCAATTGCTCGCCGCCGCCGACCGCGACAGCACCGGCGTGCAGGTGCGCAGCCTCGATCTCGAGGCCATGCGCGAGGAGCGCCTGAGCTGGGGCATCTACCGTGATCGCCGACCGGACATGTATGGCGCGCTGCTCAGTCATGACGGTCGCCACCTCCATGCACGCTGGAACACTCAAGGGGTTTGAACATGGCTACGCACCACAAACGACTGCTCGGCGCGCTGGGCCTGGCG
Source organism: Pseudomonas sp. P8_229 (assembly GCF_034008635.1). NCBI lineage: Bacteria > Pseudomonadati > Pseudomonadota > Gammaproteobacteria > Pseudomonadales > Pseudomonadaceae > Pseudomonas > Pseudomonas sp. P8_229. Next base: position 88,208 of record NZ_CP125378.1, on the reverse strand, counting down.
CTGACTTGCGTGATCCCGTCGCTGCATGCCGAGGACAAAACCCTGCGGCTGTACAACTGGGCCGATTATTTTGCCGAAGACACCCTGAGCCGGTTCACCGCCGAAACCGGGATCAAGGTGATCTACGACGTCATGGACGGCAGCGAAACCCTCGAAGCCAAGATGCTCTCCGGTGGCAGCGGCTACGACCTGATCTTCCCCGGCGACACCGTGGCCGAGCGCCTGATGCGTGCCGGCAGCCTGATGCCGCTGGATCAATCGAAGCTCACGGCGCTCGCCGAGATCGAACCCGGCCTGCAGAAATTGCGCAGCCATTACGAACATTCCAGCCAGGCCACCGTGCCCTACACTTGGGGCACCATCGGCCTGACGTATAACGCGGCGCAGATCCAGCAGCGCATGGCCGACGCGCCGGTCAATAGCCTGGACCTGCTGTTCAAGCCGGAACTGGCGGCGAAATTTGCCGATTGCGGGATCTCGATGATCGACTCGCCGGATGAGGTGCTGGCGGTGGTACTCAATTATCTGGGACGCGATCCGCGCAGCGCCAAACCGGCAGATCTGGCGGCGGCCAGTGACTTGCTGATGAAAGTGCGCCCGTACATTCGCAAGTTTCAGTCGCAACCGGTGACCGATCTGGTCAACGGCAACCTGTGCCTGTCGCTGGGTTACAGCGGCGACATGACCCAGGCTCAACGCACCTCGGACAGCGCTGGCAAGACCACGAAATTCCAGTACCGCATTCCCCGCGAGGGTACTACGGTGTGGATGGACACCATGGCGATTCCGGTCGATGCCAAACACCCGGAGTACGCCTACGCATTCATCAACTTCGTGATGCGCCCGCAGAACATGGCCGCGATCAGTAACTTCACCGGCTACCCGACCTCCAACGCCAAGGCGCGGGCCAGTGTCGATGCCGCTATGCGCGACAACCCGGACATCTACCTCGACGACGCGACCTATGCTCGATTGATCCCGGGCAAGGACATTCCCCAGGCCGACATGCGTGCCCGCATGCGCACCTGGACCAAGTTCAAAACCGCCACCCATCCGTGATGCAACCGCCGGCGCCTGGTCGCCGGCCATTTTCAGGAAAGCCAACATGTCGACTCGTCGTGAGTTCATCAAACAAGTATCAGTCGCCGCCGGTGTCAGCGCCGCGTTTATGGGCCTTGGTCTGTCGCCGGGCAAACTGCTGGCGGCCAGTGCGCAGGACTGGTTCATGCCGGACGAGGGCGACCAGCACGAGCGCGCGTTCATTGCGTTCGGTGCGCAGGACGCGATCTGGGAGGACTTCACCGCTGACGTGCAGGCCGCACTCGGCCGCATCGCCCGCGCCATTGCCCGGTATGAGCCGGTGACCGTGTTCTGCCGCAAAGGCGAGCGCAGCCTGGCCGAGCAGTATTGCGGCACGAGCAATGTCACCTACGTGACTGCGGCGCTCGACGACATCTGGATGCGTGACATCGGCGCCAACTTTGTCATCGACGACAAGGGCGGTCTCGGTGCGGTGGACTTCAACTTCAATGGTTGGGGCGACAAACAGCAGCACAGCAAGGATGCGAAAATCGCCGCGACAGTGGCCGACAACACGCAAGCGACTTACCTGCGCAGCGAGCTGGTGGGCGAGGGCGGCGGCATCGAAGTCGACGGTCACGGCACCGGGATCATGACGGAAAGCAGCTGGATCAACAGCAACCGCAATCCGGGGTGGAGCAAGGCAGACGTCGAGGCCGAACTGAAGGCGCGGCTGGGCCTGCGCAAAATCATCTGGCTGCCGGGGATCAAAGGCAAGGACATCACCGACGCCCACGTCGATTTCTACGCGCGGTTCATCAAGCCCGGCGTGGTCATCGCCAACCTCGATAGCGACCCGCAATCCTACGATCACCCGGTCACGCTGGCGCACCTGGAGATTCTCAAGAAGGCCACCGACGCTGACGGTCGGCCGCTACAGATCCACACGATTTCGCCGCCGCTCGCTCCACGCAAGAGCAAGTTCAGCCAGAACAACCCGGACTTTGCTGCCGGTTACATCAACTATTTCGTGATCAACGGCGCGATCATCGCCCCGGAATTCGGTGACAAGGCGGCTGACCAGAAGGCATACGAGCTGCTGTCGAAGCTGTACCCGGAGCGCAAAGTCGAGCTGCTGAACATCGACGCGATTGCGGCCGGTGGTGGCGGGATTCACTGCGTGACCAGTCATCAGCCGCAAGCGTGATTGACTCTTTGGCCCATCGAGCCAACTATCGGCGGATAACAAATGACCGATGGGCCAGACCTTGATCGAACGACGTCAATTCAGCGGAGGCATGAAGGGCAAAAACCTCCGCTATCTGAATGAACAATCTGCAGATTCGCGCCTCACCCGCACCGGTTTCCTGCTGCTGGAGCACTTTTCGCTGCCGGCCTTCACTCAAGCGCTGGATACGATCATCACCGCCAACCTGCTGCGTGCCGGGCTGTTCGCCTCGCGCACGTTCGGCCTGGGCGAGGCGCAGGTGATCAGCGATCTGGGCCTGGTCATTCGCCCCGATGCACGGATTGACCTGGCCAGCCTGGCGGAGCTGGATTTGCTGGTGGTGTGCGGTGGCTACCGCACGGAGCTGAAGGCGAGCGAAGAGTTGATCAGCCTGCTGCGTGCGGCAGCGGAGCGTGGCGTTAGCCTGGCCGGTTTGTGGAACGGGGCGTGGTTTCTCGGACGCGCCGGGCTGCTCGAGGGTTATCGTTGCGCGATTCATCCGGAACACCGCCCCGCGCTCACGGAAATTGCCAAATCCACTCAGGTCAGCAGCGAACCTTATGTGATCGATCGCGACCGGCTCACGGCATCCAGCCCGTCGGGGGCTTTCCACATGGCGCTGGACTGGATCAAGAACCTGCACGGCAAAGCGCTGGTTGAAGGTATCGAGGATATTCTGGCGTTCGAAGAGTCGCGTTATCGGCGGATCAAACCGGACGAAAACCTCTGTGTCAGCGCACCGTTGCGCGAGGTGGTCAAACTGATGGACGCCAACCTCGAAGAGCCGCTGGAGCTGGAGCAACTGGCGGTGTACGCCGGCCGCTCGCGGCGGCAGCTGGAGCGTTTGTTCAAGGAGCAACTGGGCACCACACCGCAGCGCTACTACCTGGAACTGCGCATCACCGAAGCCCGGCGCCTGCTGCAGCACACCGAGCTGTCGCAGATGGAAGTGCTGGTGGCGTGCGGCTTTGTTTCGCCGAGTCATTTCAGCAAATGCTATAGCGCGTTTTTCGGTTATCGACCGTCCAAGGAAAAACGCCTGGTCAAATAGACCGAGCAGTTTTCTGCCTCCAGCCAGAGACACCTGCCCATGCGGTCAGAACCACAGGCCCGCTCCCACCGTTTTAATTGGGTGGTGCCAGGGCCACTGGGGCAGCGCCGGCCCATTGTGGGAGCGGGCTTGCTCGCGAAAGCGGTGTGTCAGTCAGTATATGAGGTGGCTGATGTGGCCTCTTCGCGAGCAAGCCCGCTCCCACAATTTTAATTGGGTGGTGTCAGGGCCTCTGGCGCAGCGCCGGCTCATAGTGGGAGCGAGCTTGCTCGCGAAAGCGGTGTGTCAGTCAGTATATGAGGTGGCTGATGTGGCCTCTTCGCGAGCAAGCCCGCTCCCACAATTTTAATTGGGTGGTGTCAGGGCCTCTGGCGCAGCGCCGGCTCATAGTGGGAGCGGGCTTGCTCGCGAAAGCGGTGTGTCAGTCAGTATATGAGGTGGCTGATGTGGCCTCTTCGCGAGCAAGCCCGCTCCCACAATTTTAATTGGGTGGTGTCAGGGCCTCTGGCGCAGCGCCGGCTCATAGTGGGAGCGGGCTTGCTCGCGAAGGTGGAGTATCAGTCAGCATATGCGGTGGCTGATGTGGCCTCTTCGCGAGCAAGCCCGCTCCCACAATTTTAATTGGGTGGTGCCAGGGCCACTGGCGCAGCGACGTCCCATTGTGGGAGCGGGCTTGCTCGCGAAGGTGGAGTATCAGTCAGCATATGCGGTGGCTGATGTGGCCTCTTCGCGAGCAAGCCCGCTCCCACAATTTTAATTGGGTGGTGTCAGGGCCTCTGGCGCAGCGCCGGCTCATAGTGGGAGCGAGCTTGCTCGCGAAGGTGGAGTATCAGTCAGCATATGCGGTGGCTGATGTGGCCTCTTCGCGAGCAAGCCCGCTCCCACAATTTTAATTGGGTGGTGTCAGGGCCACTGGGGCAGCGCCGGCCCATGTGGGAGCGAGCCTGCTCGCGAAAGCGGTGTGTCAGTCAGCGCATGAGGTGGCTGACATGGCCTCTTCGCGAGCAAGCCCGCTCCCACAATTTTAATTGGGTGGTGTCAGGGCCACTGGGGCAGCGCCGGCCCATTGTGGGAGCGGGCTTGCTCGCGAAAGCGGAGTATCAGTCAGCATATGAGGTGGCTGATGTGGCCTCTTCGCGAGCAAGCCCGCTCCCACAATTTTAATTGGGTGGTGTCAGGGCCACTGGGGCAGCGCCGGCCCATGTGGGAGCGAGCCTGCTCGCGAAAGCGGTGTGTCAGTCAGCGCATGAGGTGGCTGACATGGCCTCTTCGCGAGCAAGCCCGCTCCCACAATTTTAATTGGGTGGTGCCAGGGCCACTGGGGCAGCGCCGGCCCATTGTGGGAGCGGGCTTGCTCGCGAAAGCGGTGTGTCAGTCAGTATATGAGGTGGCTGATGTGGCCTCTTCGCGAGCAAGCCCGCTCCCACAATTTTAATTGGGTGGTGCCAGAACCACGGCACAGCGCCGATCCATGTGGGAGCGAGCCTGCTCGCGAAAGCGGAGTATCAGTCAGCATATGCGGTGGCTGGTATGGCCTCTTCGCGAGCAGGCTCGCTCCCACCGTTTTGATTGGATGGTGCCAGGGCCACTGGCGCAGCGACGTCCCATTGTGGGAGCGGGCTTGCTCGCGAAAGCGGTGTATCAGTCAGCATATGAGGTGGCTGGCATGGCCTCTTCGCGAGCAGGCTCACTCCTACAGTTTTAATTGGGTGGTGTCAGAACCATTGGCTTGGTGCGTCCCCCTGTGGGAGCGGGCTTGCTCGCGAAAGCGGTGTGTCAGTCAGTATATGAGGTGGCTGGTATGGCCTCTTCGCGAGCAGGCTCACTTCTACAGTTAATCGGGTGGGGTGAGAACCATTGGGGCTCAAGGTCTCGGTGGCCCGACTCGTGAATCAGTTCCATACTCCTGCGGCGGTTTGGCAAACATCTTCGATCCTGACAGGAGCAAGGCCATGAGTAATAAACCGACCATTGTGCTGGTACACGGTTTCTGGGGCGGCGCGGCGCATTGGGGCCACGTCATTGTCGAGCTGACGCGCAGGGGCTACACAGACATCCGGGCGGTGGAGATGCCACTGACCTCGCTGGCCGATGATGCAGAGCGCACTCGCAAGATGATTGCGCAACAGCGCGGGCCGGTGCTGCTGGTCGGGCACTCTTACGGTGGGGCGGTGATCACCGAGGCCGGCAACCAATCCAATGTTGTCGGTCTGGTGTACATCGCCGCGTTCGCCCCGGATGCCGGCGAAAGCCCGGGCGGCCTGACTCAGCAACATCTGCCGCAGGCTGCGCCGAACCTGGCACCGGACAGCGACGGTTTTCTGTGGCTCAAGGCTGACAAGTTCCATGAAAGCTTCTGTCAGGACCTGACGGCCGATGAAGCGCTGGTCATGGCGGTCACTCAGAAAGCGCCGGTGGCCAGTACCTTTGGCGACCCGATCAGCAATCCGGCCTGGAAAAACAAGCCGAGCTGGTATCAGATCTCCAGCCAGGATCACATGATCCACCCGGACAACCAGAAGATGATGTCGGCGCGCCTCGGCGCCAGGAAAGTCATCACGCTGGAGGCCAGTCATGCTTCGCTGGCGTCGCATGCCGCCGAGGTGGCGGCGTTGATCGATGAGGCAGCGATGTCTGCGTCGAGCGTCTGATATTCAGTCGCGGAGCACGTAACAGGCTTATCTGGCCCGCAGCAACTTGCGGTAATCCACCGGCGAGATCCCGCGCGCCTGACGGAAGGAATGACTGAAGGAACTGGCCTGCGAGTAACCCAGCATCAGGGCGATGTTCATGATGCTGGTCTCGGTGCGACGCAGGTAATGGTCGGCCAGTTCCATGCGCATGGTTTCCAGCACCTGATTGAAGTTTTCCCCTTCGGCCGCGAGTTTGCGCTGTAAGGTGCGCGGCGAAATCGCCAACTGCCGGGCCAGGCTTTTCAGGCTGAAATCGCCGGTCGGCAATTGTTCGGTGAGCAGCGCGCGCAAGCGGTCGGTCACGGAAAATGCCGGGTACGACAGGCACAGCTGCCAGTCGGCTTCCAGCAGCATGCTGCGGTGCATGCGCGGGTCGGCACCCTGGATCCGCGTCGAGAGTGTCGACTCGGCAAACACCAGTGCGTTGCTCCCGGCCTCGAACTGCACCGGGCAGCCGAAAAAGTGTTCATACAGCGCCGGTTCGCCGACGGCGGCATGCATCATTCGCACTTCCAGCATCGGCTGGTTGCTGGCGACCAACCAGCGCCCGAACGCCGCCCAGCCGACCATCAGGGCTTCCTGGTGCAGGGCGCAATAAGGTTCCAGTTCACTGGTGCGCTGATCTTCGAGGGTCACGCGGCCGTCGCCGATGACGACCCGGGTCTGGCTGGAAGGGCTGTCGTAGAGAATCTTGCCGAAGCGCAGCATCATATTCAGCGACTCGCCCAGCGTCGGGCTGGTCATCAGCACATACCCCAGCACGCCGTAGGTGCCGGGGCGCACGGCCGCGCCGACCAGCAGGCCGAAATGCGCCAGGTTGCTGCTGCGCGCCGCCAGTTCCAGCAGGGCGCGCAGTTGCTTCATGGGGATGCGCACAATGGAGTCGGACAACTGCTCGCGTGACAGTCCGGTCTGGTGCAACAGCCAATCGCCATCGCAGCCGTGTTGCTCGGCGACATCAAGGACGTGGTTAACGAAGGCAGCGCTGGAGGTGGCGGGTCGCATGGGGGGAGGGGAAGTCCGGTAATCCGGTGATCTTGCTTTTCCGAAAAGTGAAGGAAGCGACGTCGCCAAGGTACGCGGCGTCAATAGACCCTACATGCGCCCGATCACCGGGATGCCGGTGCCGGTGACCGCCGAAGCTTGTTCCGAAATCAGAAACAGAATGACCGCCGCCAGTTGGGCTGGCGTTACCCAGCGCTGGTGCTCGGCGTCGGGCATGGCCTCGCGGTTTTGCGGGGTGTCGAGAATGCTCGGTAGCACGGCATTGACGGTGATGCTCATGTCCTTGAGCTCTTCGGCGAGGCTTTCGGTCAGGCGCAGTACGCTGGATTTCGACGCGGCGTAGGCGCCCATGCCCAGCCCGGCCTTCGCCGCCATGCTCGCACCGATGTTGACGATGCGCCCGGCCGAGGACTGCAGCAGTAATGGCAGCAGAGTTTTGCTGGCGTTCAAGGCGGTTCGCAGATTCAGCGTGTAGAGCCGATCCCAGGCGTCTATCGTCCCGCCCAGCAACGGCTCCCACGCATAGCCGCCGGCACCATTGACCAGCGCATCGAGGCGGCCGAAATAGCGGTTGATCTGCCGGGCGACGTCCTGGCAATCGGCAAGGGAGGCCAGATCAACGCCGGACAGGACCAGTCGGTTGTGAGAGGTGGGCAGCCCGATCGTCGCCTGATCGATCAGCACCAGATCCGCGCCCTGGGCTGCGGCCATGTCCGCCAGGGTCTCGCCGAGATTCCCCAGGGCGCCGGTAATCGCCACAACGCGCCGTGAGAGTGACTGAGTCATCAAGAGTCCTTTCCTTTTTAAGGGCGCATACTCTAATGATATCGGCCGCCCGTGGCATGCTTTTGGGTGTCAATTTGTTGTGCAAAAGTGCCAATTTTTTATGCTTGGAGAAACCTGCGCAAAGGGTCGTTAAACAGGCGTCAGAAAGTTGGCTTGCTGACGGTGTCGAGGCTGCAGAAAAGGCGTGACTTTATTCGCCTTCAGTCACAAGTTGTCAGCCCACGAGAGGGTGAGTAAGCTGCTCTGATGAATCAGCCATCGATCACTTCATCCCCACCCAGCACTCGTGGCCCCGTCGATCATGACATTCGCGATCAGATTGTCGCGGCTGCCAACGAGCATTTCAGCCAGTATGGCTACGGTAAAACCACGGTGTCCGATCTGGCCAGGGCCATCGGTTTTTCCAAGGCGTACATCTATAAATTCTTTGATTCCAAACAGGCGATCGGCGAAGCGATCTGCTCAAATTGTCTGGGGCAAATCGTTGCAGCGGTAGAACAGGCGATTAACGCAGAGGCGATTTCACCGACCGAGCGTTTACGCAGGTTGGTGAAAACCGTGATTGCCACGGGTGTGAACCTGTTCTTCAATGATCGCAAGCTCTACGACATCGCGGCATTTTCTGCGGCGGAGCGCTGGCCCAGTGCCCAGGTGTATGAGGAGCAGATCAAGCGCTTTATCTTCGACATCGTGCGTGAAGGGCGAGAGGCCGGAGAGTTCGAGCGCAAGACCCCCCTGGACGAGACCGTCGAGTCGATCCATCTGGCCCTGCGTCCCTTCGTCAACCCGTTACTGCTGCAACACAATCTGGATTTTATCGAGGTAGCGCCCACGCTGACCTCCAACCTTATCCTGCGCAGCCTGATGCCCTGACCCAACGCTGATCACTGTTCAGGTGATCTGAGCCAGAGCGACATCCCCCTTATCAGGTTCCTGTTCCCGGCACATGCGTGCCGGTACGGCGTTAAGTTTTGCTGTGTGTGACCATTGACTGAAATGGTCACATGGATAATATGGCTTCGCTGTCGTTCTCGATGTTCTTTTTCAGTGATCCCATAGAGTCCAGATAATGAAAAAAATAATGCTCAAAAATCCCGTTGGCCTGGCCGTCGTGCTGGCGTCCTCCAATGTGTTGGCCGGTGGCTTTGCACTCAACGAACAAAGCATCAGCGGGATGGGATCCGGTTTTGCCGGGCGATCTTCATCAGCCGAAGACGCCAGTACGATCTACGGCAACCCGGCGGGCATGGCGCGGCTTGAACGAGAGCAGATCAGCGTGGGGGCGGCTACGTTGTTTGCCAAGTCTGACATCAGCCGGACTCGCAGTACCTTCGGCGGCAAGGAAGACGGCGACATGGTGCCCACCACCACTGTACCGATGGGGTATTACGTCAAACCGATCGATGAGCATTGGGCATTCGGCGTCGGGTTTTATGTGCCTTTCGGGTTGATCACCGACTACGGCAGTGGTTTTGCCGGACGCTATTACGCCAACAAGAGTCAAGTCACCACGCTGACCTTCCAACCGACGATCAGCTACGCCTTTAACGAAAAAGTCTCGATCGGATTCGGGCCGACCATCAACCGTATCGGCGGAGAGATATCGGGCATGGTGCCCAATCCACTCAGCCCGGGGCGTAATGACGGCAAGCTCAAAAGCACCGGCGATGACACTGCACTGGGTTTCAACGCCGGCGTGCTGGTGCAGGCGACCGATCAGACCCGTCTGGGCCTGACGTATCACTCCAAAGTCAGTTACCACCTGGATGCCAAAACCAAGGTCACGGATGGCATCTTCAGTGTGCTGGGCGTCAGCGGTCGTAGCTATGACGCATCGCTGGATGTGGACACGCCGGAGTCGGTGGACTTTTCGGTGACGCATCAATTCAACAACGACTGGACGCTCTATGTGGGCAGTACCTGGACGCGTTGGAGCCGCTTCAAGGAGCTGACGATTGAGAACAGCGGCTTGCCGCCGTTGCTGAGCGGGCAGTTGGGGACGATCAGCGAAGAGCAGAACTGGCACGACACCTGGGCTCACGCGATCGGTGCGGCCTATCAATTGAATAAGCAATGGGTGCTGCGTGGCGGGTTTTCGGTGGATCAGTCACCCACCAACAATACCAATCGCGGGCCCCGGATTCCTACCGGCGACCGTAAGGTTGTCAGCTTCGGGGCCGGCTGGACGCCGGTGGACAATGTCACGATCGATCTCGCGTATTCCTACCTTTGGGAGGAGAGCGTACAGATCAACGACACCTCGGCAACGCGGGGTGCGTACAGTGCCAGGTACAAGAACAGTGCGAGCGGATTCGGTACTTCTGTCAGTTACCGCTTCTAGTTGAATGCGGTCAAGCGGGTCGGGAGTACGCGTGTCTCCCGACTCTCAGTAACCTGGTCTGAAACGATCTGGCGTTGCTGCTCAGCGCGCCACAACAGACGGCGACTCAGCGGGTTGCCAGCCACCGCCGAGAGCCTTGAATACCGCCACCGCCGCACGGGCCGATTCTGTCCGCGCTTGTGCTCTGGCGTCGGAGGCCTGCAGCAATGTTTCGTCGGCGTGCAGGACATCGATCAGGCTGGCCGTGCCTTTTTCATAGGCGATGAATGAGGACTGGCGAGCTTGAGTCAATGCCGCTTCGCCGCCGGTGAGGGTGGTGGTCTGGGTTTGCCGATTCGCCAGTGAGGACAGCGCGTTCTCGACATCTTCGGTGGCGCGCAGTACCGACTGGCGATACGCGGCCAACGCTTCAGCTTCCTGCCCCTTGGCCTGATCGATCTGGGCGTTGATGCGTGCGAAGTCGAAAAGCCTCCAGCGCAACCCCAGGACACCGCTCGACTGGCTCGCGCCGCTGGTGAATAGATTGCCGCCGGAGACGGCTGTCGCGCTGCCCAGCAAGGCGCTGAGGGAAAATTTCGGGTAGTACTCGGCAATCGCTTCACCAATGCGCGCGTTGGAAGCTGCAAGCCGGCGCTCGGCCACGATCAGGTCCGGTCTGCGCCGCAGCAGATCCGCCGGTGTGCCAAGCGCAGTCAACGACGGCGCATTGGGAATATCGCCCTCACGTGCCAGTTGCGTGCGGTGCGTGCCGGGAGGCGTGCCGAGCATCACGTCCATCGCATTCATGGCTGCCTCCAGACCGCTTTGCAGTACCGGCACGGTTGCCTGGACTTGCGACAATTCACCCTCGGCCTGACGCACCTGGTACTCCGCGGCCAGGCCCTTGCCGTAAAGCAACCGGACCTTTTCCAGCAACGCGCGCCGGGTGTCGACTTGCTGGTTGGCAATATCCAGTCGTGCCTGTAATCCGCGCAGGGTGATGTAGATATCGGCCGTTTGCGCGCCGATCGCCAGCCGTGTCGCGGTGAAATCCGCTGCGCAGGCCTGGTACTCAGCCAGTGCCGCCTCACGTCCGCGGCGCAGTCCGCCAAACACATCGACTTCCCAGCCCGCCTCGAGGTTGGCCTCGTAAGCATTGCCGTAACGGTCGTAGCCCGGTGTTGAATTCAATACCTGGCCCAGTGGCGTCTCGACGGACTGATAAGCGCGCGCCGCCTGTGCGTTGATATTCGCTGAGGGCAGCAGTGCTGCGTTTGCCGCACCCAGGCCGGCCCTTGCCTGGGTGACGCGCGCCGACGCCTGTGCCAGGTCCAGATTCTGCTGCAGGGTCTGGTTGATGTAGTCGGTCAGCAGCGGATCATTAAAGTTTTCCCACCAGGCGACAAGGCTGCCTGGTGTCGATTCGGATCGCGGTTCGACAGCAGACCGACCCAGGTAATGATCCGAAAGCGGGGCGTCTGGACGATGGTAATCCGGACCCACCGCACAGCCTGCCATCAGGCCGGCAGTAACCAAAAGAGCAGTCGGGCGGAGGGCAGGCATTGGCGTTCCTTAAGGGGATTTCGTGACCATATTACTTATTGGTCACTAAGTGTCAATTGTGTTCGATTGATCTGATCGAGCATCATCGCAAGGATTATTCCCGGATAAGGCTAAAGACTGGAGCGTTGAATGCCGAATGTGATGTGACTATTGACGATAATGGTCACGAGGCTGAGAATATGATGATCATCCTATTCCAGTAAGGGCACCTATGCGCCGGCTCCGATTTTTCCCCATTGCGGCATGCCTGTTGCCACTCGCCCTGGCGGCGTGCGGTGATTCCTCCTCCGTTGCAGACCCGCGCACGCAGGCACCTCTGGTCAGGTTCACCACCGTTCAGGCTGCGGCGGACGGTTCTCGTTCCTTCACCGGTGTGGTGACTGCGCGCGTTCAGGGCGACCTGGGGTTTCGCGTAGCGGGCAAGGTGCTCGAACGTCTGGTTGACACGGGCCAGACCGTCAAGCGCGGTCAGCCGCTGATGCGGCTTGACCCCATCGACCTGGGGCTGCAGGCACGCGCGCAGCAGGAGTCGGTCAGCGCCGCCCGGGCCCGCGCGAAGCAGACAGCCGATGACGAAGCGCGCTATCGCACCCTGGTCAGCGCCGGCGCCATTTCCGCATCGGCTTACGATCAGATCAAAGCCGCCGCAGACACTGCCAAGGCGCAGCTCAGCGCCGCTGAAGCGCAAGCGGACGTTGCCCGCAACGCTTCTGGTTATGCGGTGCTGGTCGCCGATGCCGACGGCGTTGTGGTGGAAACACTCGCTGAACCCGGACAAGTCGTCAGCCCCGGTCAACCGGTGGTTCGACTGGCGCGGGCAGGGCAGCGCGAGGCCATCGTGCACCTGCCCGAGACCTTGCGTCCCGCCGCAGGATCTACCGCGCAAGCCACGCTCTATGGCAACGCCTCGGGTGCTGTGAGCGCAAAACTGAGGTTGCTTTCGGACTCGGCAGACCGCACGACGCGCACGTTCGAGGCGCGGTATGTGCTGGAGGGCGCGTTGGCCAATGCGCCGATCGGTTCGACAGTCACCCTCCGCATCGCCGAGGGATCGGCACCTACCGCGTCGGTGCAAGTGCCGATCGCTGCCGTGTATGACCCGGGTCAAGGTCCGGGCGTGTGGGTCATCGCCGGCACACCGCCAACCGTGGCCTGGCGACCGGTTCAGGTGCTGGGGCTGAGCGACGATTCGGCGCGAGTGGTCGGCGACCTTCGCATCGGCGAGCAGATTGTGGCGCTGGGCGCTCATCTGTTGCGCGAGGGGGAGCCAGTAACAATAGCTGTGCCGACTGCCGCGACGGTTGCCGGGAGTCGTCCATGAACGAAGGACGATTCAACATTTCCGCCATCGCCGTTCGCGAACGGGCGATCACAGTCTTTCTGATTTTTCTGATCGCCGTTGCCGGCATTCTGTCGTTCTTCCAGTTGGGGCGTGCCGAAGACCCTCCGTTTACGGTCAAGCAGTTGACCGTCATCACGGCGTGGCCGGGGGCGACTGCACAGGAAATGCAGGATCAGGTCGCGGAGCCACTGGAAAAACGCCTGCAAGAACTCAAATGGTACGACCGCTCGGAAACCTATACGCGGCCAGGGCTCGCGTTCACCATGGTCTCGCTGCTCGACAGCACGCCGCCTTCGCAAGTGCAGGAGGAGTTCTATCAGGCGCGTAAAAAACTCGACGATGAAGCCATCAAGTTGCCGGCGGGCGTCATCGGGCCGATGGTCAACGATGAGTATTCGGACGTGACCTTTGCGCTGTTCGCCCTGAAAGCCAAAGGTGAGCCGCAGCGCCTGCTGGTACGCGATGCGGAGTCCTTGAGGCAGCGCCTGTTGCATGTGCCGGGGGTGAAGAAGGTCAACATCATCGGCGAGCAAGCCGAACGGATATTTGTATCGTTCTCCCATGACCGGTTGGCGACCTTGGGCTTGTCACCGCAGGATATCTTCGCTGCGCTGAACAGTCAGAACGTACTGACCCCGGCCGGATCGATTGAAACCAGCGGGCCACAGGTTTTTCTGCGTCTGGACGGCGCGTTCGACAAGCTGCAGAAAATTCGCGACACCCCTGTTGTCGTGCAGGGACGGACACTCATGCTGTCTGATGTGGCGACGGTCGAACGCGGTTACGAAGACCCGGCCACCTTTCTGGTGCGCAATAACGGCGCAGATGCGCTGTTGCTCGGTGTGGTGATGCGTGAGGGCTGGAACGGTCTTGATCTGGGCAAGGCGCTGGATGCCGAGACGGTCAGGATCAATGAGGAAATGCCGCTGGGCATGAGTCTCTCCAAGGTCACCGATCAGGCGGTGAATATCGATTCGGCCGTCGGCGAGTTCATGGTCAAGTTCTTTGTCGCGCTGCTGGTGGTCATGCTCGTCTGCTTTCTCAGCATGGGCTGGCGTGTCGGCGTGGTGGTCGCCGCCGCCGTACCGTTGACTCTGGCGATCGTGTTTGTGCTGATGGCGGCCACCGGCAAGAACTTTGACCGTATCACCCTCGGGTCATTGATCCTGGCGCTCGGGCTGCTGGTCGACGACGCGATCATTGCCATTGAAATGATGGTGGTGAAAATGGAGGAGGGCTACGATCGCCTCAAGGCTTCTGCTTATGCCTGGAGTCACACGGCGGCGCCGATGCTGTCCGGTACGCTGGTGACGGCGATCGGCTTTCTACCGAACGGTTTCGCCCAGTCCACGGCCGGCGAATACACCAGCAACATGTTCTGGATCGTGGGCATTGCGCTGATCGCTTCCTGGGTCGTTGCGGTGGCGTTCACCCCTTATCTGGGCGTGAAGCTGTTGCCAGACATCAAGGCGGTCGAGGGCGGACACGCAGCGATCTACAACACGCCGCGCTACAACCGCTTCCGCCGGGTTCTGACACGGGTCATTGCGCGCAAATGGCTGGTCGCGGGCACGGTGGTCGCGCTGTTCTTCGTGGCGGCGGCGGGCATGGGTCTGGTGAAGAAACAGTTCTTCCCGACCTCTGACCGTCCCGAGGTCATGATCGAGGTGCAGATGCCCTACGGCACCTCCATCGAACAGACCAGTGCCACGGCCGCCAAGGTTGAGGCCTGGCTGCAGCAGCAGGACGAGGCAAAAATTGTCACGGCCTATATCGGCCAGGGTGCGCCGCGTTTCTTCCTGGCCATGGCGCCGGAGCTGCCTGATCCGTCGTTCGCCAAGATCGTGGTGCTGACCGACAGTCAGGAAGCACGGGAAGCCCTCAAGTTGCGTTTTCGTGACGCGGCCGCCCAAGGGCTCGCCCCGGAAGCCCGTCTCAGGGCGTCGCAAATCGTGTTCGGTCCTTATTCGCCATTTCCGGTGGCCTACCGGGTGATGGGGCCTGATCCGGCGAAGTTGCGCGTGATCGCCGAGCAGGTGAGGGGCGTGATGCAGGAGAGCCCGATGATGAGAACCGTGAACACCGACTGGGGGCCGCTGACGCCGTCGCTGCATTTCAACCTGGACCAGGACCGTCTGCAGGCGGTAGGGCTGACATCGACTGCGGTTGCCCGGCAATTGCAGTTCCTGCTGAGCGGAGTACCGATCACGGCAGTGCGTGAGGATATTCGCTCAGTGCAAGTCATGGGGCGGGCAGCGGGCAATATCCGCCTCGATCCGCAGCAGATTGCCAGCTTCACCTTGGTCGGTGCGTCGGGACAGCGAATCCCGTTGTCGCAGATAGGCGAGGTCGATGTGCGCATGGAGGATCCGATCCTGCGCCGACGTGATCGCACCCCGGCCATTACCGTGCGTGGCGACATTGCCGAAGACTTGCAGCCTCCGGATGTTTCCAGTGCGCTGCTGAAGCAACTGCGGCCGATCATCGAGAAACTCCCTTCCGGTTACCGGATTGAGCAGGCGGGGGCGATCGAAGAGTCGGGCAAGGCCGGCAAGGCGATTCTGCCGTTGCTGCCGATCATGATCGCCATGACCCTGGTCATCATCATTGTGCAGGTTCGTTCGATCTCGGCGATGATCATGGTGTTCCTCACATCACCGTTAGGGTTGATTGGTGTGGTGCCGACACTGCTCATCTTCAATCAGCCGTTTGGCATCAATGCGCTGGTCGGTCTGATTGCTCTGTCGGGGATCCTGATGCGCAATACGCTGATTCTGATCGGGCAGATTCATCACAACGCGCAAGAAGGGCTGGATCCGTTTCACGCGGTTGTCGAAGCCACGGTGCAACGTGCGCGACCGGTACTGTTAACGGCGCTGGCGGCCATCCTGGCGTTCATTCCCCTGACACACTCGGTGTTCTGGGGAACGCTGGCCTATACCCTTATTGGCGGCACGCTCGTCGGCACCATCATGACGCTGGTGTTCCTGCCCGCGATGTACTCGATCTGGTTCAAGATCCGTCCTGAGGATAAGAGGCAACCTGAAACTGTAAAACCGGCGTAGCTATAAATCTTAAAATCGAGGCCCGCTCTGTCGGGCCTCTTTGCCCCCCCACACGTGAACTGCGCAATCGCTGCCTGGGAATTTCAGGCAAATCGAGTCCTGAAAGCCTGGCGATAGCTTGGTCTGGCATGCTTGGCGTCCTTTCGCCCAGTGCGAATCCTCTCTTTTGAAGTCTCTGACGCATCTCGTCTGGACGAGGCGTTGCAAAGCACACATGTACTTTTTCCCGCTTCATAATCTGTTGCTGCAACGATTCATCGCTGCTTGTATCCTTGCTTGCGACAAGGACAAGCGGCTGCAGCCATTGAGTCGATCATTAGTCGCTGGAACGGAAAACCGGACTTTCCAAAAGGTATTAATGTGAAGCGTGATACTCGCCTGGTTGTGCTTTTGTTGTTGGTGATCGGTTGTTCCCTGGCGTCATTGACGGTGTGGAAAGTCTTGGCCTCTCGAGAACGAGCTCTGGAGGAGGTCGATGTGCATGGCCTGAATCTGACCCAGGCGCTTTCGACGTACTCCGAAGGCATCGTCCGCCAGAGTTCGCTGCTGTTGCTCGGCCTCGTCGAGCGTCTGGAAACCGAAGGCAGTGGCCCCGCGCAGATTGAACGGCTGAGTGCCTTGGTCAACCGCCAGGAACCGTTGATGCCACAGCTCAGTGGCATCACCATCTACGATAATCAGGGCCGCTGGCTGATGTCTTCCAACCGGCCGATTCCCGCTGGGGCGAACAGCAGTGATCGCGCCTATTTCATCCACCATCGCGATGATCCCTCCCGCGAGACCTTTATCGGTCCGCCGATTCAGAGCCGTTCCAATCAGGAATGGGTGATTACCGTCAGCCGCCGTTTCAACGATGCGCGCGGCGAGTTCGCCGGGGTGGTGGCGGTTACCCTGGGGGTCGAAAACTTCCTGCGTCTGTTTGGCCAGATCGACGTCGGGCAGGAGGGCGCCATTGGCTTGTCCTATACCGACGGTACGTTGCTGGTGCGCTATCCGTTTCGCGAGCAGGACATGGGGCGCAACTTTTCCAAGTCGCCGATCTATGCCAAGTATCTGGTTGATCGGTCAGTCGGCACGGCGTCGTTTACCTCCAGCCTGGATGGCGTCGAACGTCTCTACGCCTTCCGCAAGAGTGATCGACTGCCCTTGATCACCACGGTTGCCCTCGGCAAGCGCGAGGCTCTCGCGGCGTGGCGCATGGAGGCGTGGCTGTCGGCAGTGGTGGTAATCGGGCTGCTGGGGCTGACCGGGCTGATCGGCAGGTTTCTGATTCTGGATATCCGCAGGCGCACACGGGCCGAAGACCAGTTGCGCGGGACGCAGGAGCAGTTGCTTTCATCCAATCGCCAGCTTGAGTTGCTGGCGATGAAGGACGCCCTGACGGGGCTGGCCAATCGGCGCTGTTTTGACGAGAGCCTCGCCATGGAAGCACGGCGGGCAAAACGCGACGGTACGACGCTGGCCTTGCTGATGATCGATATCGACTACTTCAAGCGGTACAACGACACCTTCGGGCATGTCGCCGGCGATGCCTGCCTGCAGACGGTGGGCAGAGCGCTGGAGGCCTGTGTGCGGCGACCGTCAGATCTGGTGGCGCGTTATGGCGGCGAGGAGATGGGCGTGATCATGCCGGGCACCAACAGTGACGGTGCGGCGGTGGTCGCGCAGCTCATCCTCGACCGCTTGCAGCAAGAGAACATCCCGCACACCGCCAGCCCGCTCGGACGGCTGAGTGTGAGCATCGGCATCGCGACGGCCACAGGGTCGCAACTGGATCACTTGCAAGGGTTGATCGAGGTCGCAGACCAGGCGCTGTACAACGCCAAGGCGCTGGGGCGTAACCAGTTTGTGAAGGGATGACTGATTGATGCGGCGCCTCAGCGACCGGTGTGCCTTGCCACACACTTTCTCGGCGTCGTCATTTAATCGTGACAACGACCTTGCCCTTGGCCCGTCCCTGTTCGACATACTTCAGCGCCGCTGCCGTTGATTCAAAGGGGAAGGCGCGGTCAATCACCGGTTTGATGATTCCCGCCTCGACTAGCACGCTGATTTGTTGCAGTTGATCGCCATTGGCGCGCATGAACACAAACGTGTAGCTGACGTTCAGCTTGCGGGCCTTGCGTCGAATGCCGAGGCTCAGCAGGCGCATGACTTGCTGCAATGGCCAGGACAACCCTTGCTCCTGAGCGAATTGCGCGGTGGGTGGCCCCGAGATGGAAATCAGCTGACCACCGGGCTTGAGCACTTTGAGTGACTGCTCCAGGACATCGGCGCCGAGACTGTTCAACACCACGTCGTAGTCGTGCAGCACAGTTTCGAAGTTCTGCTGTTTGTAGTCGATCACCACATCAGCGCCCAACGCCTTGACCCACTCGACATTCGCGGTGCTGGTGGTGGTCGCGACAAAGGCGCCGAGGTGTTTGGCCAGCTGAATGGCAACGCTGCCGACGCCGCCGGAGCCGGCGTGAATCAGCACCTTCTGGCCCTTTTGCAGGCGGGCGGTGTCGACCAGCACTTGCCAGGCGGTCAATGCCACCAAGGGCAGGGAAGCCGCTTGCGCCATGTTGGTATTGGCCGGTTTCAGGGCGATCGCGTGCTCGTGCACGGCAATCAACTCGGCGAACGTGCCGATCCGCGTTTCCGGCGGGCGGGCGTACACCTCGTCTCCCGGTTGGAAGCGTGTCACCTTCGAGCCCACCTCAATCACCACACCTGCCAGATCGTTGCCCAGGATCAGTGGAAACGAGTAGGGCAGGATCAGCTTGAATTCGCCTGCGCTGATCTTTGAATCCAGCACGTTGACGCTGCTGGCATGGACCTCGATCAAAACGTCGTGAGGACCCACTGCGGGGGAGGGCACTTCGCCCTGGCGTCCGGGATGCTTGCCATAGCGATCAATCAGAAATGCTTTCATCGGGGTGCGGCTCTTGTCGGTTATCAGGAGGGTAGCCGGTGCGTGGTCAGGCATCTAGGAACGCCTGTACCTTGGCCACAAAATCAGTGTGATGCTGGAAAATCCCGCCGTGCCCGGCATCCTCATACATCACCAGCTCTGCGTTGGGGATACGCTTGGCCAGCTCAAACGAATTGACGCTGGGCACCATGATGTCGTTGTCGCCGTTGACGATCAGCGTCGGCGTGCGCAAACGCCCGAGGTCTTGCGGCGCCTGTTGGCCCCACGCGGTGATGGCTTTCAACTGCCGCAGGAAAGCGCGGGGCGTCGGGCCTTTGTCGCGATCTTTTTTGCGTGCTTGCAGGCGTTGCACATACTGCGAAGCAGATCGGCGGCCATTGGCTGTCGAGGTGAAGAACAGGTAGAACTTCGGGTCGCGCAGGGTCAGCAAACCTTTGAGGATCAATGGCCACGACACCGCGCCGACCTTGTCCATGCCGCTGCCGCCGGCCGGTCCGGTACCGGTCAGAATCAAGCGGCGCACCAAGTCAGGCGCCTTCAGGGCGAGGTCCTGAGCAACGAAGCCGCCGAGGGAGAAACCCAGCACATCAACGGTTTCCAGGCCCAGCGCCTGGATCAGCCGGATGGCATCGTCGGCCATTTCGCCAACGGTCAGGGGCGCGGTTCCACCCGAGCCGCCGATGCCGCGATAGTTGGTGGTAATGACGCGTCTGGTTTGCGCCAGGCCATCGATGATCGCGGGGTCGAAGTTATCCAGCACCGCGCCCCAATGGTTGAACAGTACGAGCGGCACACCGGAATGTGGACCGATGTCGCGATAGGCAAAGCGAACGCCGTTGACCGTGATCGACTGGTTCACGGCGTTGATGAGCGATGTCGGCGAACCCGAAGGGGGATTTGTCTGTATTGAATTCATGGCTACTCCGGACAACGGATCGGATTCGATGCAGTGACTTGCGCCTGCATCGAATCCACCGTGAGTGCTCGCTACCAAAAGATCACTGTGGGTTCTGGTAGCGCTGGGCAACCGCTGACTGGCGGATTTGCCCCAGCAGGCCCTGACGTGCGCTCTGCAGGTCATCCCAGCGTTGCGCTTCGTGCAGCGGCGGGATGGTCACCGGTTCGCGACGATCAAAACCGACCAGTGCGGCATCCACCAGATCGCCCACTTCCATGATTTCACTCAAGGTATTGATGTCGACGCCGGAGCGATCCCAGATCTCCGTACGGGTAGCGGCCGGCAGCACGGCTTGCACGTAGACGCCTTGAGGCGACAGTTCCAGGCTCAGGCCCTGGGACAGGAACAACACGAATGCCTTGGTCGCACCGTAGACGGTCATGCCGAATTCCGGCGCCAGGCCCACCACCGAACCGATGTTGATGATCGCGCCGTCGCCGGCCTTGGCCAGGCGTGGGGCGATGGCGCTGGCGAGCCGCACCAGCGCCGTGGTGTTGAGGGCGACCAGTTGCGCCATGCTGTCGGTGCTTTGATCGACGAAGTTGCCCGACAGCCCGGCACCGGCGTTATTGACGAGGATGCCGATGCGGGCGTCGTTGCGCAGGCGGCTTTCGACGGAGGTCAGATCGCTGAGTTGGGTCAGGTCCGCCGGAATCACATCGACGGCGACGTCGTGTTCGCTGCGCAAACGTGCGGCCAGTGCGTCCAGGCGCGCCTGATCGCGGGCGACCAGGACCAGATCGTGGCCGCGTTGCGCGAAGCGCTCGGCGTAGACCGCGCCAATGCCGGTGGAGGCGCCAGTGACAAGAACAGTAGGGCGAGTGCTCATGGGGTATCTCTCTTTCAGGGTGTGAGAAACAGAACGCGCTCAGCTGGCGCTCGATTCAGCCAGCGTCGGGTAGTCGATGTAGCCTTGCGCACCGCCGCCATAGAGGGTGGCGGGATTGAACGCGGACAGCGGCGCGCCATGCTTGAGGCGCTCCACCAGATCCGGGTTGCCAATGAACGGACGACCGAAGGCGATCAGGTCGGCCTGGTCTTCAGCGAGCTTCGCGGTCGCCAGGTCCAGGTCATAGCCGTTGTTGGCGATGTAGGTGTTTTTGAAGCGCTGGCGCAGGGCGTCGAAATCGAAGGGCGCCACATCGCGCGGGCCACCGGTCGCGCCTTCGACCACGTGCAGGTAAACCACGCCGACGGCATCGAGTTGCTCGACGAGGTATTCGAATTGCGCCTGCGGATCGCTGCTGGAAACGCCATTGGCCGGCGACACCGGCGACAGGCGCACACCGGTGCGATCCGCGCCGATCTCACTGACCACGGCCGCCGTCACTTCGAGCAGCAGACGCGCACGATTTTCAATCGAACCGCCGTAAGCGTCGGTGCGCAGATTGGCGCTGTCCTTGAGGAATTGATCGAGCAAATAGCCGTTGGCACCGTGAATCTCCACGCCATCGAAGCCGGCGGCGGTCGCGTTGGCGGCCGCCTTGCGGAAATCGGCAACGATTCCCGGCAGTTCACTGATGTCCAGCGCGCGCGGCTCGGAGACGTCTTCGAAGCGGTTGTTGACGAACACTTTGGTCGCGGCGCGCAGCGCAGAAGGGGCCACGGGCGCAGCGCCGTTTTCTTGCAGATCAACGTGCGACACGCGGCCGACATGCCACAGTTGCAGGAAGATTTTCCCGCCCCTGGCATGAACGGCTTCGGTCACTGCACGCCAGCCGTCGATCTGCGCCTGGGTGTAGATCCCAGGGGTGTCCTGATAACCCTGGCCCTGTCGGGAAATCTGCGTCGCCTCGCTGATCAGCAAGCCGGCGCTGGCGCGTTGGCTGTAGTAAGTGGCCGCGAATTCGCTGGGGACAAAGCCCTGGCCTGCGCGATTGCGTGTCAGCGGCGCGAGAACCACGCGGTTCGACAGCGTAAGGCTGCCCAAGGTGTAAGGGGTGAACAGGTTCTGATTGGTCATCTGATGAATCTTCCGTGCCCGTTGATGGAAGTCGGTGGTGCGTGCAGTTAGGATGATGATCGAAATCTAAACTGTCAACGATTTTGATTATGGGCAACATCTATGTATCATCGGACGCAGGATTTCCCGCTAAACACGAGGTATTGCACGTGAGAGTGACCAAGGCCCAGGCGCAGGCCAATCGAGAGCACATCGTTGAAACGGCCTCTGAACTGTTCCGTGAACGCGGCTTTGATGGCGTCGGTGTGGCCGATCTCATGGCGGCAGCCGGTTTCACCCACGGAGGCTTCTACAAGCACTTCGGGTCGAAGGCCGACCTGATGGCTGAAGCCTCGGCCTGCAGTCTTGGCAAATCGCTGACCGGCGCCCAAGCGCTCGATGTGCCGGGCTTCATCAACGTCTACGTGAACAGAGAACACCGGGACGCACGCGGCAGCGGTTGCACCATGGCCGCGTTGGGCGGCGATGCGGCGCGCCAGGCGGACGAGGTGAAAGCGACATTTGCCGAGGGCATTGAGCACACCCTGCAAACCCTGGGCGAGAAATACCCGACAGGGCCGGATGCCGAGGCGGGTGAGGGGCGAAAGAAGATGATCGACCTGCTGTCGCGGGCGGTCGGCGCGATTATTCTGTCGCGTGCCTGCCCGGATGATTCCGCGCTGGCGGACGAAATTCTTGAAGTGTGTCGCGCGCAAATGCTGGCTTCGTTGCCGGTCGATGACGTCGACGCGCAGTAGCAGCGTGGCTCATTCCGCGAGCGCTTTGGCCCTGGCGATTGAAAGCGCTTGCGGCAGGCGGGCGCCATTCTTGGCGGCAAGGATCTCGGCCATCACGCTGACGGCGATTTCCGCGGGTGTCTTGCTGCCGATGTAGAGGCCGATCGGCCCGTGCAGGCGCTCAAGCGACGCCTCGCTCTCACCAAAATGCTCGATCAGACGTTCACGACGCAGTTGGCTGTTGCGCCGCGAGCCGATGGCACCGATGTAGAACGCCGGGCCGTGGAGCGCTTCGAGCAGTGCCAGATCGTCGAGTTTGGGGTCATGACTCAAGGCGACGATGCAGGTGCGCAGGTCGACCGCGAAGTCGCGGACGACGTCATCCGGCATGCCGACGATGCGCTCCACGCCGCCTACCGCCCAAGTCTCGATGTACTCGGGACGCGGATCGCACACTGCCACCTTGAAGCCGTTGAACAACGCCATGGTCGCCAGATATTCGGCCAGCGCACCGGCACCGATCATCAGCATCCGATAACCCGGCCCCAAGGTATTGAGCATCTGCGCGCCATCGAAGCAGAACTGCTCCGGCGTCGCCGTGGCTTCGAGCTTGACCTGACCGGTCGCCAGCGCCAGGCGACGGCGAACCAGCTGCCCTGCGTCCAGTTGCACCAGCAACGCGTCGAGTGACTGCCACGCCGGATTGAACTCAAGGATCAGTTCAAGCGTGCCACCGCAGGGCAAACCGAAGCGATGCGCCTCATCGGCGCTGACGCCGTAGCGCACCACTTGCGGTGCGCTGTCGTCAACACCACTGCCGCCGTGGGCCGTGGTATAGCGATGGATCAGATCATCCTCGATGCAGCCGCCGGACACGCTGCCCACCACGCGACCGTCGTCACGCAAGGCCATCATCGACCCCGTCGGGCGCGGCGAAGAACCCCACGTGCGCGCCACCGTGGCGAGCAGCACGCGCTCGCCGGCGGCGAGCCAGTCCCGCGCCGTGCGCAGGACCAGCAAGTCGATACTTTCCATCAGGCTCTCCTCTTAGCGCATCTGCAGAATGATCGGGCTGCTGCTGGCCGGACCGGTGTGTTCACGCAGCTTGCCAACCGCCTGCACATCAACGGCACTGCCCTGATTGCCCCAAGTACTGCGCATGAAGGTCAGCACTTCGGCAATCTGCTGATCCGACAACTGCTCACGGAAGGCCGGCATGCGATAGGCGTCCGGCACGCCGGCAGCTACGACCCGCTGTGAACCATTGAGGGTGATGTTGATCGCCGAGGCGCTCTCTTTGGCCAGTGCGGAAGTCGCGCCAGCCAACGGCGGCATCCATTCGGGCTGGCCCTTGCCGTCCAGTCCGTGGCACGAAGCACAGCGTGTCACGTAGGTATGCGCACCGGGCGCGTCCAGACGTTCCGTTGCCGAAACCGCTTGATACTGCCATGGCTGCCCGTCGCGCTCGCGGTCCCCGGGAAGCGACTTCAGGTAGTGGGCAATCGCGGTCAAATCATCGTCGGTCATGAACTGCGTGGAGTTGTTGAACGCCTCGGTCATCGAGCCGTAAACCACCGCATGTTGGTTGCGCCCGGTCTTGAGGAACTGCACGATCTGCGGTTCGCTCCAGCGGCCCAGCCCGGTGTTGTGATCATCACGCAGGCTCGGCGCGTACCAGCCATCGAGCAAGGCGCCGGCGAGGTACGGCTGACCGGTCTCATCCAGTGCCTTTTCGTTGAACGCCAGACCACGCGGCGTATGGCAACTGCCGCAGTGCCCCGCGCCTTGAACGAGGTACGCGCCACGGTTCCATACTTCGTCCTGCGACGGTTTGGCTGCGTAGGGTTCGGCGTCGACGAACACGCCGTTCCACATTGCAATCGGCCAGCGCAGGTTCAACGGCCACGCAATCGCACTCGGGATGTTCGCCTGTTTCACCGGCGCCACGCCTTTCATGAAGAACGCATACAGCGCACGCACATCGTCGTCACTGAGCTTGACGTAAGACGGGTAGGGCATCGCCGGATACAGGCGGCGACTGTCAGGTGTTACACCGTGGCGCACGGCTCGGTCGAAGTCCGCCAGGCTGTAATGGCCGATGCCGGTTTGCGTGTCCGGGGTGATATTGGTCGCATGGATCGCACCCAGCGGTGTGGCCATTTCCAGGCCACCGGCGAACGGTGCGCCGCCCGGCACGCTGTGACAGGCCACGCAATCGCTGAGCCTGGCAACGTATTCGCCACGGGCGACCAGCGCCGGGTCGATGTCGGCCACAGCGATCTGATGGTTTTCCAGGCGCGAAACAGGCTCGCGGGTGACATACCAGGCCAGCAGGCCTGCCGCGACCAGGCACGGCACGGCCAGCCAGCCAGCGGTTCTTGCGAATCGGCTGTTATTCATGAAGGCTCCGGCGCTGATCAAGTGAAGGTGTGTCGGCTCATGGGCAGGCTGCGCACCCGCTGCCCCGTCAGCGTTGCCACCGCATTGGCGACGGCTGGCGCGACGGCGGGCAATGGCGGCTCGCCAATGCCACCCATTTTTTCCCCGCTCTCGACGACACGCACGTGGACCCGGGCCATCCGCGCAGGCGGCAGGATCGGATACAAGTCGTAGTTGCGCGCCCGGGGTTTGCCATCCACCCAGACAGATTCCTCCACCAGTGTCTGCGACAGTCCCAACGCCACGGCGCCATTGACCTGCGCTTCGACAATCGCCGGATTGACGATGCTGCCCGGGTCAATCGCCTGCCAGATGTCGTGCACCCTGACCTGGCCGTTCTCGATGGACACCTCGGCGATCACCGCCGTCTGGGTACCGAACGGCGAAGCCATCGCCACACCTCGCGCACGTTTGCTGCCGTCCTCGGCGGTAAACGGCCCGCGCTTCCAGCCGCCCGACAGCTCACCCACCGCTTGCAGCAGCGTGGTCAGTCGCTGGTTGCCACGCAGCAGATGCAGGCGCAGGTCGAACGGGTCCTTGCCGCCCTTGTCGGCCAGTTCGTCGAGGAACGATTCATAGAAGAAGTCGTTGAGGGAATTGCCCACCGAACGCCAGTAACCCAACATCGCCGGGCCTTTGACGTAGATCTGCGCGATGCGCTTGTTGGGGATCGCGTAGGACTTGCCCGACAACCCTTCAAGCGCCGTCGGGTCGAGCTTCTCACCCTGCTTGCCGGCGAGGGCTTCGGTCGGGCCTTCGGTGGCACTGATCGCTTCGATTGCCAGCGGCCAGCCATCGTTGTCCAGCGCCGCGCGGAAGTTCACCGCAGCAACCGGACGCAGCACGTCACGCAGGAACTCTTCCTCGCGACTCCAGATCAGCTTGACCGGGCGGCCAACCGCTTTCGCCAGCGCGATTGCCTGCGGATAGGGGCTGGCCGCGTCGTAGAGAAAATGCCGACCGAAGAATCCACCCAGCAACGGTGAATGCAAGGTAATGCGCGACGGATCCAGCCCCGTGCGTTTGGCGATGTCCGCACGGAACATGTCCGGCGCCTGATTCGGCAACCAGACCTCCAGCGAGCCGTCCGGATTGAAGCGGGCCAGCGCAGAAGGCGGCTCCAGTTGCCCGTGGTTCAGGTATTGGTTGTGGTAAGTGGCGTCGATCCGGGTCTTGGCCTCCTTGAGAATCGACGCCACGTCGCCTTCATGTTCATCATCTTTGGCGGGGCCTTTGTCTGCAGCGAGTCGCTTGAGCCAGGCATCGCTGGAAAAGTCAGCGGGCATCGGCCGCACGGTGCTGTCTGCCGTGGGCTCCTGCCAGTCGACCTGAATCGCTTCGACCGCACGTTTGGCGTGCCACCAACGTTCGGCGACCACCGCCACGGCGCCCGGCAGACGATGCACGGAATGCACGCCTTTCATCGCCTTGACCTGGTCTTCGTTGCGCAGGTTGCCCACCGTCATCCCCAGGCGCGGGGCATGCTGAACGGCGGCATGCAGCATGTCGTCGACCTTCAGATCGATGCTGTAGAGCGCCTTGCCCGTGGACTTGTCGTAAGCATCGAGGCGTTTGACCGGTTTGCCGATCCAGCGGAACTGACTTGGATCACGCAGCTGCACAGAGGCCGGATCGGGAACCGGCAGGTCCATCGCGTGCTCGGCCAGTTCACCGTAGGCCAGCGAGCGGCCAGACTTGGCGTGCACGACTTTGCCAGGCTCGGTGGTCAATTCGCCCACCGACACCCCAAGCTTCTGCGCGCCGGCCTGCAGCAGCATGGCGCGGGCGAGGGCGCCGAGGCGGCGCATGACCGGGTAACTCATGCGCACCGACATGCTGCCGCCGGTGATGCGCATGCCGTTTTCCATCACCACATAGGCTTCGCCGGGCGGTGCCGCTTCAACCAGGAAGGTCGCCGGGTCGGCATCCAGTTCTTCACCGACGATTTGCGCCATCGCGGTGAACGTGCCTTGTCC
The DNA here is from genome assembly GCF_034008635.1 of Pseudomonas sp. P8_229. Classification (NCBI taxonomy): domain Bacteria; kingdom Pseudomonadati; phylum Pseudomonadota; class Gammaproteobacteria; order Pseudomonadales; family Pseudomonadaceae; genus Pseudomonas; species Pseudomonas sp. P8_229. The sequence goes on along the minus strand of NZ_CP125378.1, from coordinate 61,166 downwards.
GCCTTCCATGAACGGGCAGAGCAGACGCACGCGGTTGTCCGGGCGGATTTCCAGAAACGCCGGCACCTGCGTGCCGCGCTCGGCAGTCGTTGCCGCCGCTGCCGCTTGCACGCGTGTCGCACCCAGCGGCAGGCCGAAGCCGAGCACCAGTGCGCCGACGGCGGTGCCGGTCAGGAAACGTCTGCGCGATAGGTTGACCGGATCATGCAGAGCCAGTGCTGCTGCTTCCAGCGTAGGATCGATTCGAACGTTCATCAGGCATCTCCCTTGCCGGCAAGCTCATGCACGGCGGCATGAATGGCGTTGTAAGTACCGCAACGGCACAGATTGACCATCGCCGCCTCGATCTGCGCATCACTCGGCTTGGGGTTCTGTTTGAGCAACGCAGTAGCGGCCATCACTTGCCCTGACTGGCAGTAACCGCACTGCGCGACCTGCAGATCGACCCAAGTGGAGACGACCCGTTTGCCCACGTCATCGGCCTCGATGGCCTCAATCGTGGTGACCTCGCGGCCGACCACGCCGGCCACCGGCGTGACGCACGAGCGCACCACATTGCCGTCCACCAGCACCGAACAGGCGCCGCACTGCGCCAGGCCGCAGCCGTATTTGGTGCCGGTCATGCCCAAGTCATCGCGGATCACCCACAGCAAGGGCGTATCGGCGTCGGCATCGACCTGATAGGTCTTCTGGTTGATTCGTAGTTCCATGGTTCACCCGCTGATCATCGGTTGACGTGCATTGTTATAAACGGTGACACGCGGCAAGGCGCATCACCGGCTTTCGTTCAGTTCGCTACGGCGCCGGGCGCTTCTGCCTCGAGTGGCTGCCCGCGCATCAGGGCGATGTCACGGCTCGGCGCGGTGCCGAACAAGCGGGCATATTCGCGACTGAACTGCGAAGGGCTTTCGTAGCCGACCGCAAACGCTGCCCGCGAGACGTCCAGGTGTTCGGTCAACATCAGCCGGCGGGCCTCGTTCAGCCGCAGCCACTTCTGGTACTGCAGCGGGCTCATGCCAGTGAGCTGGCGGAAATGATGGTGAAAGGTCGGCGTGCTCATCTGCACCCGCGCTGCCAGCTCTTCGATGCGCAGGGCCTCGGTGTAGTTGACCTTGAGCCAGTCGATGGCTTTGGCGATGCGATAACCCTGGCCATCCACGGCGATGATCTGCCGCAGCCGCGCGCCTTGATCGGTATTGAGCAGCCGATAGTGAATTTCCCGCAGGATCAGCGGCGCCAGCACCGGGATTGCCTCGGGCTCATCGAGCAATGCCAACAGGCGATCAAGGGCGCCTTCGAGGGCCGACGACATACTGCCAATACCCGCGCCTGTGCTCATCGAAGGATGGCGTCTGGCAGGCAAGCCACCCTTGCTGAGGACCTCGGCGAGCATGCCGACATCCAGTTTCAGCACCAGCCCGACACAGGGTTGTTGGGGACTGGCAAGCATCACCTCGGAGTTGGCGGGCAGGTCCAGCGAGGTGACCAGAAATCGCGACGGGTCGTAGCAGTAACCCTCACCACCGACCCACAAGCGCTTTTCACCACGGCCCACCAGAATCAGGCTTGGCTCGACCATGCACACGGCGGGAGGTGCCGGCTGATCGCGACGAAACAGCGACAGCCCGGGAATAGAGGTGGCGAAGTCGCCCGGTACGCTCACGCGCGAGTCAATGTTCGACGCCAAAGGCGATTCATGGCGCAGGGGGGTAGGGATCATGTCGGGTCACTCCTGTTGACCGAACTCTAATCCGCTGCCGAGGCGTTTCCTATCCATCACCCTGCATCCTCAGAGGATCAGGCAAGCATTCAAGAGGAATGCGCTAGGGCAGAGGCGGATCGACCGGGAGAATGTGTCGAACTGTTACAGGAAAGCCCTTACAGGAAAAGCCCTTACAGGAGAGTCCCTATGCAAGTCTTCGCTTATGGCGCCCATGCGGGCGATAAACCGCTTGAACCCCTGCGCATCACGCGTCGCGATCCCGGCCAGGAAGATGTGCAGATCGAGATTGCCTATTGCGGTATCTGCCACTCGGACCTGCACCAGGTGCGCGCCGAATGGGAGGGTACGCAATACCCTTGTGTGCCCGGTCACGAAATTGTCGGTCGTGTCACGGCGGTAGGCCAAAAAGTCACCGGGTTCGCCCCGGGTGATCTGGTCGGCGTCGGCTGCATCGTCGACAGCTGCAAGCATTGCGAAGAGTGTGCCGAAGGCCTCGAAAACTACTGCGACGGCATGATCGGCACCTACAATTTTCCGACCCCGGACGCACCTGGCTGGACCCTCGGTGGCTACTCACAGGCAATCGTCGTGCACCAGCGCTACGCATTGCGCATTCGTCACCCCGAGGCGCAGTTGGCTGCCGTTGCGCCGCTGCTGTGCGCGGGCATCACCACCTGGTCGCCGCTGCGGCACTGGAACGCTGGCCCCGGCAAGAAAGTCGGCGTGGTGGGCATCGGAGGCCTCGGTCACATGGGCATCAAACTGGCCCATGCGCTGGGCGCGCATGTGGTGGCATTCACCACCTCCGAATCGAAGCGTGAAGCCGCGAAAAGCCTGGGTGCCGATGAAGTGGTGGTCTCAAGCGATGCGCAGCAAATGGCGGCGCACCTGAAGAGCTTCGACCTGATCATCAACACCGTCGCCGCGCCGCACGACCTCGATGCCTTGTTGATCCTGCTCAAGCGTGACGGCGCGATGACCCTGGTCGGCGCGCCAGCCTCACCGCATCCGTCGCCCAACGTGTTCAATCTGATCATGAAGCGTCGCACTCTGGCGGGGTCGATGATCGGCGGTATCCCGCAGACCCAGGAGATGCTCGATTTCTGCGCCGAGCACGGCATCGTTTCGGACATCGAGTTGATCCGCGCCGAGCAGATCAATGAGGCGTACGAGCGCATGCTCAAAGGTGACGTCAAATACCGGTTCGTGATCGACAACGCGACGCTGGCGCAGTGAAAAACAGCGCGTCCGGGCAATCGCCCGGACGCCTCTCGCAATACAGGTAGTTCCAATGACTTCCCTTTCTACAGAAAAACGCGGCTGGAGCGCCGTGCTGGCCATGTCGTTGGCCGCATTCGCCCTGGTCGCTTCAGAGTTCATGCCCGTCAGCCTGCTGACGCCCATCGCGGCAGAACTGCACATTACCGAAGGCCAGGCCGGGCAGGGGATTGCCGTCTCCGGTGGCTTCGCCTTGCTCACCAGTCTGGTGATTGCTGCAGTCGCCGCGCGTGTCGAGCGCAAGAAGCTGCTGCTGTGCCTGACCTTGTTGATGATCGTCTCGGGTACGGTCGTCGCATTCGCGCCGGGCTACCCGTCATTCATGTTTGGACGCGCCTTGATTGGCATCGCCATCGGCGGGTTCTGGTCATTGTCGGCGGCGACCGCCATGCGTCTGGTGCAGCCCGATCAGGTTTCCCGAGCACTGGCCATCGTCAATGGCGGTAACGCGCTGGCGACGGTCATCGCCGCCCCCGCGGGCAGCTTCCTTGGTTCGCTGATTGGCTGGCGCGGCGCATTCTTCTGTGTTGTACCGGTCGCAGCGCTGGCGGCCGTGTGGCTGCTGATCAGCCTGCCGTCCTTCAAGGTCGAGCGCCAGACCGGCAGCGGCAACGCCCTGCGGCTGATGCAGCGGCTGCCCGTCGCTTTGGGGATGATCGCCGTCAGCGTATTTTTCATGGGGCAGTTCATGTTGTTCACCTACCTGCGCCCGTTCCTTGAGGGCGTCACCGGCGTCAGCGTTTCAACATTGTCGTTCATGCTACTGGGCCTTGGCCTTGCCGGTTTCATCGGGACTTTTCTGATCGAAAGATTCATCGGCAATGGCCTCTACCGCACACTGACAGTGATCCCGCTGATCATGGCGGTCATCGCGCTGGCGCTGGTCAACTTCGGCGCCTCGCCGTTGCTGACCGCAGTGCTGCTCGGCCTATGGGGCCTGGTCGCTACGGCGGCGCCCGTAGGCTGGTGGACCTGGCTGGCGCAGACGCTCCCGGAGGATGCTGAAGCCGGCGGAGGGTTGCTGGTGGCCATCGTGCAACTGGCTATCGCCGCCGGGGCAATTGTCGGCGGCCTGGCATTTGATCTGAGTGGTTACAAAGCCACCTTCGAACTGAGTGCAGCGGTGTTGGTGGTGGCGTCTGTGGTCGCCTGGCTGGCGGGGCGCAGTGCGACTGAGGTTGATCTTGCCGAGTCGAAGGCGGCTGCCTGAAGAAGTTGGAATATGCTCAGCGAATGGGGGATGAAACGAGAGCCAGTGCGCGTTTAGAGGTGAATGAACCCCCATTGGCAGCGCCCCGTTCCGAAAAAAGTCGGTGACGGAGTTGAGCGGTCTCTAATGCAAGGATCCCTCACGTTGAGAGCGTCAGGCCGAGACACACTGCTGTAGCAGCAGTTGCCCGGCTACCGGCCTGGAAGAGCGTGGCGAATCCCTGTATCGATGTAAGCCTCCAATGCTTCTATGGCCATGGGGCAACCAAATAAATATCCTTGGAAGTTATGGCAACCCAAGGCAGCCAGCATGTCACGCTGTGCGCGTGTTTCAACCCCCTCAGCAATGACCGACAAGCTCATACTGTTTGCCAGCGCAACCACTGTCCTGGCGATTGCAGCGTCGTTTGGGTCCACCAGGATATCGCGTACGAATCCCTGGTCGATCTTGAGTTGGTCCAGCGGCAGGCGCTTGAGATACGAGAGGGAGGAGTAACCGGTGCCAAAGTCGTCCAGCGAAAAGCCGACGCCGATGGATTTCAACGCATTCATCTTGGCTATTACGTCCTCGATGCTGGAGACCAGCATACTTTCAGTAATTTCCAGCTTGAGACGATGAGGATTGGCACCGGAGAGCTCGAGCACAGACTGTATTTGTTCGACAAAACCATCCTGATTAAACTGCCGAGCACTGACGTTGACGGCGATGGTCAGGTGAGAGAACTTCGGTCTATACGCCCATACGGCCAACTGCTTACAAGCTATTTCGAGCACCTGCTGGCCTAGCGGGAAAATCAAGCCCGACGCCTCTGCCATTGGAATGAACTCTGCCGGAGAAATCATGCCGCCGCGCGTGTCTTTCCAGCGCACTAACGCCTCCACGCCTGTAATGCGACCTTCCTTCGTGACCTGCGGTTGATAGTGCAACAGGATGTGGTGTTGCTTGATAGCTTTGCGCAGTCCTTCCTCCAGTGCGATTCGAGCGCTGACGACCGTCTGCATCTCGGGGTCGAAAAAACACAAGACATTGCGTCCGCAGGCTTTGGCTTGGTACATGGCCAACTCGGCGCGTTTCAGGGGCTCGCTTGCATCCTCATCCCGCTCGCCGAACAGAGTAATACCTATGCTGCAGGTTCGGTGCAGTGTCGATGTACACAACTCATAAGGCTGCTCGATCTCCCGCAGGGTTTTTTCGCCAATGGTTTCAGCATGGTTCGCCGCCTCTTGCGGATTGGCGCTCTTGCTCTCCAGAATAAGAGCGAATTTGTCGCCTCCAAGGCGGGCGACGGTGTTGCCCTCCGGCACACAACTCCTCAATCGTTGGGCTATTTCATTTAGAAACAAGTCGCCTTGGCCATGCCCCTGAGTTTCGTTGATGGACTTGAAGTCATCGAGATCGACAAACATCAATGCGCCTATCCATTGATGGCGAATACTCGAAATCAATGCTTGTTCCAGCCGATCCATAAAGAGTCGGCGATTTGGTAACCCTGTTAACTGGTCAGAGAATGACAGTCTTTGGATCTGTTGTTCGGCATCTTTCCGGTCGCTGATGTCGCGGATGATACCTTGAATACATTGAGTGTCATCCAGGGTCATTATGTGCGCCGAAATCAGGCCGGGCCAAGTGCGGCCATCCTTGCTTACAAATTCAGCTTCATGATCAATGAAGTATCCTTGTTGCTGTAAGAGTCGAACTGATTCGTGACGCTCTTCCGGATAACGCCAAATGTCGATATCAAATACTGTTTTTCCAAAAGTCTCTTCCCGTGTCCAGCCAAATATGCGGGTAAATCCATCATTGACCTCAAGAAGGCTCCCATCGTCAAGGCGGGTGATGACCTGACTATCTGGGCTGGCGCGGAATGCGGTCCGAAAGCGCCCCATTCTTTTAGCCTTAAGAACTTCAGTTTCACGTCTATAACTGTTACGCGTGTAAACAAGAATAGTCAGGGTGAAAATTGTTATCAGTAACAGTGTTATGGCTGCTTCCTTTCGCCAAGGAGCGAGAAACTCGTCGGTGCTCGTTGCGACGATGATATAGAGAGGGTAATTAGCAATTTTTCGATAGCTGTAGAGTCGCTCAATGCCGTCTAGTGGAGCAACTGCGGTGTAGCTCCCATCATTCGGGAACGCACGAATAGTTTCTGTAGCCTTGGCTGACACCAACTTGGAGCCAACTTTTCCACTTTCACTCGCTACTTTCGGATACCGGGCTATGAGTGCCATCTCATCATCACGAATTGCGATGACTCCTTGTTTTCCAACATCAAAAGTGGAGAATATCTCGGTAAAATAATCCACCATGCGTAACGAGCCCAGCGCCACGCCTGCAAAGGAGCCATCAATGTGGTTGATGCGTCTGGACAGAAGGACCGACCAGGTTTTTGTGGTGCGTCCTATCACAGGTTTGGATATAACCATTCCAAGATGCGAATTCTCATGCAAGCGTTGGAAATACTCTCTGTCGGCAATATTCGTTTTGCCGGCGGTCAATATTGTTCCCCAAGGGACATCGCCTTTTTCATCAGCTACCCATAGCCCTTCGCAATCTCTAATCGCTGTCTGCTGTTGTGTTAGATATCCATCCAGCAATGTCTCATTGATGCCTCCAGCAGCCATTTGCCGCTCCACTTCCCTTGCCACAGCGAACAGGCCCACATCAACTTTATCAAGGACGCCAGTGACATTGATCGCCAAGGATCGCGCCAGGTTCTCCGCTGTGATGGCGGCTTGAAGCTCATGCTGTTTTTTACTCTGGTAGAGCGCCAAACCTGCCAGCACATAGACAAACAACATGAAGGAAGCAATACCTGTCGTAAGACGGACCATCAAGGAATGTGATCGCCATGGCATGATGAAATCTCGACAAAGCCAACTGGGGGCATAGCGGAGCGGAACACTTCATAGGTTAGTCTGTCAGGAAATACGTGCGTCGAAAAAATATTGACTACTCGGATAAGATTTTTCTTGGCAGCATGCAAAATGGATGCTTTCCAAACTGCGCACGGATAAACATTGTGTGCTAGGTCGTTGTTACCCTTGACTTGAGTTGCACCGCATGCCGGATAGCGTCATTTTTCGGCATTGCGCCGCTCTGATGCAGTTCGCCCTGCTTTTATTTCATTGCCCAAGTGATGGTGAATTGCACAAAGCTTTCCCTTGAGATGGGTGCCTCATATCGATCCGGGCAAGGTCAGTGCGGGACGAGTCTTGGCGGACCGATCACTCTTGCCGCGCTGCTCCATTCTGACAATTGCGGGGGCCGTACGCCTAACCAATGTGTGCAGACGTTTCTCCGAACGTCGCCATCGCCAAATGCTCCATGGATCTGCCCGCGTACGACCCGCGCGTTCTCCAGAACGCTCGCAAACTCTAGCCCGTCAATTCATGTGCTGCCGGGAATTTCCTTGACCGTCTGTTGGGCGACGCTACGGTAATTTGCGCACTTTCAGAATTTTCTTAGTGATATTCCTGACTAGATTTGATGTACCGGCGTGCATTTGCTGCGTGTGTAGGGGCCAGCGCGCAACTGTTGAGCGGGTAACTCGACAGGGGCACAACCAATAAGAAAAAAGGGAAAGACCATGAATCATGTATTTCGCATTGTCTGGAGTGGACGTGCAGGTACTTTCGTAGCAGTCAGCGAATATGCGAAATCTCATGGCAAAGGTCGCAGCGGCGGGCGGCGGGGGCGCAGGCTCCGGATACTGCCCTTGTTGCTGTCGGCGGGCATGGCGTTCAGCCCGTTGTTGCAGGCAGCCGATCGGTATTGGGATACCAACGGCACGGCACTGGGCTCGGGTGGTACCGGCACCTGGAATCTTTCCAGCGCATTCTGGAGCCCCAACAGCGACGGCGTCAGCGGCCCCTATAGCGCCTGGAACAATGCCACCCTCGACGACGCTTTTTTCGGCGGCACCGCCGGCACCATAACCCTGGGCACGCCGATCACCGTGCACAACCTCACCTTCCTGACCACCGGTTACACGCTCAACGGCAGCACCCTGACTCTGGGGGGGATCACGCCCACCATCACCGTCACTGGCGCAGCCAGCATCAACTCGATCCTGGCTGGCAGCGCGGGTCTGATCAAGGCGGGGGCCGGTACCCTCAACCTCAACGGTGCCAACATCTTCAGCGGTGGTGTCGTGGTCAATGCCGGCGGCTTGTCCCTCAATGGCGATTCCGCGCTGGGTGCGGCGGGCAACGGCATCACCATCGCCGGCGGCACAAGCTTGAGCAGCACTGGTGCCCTCGCAGCGAGCCGGAACATTACCCTCACCAGCGGCAGCGTCCTGCTGAACGGCGCCGGCGTGGGCTCGGCCCGCTTCACCGGTGCTGGTGGACTCAGGCTCAATAGCGGTGTCAGCCTCACCAACGCCGCTAGCAACTATACCGGGGCGACCATTTTCGGCAACGGGAATGGCGGCAGCTTTTCGTTCAACTCCGTCGCCGATCTGGGCGTGGCCAGTTCCCTGGGTGCGCCAACGACGGTGGCCAATGGCACCATCACGCTTGGGTCCGGCGGTGGCGTTCCTGCAACCCTGAGCTATTTCGGTGCCGGCAGCAGTTCCAACCGCAACTGGCAATTCAACGCCGCGGGCACCGTGGCACCGCTCACCTTTCGCAACATAGGGACAGGCACGTTGACACTGACCGGCAACATGGTCGTGTCGGGTGGCAGCACCTATGGAACTAACTTCAATGCCAATTCGGCCGACATGTCATTGCTGGGCATCATTTCAGGCAATGGCTTGGTCTCCTATACCGGTAGCGCCGGAAGAACCATCACGCTTGGCAACGTCAATACGTATACGACCGCGACCGGCATCAACGGTGTAACCGTACGGGCCGGTTCGTTCAAGGACATCGGCACCGCCAGTTCCTTTGGCGCCGGCGCGGTGGGGAATGGCATCGGCATCACCAATGGCGCCGTGACCTACACCGGCGCTGGCGACAGCAGCAATCGGACATGGGGGCTAAACGGCGGCGCGATCAACAACGATGGCACTGGCACGCTTGCGCTCAGTGGCACCTTGGCACTCACCAACACCGGCACGCTCGGCGGCAGCTACATTGGCGCCGACAACCTGTTCTCGGGCGTCATTTCCGGCACGGGAGGGTTGAGCAAGGGCGGCGCGTCCACCTGGACACTCAGCGGCGCCAATACCTACACCGGCAGCACTATTGTCAACAGCGGCACACTCCGTGCCGGCAGCACCACGGCCTTTGGGGCAACCAATGGGGTCGTTGTGAACAGCGGCGCCACGCTGGATATTAATGATCTGAACATCACGCTTTCCTCGTTGGCCGGTACGGGCGGCACCGTCGACCTGGGATCGGGGACGCTTACCCTGAACGATGCTGCGGGTATCAGTACCGCCTACGCCGGCAACATCACCGGCAGCGGTGGCCTCACCAAGACCGGGGCCAGCACGCAGACCCTCACCGGGGCCAACACCTATACGGGTGCGACCACGATCAACGGCGGCACGCTGCGGTTGGACTACGGTGCAGCCACCGCGCCCACCAGCAACATCATTTCCAGCGCCTCGACCCTGAAAATGGGCGGCGGGGTGCTCAATGCGATCGGTGCTGCTGGCAAGGCCAACACGCAGACGTTCAATGGTCTCCTCGTCACTGGAGGCAACAACACGATCGGCGCGACATCCGGCACCGGCGGCAGCATGGCGCTCAACCTGGGGGCGATCACCCGCACCAGTGGCCTGGTCAACTTCAACCTGCCGGGCAGCGGCAACATCACCACCACAAATAGCACCCTGGGCGGTTGGGCCACGGTCAACGGCACCAATTACGCCAAGGTGGTCGGTGGCAACATCCTTGCCTTCACCACAGCGGACTATGTCAACAAGGACAATGCGTCCACCTGGCTGAACAACGAGATCCTCAGCGATGCCGGTGGCACTGCGAACTCGCCCTATTTTGGCACGGTGAGCGGCAGCAAGCAGATCGGCGGCTTGCAGTACACCGCGGCAGCCAACTCCACCGTGACTGTGGGCGCCGGTAATATTCTAGGGGTGGATGGCACGATCATCGTTGCGCCGTCGGTCGGGGCCAACAATCAGACGATCACGGGCGGTTCGCTCACCGGTACCTCCGGAGGTGGTGTACTGGGCGTTCAGCAAAATGGCACCGGCAACTTCACCATAGCGTCCCAGATCGTCGACAACGGCGGCGGAGTCGGCTTCACCAAGGCCGGTGCCGGGCTGGTCACGCTGACCAACGCCAACAACACCTACACTGGCGCCACCATCGTGTCGCAGGGGATCCTCTCGGTCGGCAACATCACCAACGGCGGCACGGCCAGCGGCATCGGTTCCTCGTCCGCAACGTCGTCCAACCTGTTGCTGGAAGGCAGCACACTGCGGTACACCGGTGCCACGACGACCAGTGACCGCGGTTTCACCATCGCCAAATCCGGCGCGATCCTGGGCAGTACCATCGATGTCACCGGTGCCGCCAGCGACCTGACGTTCAACGGCCTGGTCACCAGCACCGATGGCGCCAGTTTCACCAAGACCGGCGTCGGCATGCTGACGCTGGGCAACGCGGGCAACGACTACACCGGCATCACCTCCGTCACCGGCGGCACGCTGGCGGTCAACACCCTGGCCAATGGCGGTCTGGTCAGCGGCATCGGTGCGTCCAGCAATGCCTCGGGCAATCTCGTCCTCAATGGCGGCACGCTCGCTTACCTCGGTGGTACGTCCAGCACCGACCGTGGTTTCACCGTCGGCACCCCCGGTGCTGGCGGCAGCGTTGGTGCCATTGGTGTCAGCAACGCGGCCACCACCTTGACTGTCAGCGGTACGGCAGTGGGTGATGATGGTTTTCGCAAGGACGGGGCGGGCACCCTGGTGCTCTCCGGCACCAATACCTACTCGGGCGGTACCTCGGTCACTGCCGGCACGCTGCGCGCAGGGTCTACCCAGGCTTTTGGCAGCACAAATAACAACCTGAGCGTGGCGAGCGGAGCCACGGCAGATCTCAATGGTTTCAACACCTCGATCGGGGCGCTCCAGGGCGTCGGCAACGTGACCCTGGGCTCCGCCACGCTAACGGCGCTCGCCGGCGGGAGCTTCAGCGGAATCATCAGCGGTAGCGGCGGCTATACACAGGCGGGTGGCACCCAGATCATGTCCGGTTGCAACAATACCTACACCGGCGCCACCGCCATCAACAACAACAGCCAGATTACCGTCGATTGTCTGGCCAATGGCGGGCAGGCAAGCGGTATCGGCGCATCGTCTAGCGCTGCTTCCAACCTGCTGTTCAATAGCGGTTATCTCAATTACACCGGTGGCAGCGTCAGCACCGATCACGGATTCACGTTGCAGGGCGGGTATGGCGTGCTTAACGTCACTGGTGCGACGACCACCCTGGGCATCAGTGGGGTGGTGGGCGGCGCCGGCACCCTGTACAAGAGAGGGCCCGGCACGCTGGTGCTATCCGGCAACAATACGTATACCGGCGGCACAGTGGTTGATCAGGCCGGCATCCTGCGCGCCGGCTCAGCCACGGCCTTTGGCAACGGCTACCTGAACATGGGCAACGTGGCCGGCGCCACGCTGGATGCCAACGGTTTCAATCCGTCGTTCACCTGGTTGCAAGGTGGCGGCACCACGGGCGGCAACATCAACCTTGGCGGGCAGACGCTGACGGTCAGCACCGGCAACAATACGGCTGGCGTTGCCTATGCAGGCAACATCAATGGCACCGGCAACCTGGTCAAGAGTGGTGTGCAGGTCCAGCAAATGACCGGATGCAACAACGGCTACACCGGCACCACCACCATCAACGGCGGCACCCTGGCCGTCGACTGCCTGGCCGACGGCGGCAGCAACAGTGGCACCGGCGCCAGCAGCGCGGCCGCAAGCAACCTGGTCATCAACAATGGCGCCACTCTGTCGTACGGTGGCGCGGGCCAAAGCAGCGACCGCCTGTTCACGCTCGGCGCGGGCGGTGGCTCGCTGGATTCCTCGGGCACAGGAGCATTGAACCTGACCAACGTCGGCGCCATTGCATTGACCGGTAACGGCATCGCGCGCACGTTGACGCTCAACGGTACCAACACCGGCAACAACACTCTGTCGGCGCAGCTCGACAACAACGGTACGGGTGTCAGCTCGTTAACCAAGACCGGCACCGGCACCTGGATCCTGACCAACAACAGCAGCAGCTACACCGGTGTCACCACCATCAGCGGTGGCGTGCTCGGAGTTAGCAAACTCAGCAATGGCGGCACGGCCAGCGGTATCGGCGCTGCGTCCAGTGCGGCCTCCAACCTGGTGATTGGCAACGACTCAGCCCTGCGCTACACCGGCTCGGGCGACAGCAGCAATCGACTGTTCACGCTGGCGGGCGGCGTTTCGTTCATCGAATCGTCGGGGACAGGCGCGATCAACTTCACTAATTCCGGCACAATCGGGCTATCGAATCCCAACGTGGCACGCACCGTCGCCCTAGGTGGTACCAACACTGGCAACAACACTGTGGCCGGCGTGATCGGCAACAGCGGCACCGGTATCACCACACTGGCCAAAAACGGCAGCGGCACTTGGGTACTGATCGGCAACAACACGTACACCGGGAACACCGTCGTCAACGACGGCAACCTGACAATCGGCGACGGCAACACGTCGGGCAATCTCGGCACCGGCAATGTGATCGTTGATTCGGCGACTTCGACGTTGTCGATGAACCGCAGTGACACGGTCATCTTCAATGCCGCCATGAGTGGTCCGGGCACCTTCGCGCAGGTCGGCACCGGCACCACTACGCTGACTGCAGGCAACAGCATCGGTGGCGCCACGGTGAGCGCGGGCACACTGGACGTGAACGGCGTGCTGAATACCGGCTCCATTGCCATGAGTAGCACCTCCACCCTCAACGTGGACGGTACCGTGCAAGCGGCGGGCGGAACGACTGCTGCGATCACCGGCGACGCAGGCGCCAGCACGATCAACGTTAACAGCGGTGCGACCCTGCGCGTTAATGGCGACTTGGGCGATGGCAGCGATGCGCTCAACGTGACGGGCACGCTGGATACGGGTGCCACGGTGTTGAACCTGGGCGCTGGCAACGACACGCTGACCATCAATGACGGAGTGATCAACGGCGCCGGTGTCGACGCGGGTGCCGGCACCGCCGACAGCCTGGTGATCAACAACGCCCTGGCGAAGACCTTCGGTGGTTTCAGTGGCTTCGAACAACTGACCAAGCAGAACGTGGGCACGCTGACCTTGACCGGCAACCAGAGTTACAGTGCCGGTACCGCGATCAATGGCGGCGCGCTGAATGTGGGCGGCTCGCTAGATACATCAACCGTCTCGATGGCGGACGCCACCACCTTGAATGTGGTTGGCACAGTGCGAGGCATGGGCGGGACGACTGCCATCCTCACCGGCAGCGCCGGCGCCAACACCCTCAACATCAACAGCGGGGCGACGCTGCAAGCAAGCGGCAGCCTTGGCGGCGGCACCGACAACGTCACCCTCGCAGGTACGCTTAACACGGGCGCTGCCGCCCTGGACCTGGGTGCGGGGGACGAAACCGTGATCCTGCATGACGGCGCTGTAATCAGTGGCGTGGGCATCAACGCCGGAACCGGCAACGACCAGTTGGTGCTCGACAATGCCCTGGCGCTGACTTTCAACGGAGGCGCGACTGCGGGTTTCGAGAGTCTGCTCAAACAGAACGGCGGCGTCACCACCCTGACCGGCAGTCAGAGCTTCAGTGTCGGTACCACAATCAACGGCGGCGCGCTTAATGTGGTGGGTGCGCTGGAAACGCCATCAGTGAATCTGGCTGACAGTGTGACGCTCAATGTCGATGGCTCACTGCAGGGTGTTGGCGGAGCCGCGACCACGGTCACCGGCAGTGCCGGCGCGAATACCTTGACGGTAGGTGCTGGCGGCCACCTGGTCGCCAGTGGCGATCTGGGTGGCGGCGACGATTTCCTGGACGTGGCCGGCACGCTCGACACCGGCGGTGGTACTTTCGCACTCGGCGACGGTGATGACACCCTGATCATCCATGATGGCACCCACATCATCGGCGCCGTGACGGCGGGCGCGGGCACCGATACTTTCGCCACTGATATCAATACCAGCGCAGACGTGGGCGCCGTGCAAGGGTTTGAAACCCTGACCAAGACTGGCGTCGGCTCACTCAACTTCAATGGCCCGACGGGTTCGGACTTCACGACCGTCAACGTGCTGGCCGGCATTTTGAACATCAATGCCGCTGCCAGCCTTACCGGTGTATTCAGCGCGACGGTCGCCAGCGGCGCGGCGCTGAACGTCAATGGCAGCCTGGGTTTTACCACAGGCTCTGACAGTTTCACCGTTGCAGGCAATGTGGCGGGGACGGGCACCGTCGACATGCTCGACGGCGATGATCAGTTAACGCTACAGGATGGCGCTGATCTAAGCGGTCTGACGACCGCGATCAACGGTGGCCTCGGCATCGATACGCTGACGGCTGACATCGCCACCACCGCTGCCCTGGGTGGCGCGGTCAATTTCGAAACACTGATCAAATCCAATGTCGGCACGCTCAACCTCACAGGCCCGGTGACTTCTCAGTTCGATACGGTGCTGGTGCGGGGCGGGACGCTGCATATCGCCGCGGGCACCATCGTCGATCCGCAGACCACCGTGGTGTCCTCGGGCGCGACCATGACCGTGGATGGGACGTACCAAGGCACCGCAGGCAACGACACGTTCACGGTGTCAGGCACGGTCAATGGCACGGGCACGATCAACCTGCTCGGCGGCGACGACGTACTGACCTTGAACGACGGCGCTGACCTGAGTGGGCTGGCCAATCCACTCGACGGTGGCGCGCATGGCGCAGGCGACACGGTCATATTGAACAACGCCGGCGCACTGGCCCTCAACGGCGGCAACATCGTCAACTTCGAATTCCTGCAGAAGGACAACACCGGCACGGCGACGCTGACCGGGACACAGAGCTTCAGCGGCGGCACCGCCATCAGTGGTGGCACGCTGGATGTGGACGGTGCAATGAATACGCCGACCGTAACGCTTGCCGACAACACGACGCTCAATGTCGATGGTTCGCTGCAGGGCGCGGGCGGTACAGCCGCGACGATTACTGGCAGCGCCGGCATCAATACGGTGACAGTCAATGGCACGCTGGTCGCGACCGGCGACCTTGGGGCCAGCGACGATGTGCTAGACGTGGTTGGCACGCTCGACACACTGGGCGGAACCTTCGCGCTGGGCGATGGCGACGATACCTTCACCGTGCACGACGGCACCCATATCATCGGCACCATTGACGGTGGCGCCGGCGTGGATACCCGCGTCTACGATATCAATCTGAACGCCGACCTCGGCCAGTTGGTCAACTTCGAAGGCGTGACCAAGACCGGAACCGGCACGCTCAACCTCAACGGCCCCGGTGCGACCGATCTGCAAGAAGTCAGCGTGCTGGGCGGTACGTTGAACATCGGACCCGCCGGCAGCGTGGTGGCGACCCCGGGCAGCACGCTCACCACGGTAGTGGGCAGTGGTGCGACCTTGAACGTTGACGGCAGCTACGGTTGCGGCGACGGCAACGATGCCATGACGGTGTCCGGCACGGTGTCGGGCACCGGCACCATCGACCTGTGTGGCGGCGATGACACGCTGACCCTCAACGATGGCGCGGTGCTGAGCAACGTCGTCAGCGGCGGAGACTCTATAAACGGCGATACCGTGGTGTTGAACAACGCCAACGCCTTTACGTTCGACGCTGGCAAAACGACCAACTTCGAGTTCCTGCAGAAGGAAAACACGGGTATCGCGACCCTGATCGGAGCCCAGGGTTTCAACAACGTCAATGTGGCGGCGGGCACGCTGGATGTGGACGGCACGCTGGAGACGTCGGATATGGTTCTATTTGGCGGTACGACGCTCAACGTTGACGGCGTGGTACGAGGCTTCAATGGCGCCGAAGCGGTCATCGTCGGTGACGATGACGTCAACACGATAACGATCGGGGCTGGCGGTTTGCTGTTCGCGACAGGCGACCTGGCGGGCGGCAACGACGTGTTGGACGTGTTCGGTGAACTCAACACCAATGGCAATGACTTCAGTGGCGTGCTCTCGCTGGGCGACGGCGACGATCTGTTCACCCTGCACGACGGGGCTGTGGTGGATGGCGTCGTCTACGGCGGCGATGGCACCGACACCGCCATCGCCGATATCAACCTGACTGCCAATCTCGGCGCACTGGCTCAGTTTGAAGTCCTGACCAAGACCGGTGGCGGCACCCTCAACATTAACGGCGATACCGTCGGCGTGTTATTCCCGTCCACCATCCAGAACGTCAACGTGCTGGAGGGCACATTGAACATCGGGCCGGATGGCATCGTGGACGGGCCCGCCGACGGTAGTCCGCTCAATACGCTCGTCGCGAGTGGCGCCACCCTCAACGTGGACGGCAGCTACGGCTGTGGCTCCGGCAACGACACGATGACCGTGGGCGGCACGGTGAGGGGCAGCGGCACCATCGATCTGTGTGACGGCGACGACACGCTGATCTTAAACGACGGCGCGAATCTGTCGGGTCTGGTCAACGCGCTGAGTGGCGGAGATGGAACGGATACAGTGTTGGCTGACATCGCCGGCAGTGTGGTCCTGGGGGGCGTAGTCAACTTCGAGACGCTGACCAAGACCAACATCGGCACGCTCAACGTCGATGGCCCGGCTTCTTCGTCGTTCACTACGGTCAACGTCCTGGGCGGCACGCTGGATATCGGTGCTGCCGGTGCGATAAACGGCGTGGTCACCACGACGGTGGCAAGCGGTGCGACCTTGAATGTCGACGGCGGCTACACGGGCAGCGCGGGCAACGACAGCTTCGACGTGTCCGGCACGGTCAGCGGCAGTGGCACCATCGACCTGGCCGCCGGTGACGACACGCTGACACTCAACGACGGCGCGGTGCTGAGCAACGTCATCGACGGCGGCGCGCATGGCGCAGGCGACACCGTCGTGCTGAACAACGCCAACACACTGAGCTTCGACGCCAGCGATACGATCAATTTCGAATTCCTTCAGAAGGACAACACTGGCACGGCGACGCTGACCGGGACACAGGGCTTCAGCAGCGGCACCACGATCAACGGCGGCACGCTGGACGTGGACGGTGCACTGAGCACGCCGACCGTGACGCTGGCCGACAACACGACGCTCAATGTCGATGGTTCGCTGCAGGGAGCGGGCGGTACGGCCGCGACGATCATCGGTAGTGTGGGCACTAATACCGTCACCGTGGGAGCGGGCGGGACCTTGCTCGCCAGCGGCGACCTGGGCGCCGGCAACGATGTACTCGATGTGATCGGCACGCTCGACACGCAGGGGGGAACCTTCGCGCTGGGGGATGGCAACGATACCTTCATCGTGCGCGACGGCACCAATATCATCGGCACCATCGACGGGGGGGCCGGTCTGGACACCCGCGTCTACGACATCAACCTGGCCGCCGATCTGGGCGCATTGGTCAACTTCGAAGGCGTGACCAAAACCGGCGTCGGCACCCTCGACATCAACGGTCCCGCCGCGACCGACCTGCTGCAAGTCGACGTGCTCGGCGGCACGCTGAATATCGGGCCAAGCGCCACGGTATCGGTGCAGGACACCACGGTCGGCAACGGCGCGACGTTGAACGTGGACGGCAGCTTCACCGGCACGAGCGGGAACGACACAATGACCGTAGCCGGTACGCTGACCGGCACGGGCACCGTGGACCTGCTCGAAGGCGACGACACCTTCACTGTCCGGGACGGTGCCGATCTGTCGGGCTTGGCGAATGCCGTGGACGGAGGGGCGGGCACCGATACCTTCCTGGCGGATATCGCAGGCAGCGCGACGCTGGGCGGCGCGATCAATTTCGAGACCCTGACCAAGACCAACACAGGCACGCTCCATGTCGATGGGCCGGCGAGCTCGAGCTTCACTGTCGTCAATGTGGAGGGTGGCACGCTGGACATCGGTGCCGGCGGTGCGATCAACGGCGCGGTCACCACGACGGTGGCGAGCGGCACAACCTTGAATGTCGACGGCGGCTACACGGGCAGCGCGGGCAACGACAGCTTCGACGTGTCCGGTACGGTCAGCGGCAGTGGCATCATCGACCTGGCCGGCGGCGACGACACGCTGACCCTCAACGATGGCGCGGTGCTGAACAACGTCATCGACGGTGGTGCGAACGGTGCAGGCGACACCGTCATGTTGAACAATGCCGCGGCGATGACGTTCGATAGCAGCCATACGATCAACTTCGAGTTTCTCACCAAGGACAACGTCGGCGTTGCGACCCTGGTCGGCACCAGCACCTTCTCCGGTGGGACCGCGCTCAATGCGGGCACTTTGGACGTGGCTGGCACGTTGAATACACCAACCGTCGCGCTGGGTGACAACACCACGCTGAATGTCGACGGCAGGTTGCAGGCGGTCGGCGGTACGGCGGCGACGCTCACCGGTAGCACCGGCACCAATACGGTGTCGATCGGTGCGGGCGGCACGCTGCTGGCGAGTGGCGATCTGGGCGCGGGCAACGACGTGCTGGATGTCGCCGGCACACTCGATACCCGGGGCGGGATCTTTGCCCTGGGGGATGGCGACGACACCTTCGTGGTGCACGACGCCTCCGTGGTGCTGGGCACGATCGATGGCGGCGCCGGGCTGGATACCCGCGTTTACGACATCAACCTGACCGCCGACCTCGGCGAATTGGTGAGCTTCGAGGGTGTGACCAAGACCGGGGCTGGCGTGCTCAACATCAACGGGCCGGGCGCGACCGATCTCCAGGAAGTCAGCGTGCTGGGTGGTACTTTGAATGTCGGCTCCGACGCCAGTGTGGTGGCGACCGCTGGCAGCACGCTTGCCACCGTAGTGGGCAGCGGTGCGACGTTAAATGTGAACGGCAGTTACGGCTGCGGCGCGGGAAATGACACGATGAGCGTGTCGGGCACCGTAAGTGGTAGTGGCACCATCGACTTGTGTGCCGGTGACGACACGTTGACCCTCAACGATGGCGCGGTGCTGAACAATGTCATCGACGGTGGTGCGAACGGTGCAGGCGACACCGTCATGTTGAACAATGCCGCGGCGATGACGTTCGATAGCAGCCATACGATCAACTTCGAGTTTCTCACCAAGGACAACGTCGGCGTTGCGACCCTGGTCGGCACCAGCACCTTCTCCGGTGGGACCGCGCTCAATGCGGGCACTTTGGACGTGGCTGGCACGTTGAATACACCAACCGTCGCGCTGGGTGACAACACCACGCTGAATGTCGACGGCAGGTTGCAGGCGGTCGGCGGTACGGCGGCGACGCTCACCGGTAGCTCCGGCACCAATACAGTGTCGATCGGTGCGGGCGGCACGTTGCTGGCGAATGGCGACCTGGGCGCGGGCAACGACGTGCTGGATGTCGCCGGCACACTCGATACCCGGGGCGGGATCTTTGCCCTGGGTGATGGCGACGACACGCTGATCATCCACGACGGCAGCAAAATCCTGGGTACGGTGGCTGCAGGAGCAGGTAACGACATCTTCAATGCCGACATCGCGGTGAGCGCCGACCTGGGCGCCGTGCAGAGCTTCGAAACCCTGAGCAAGACCAATGTCGGCGTGCTCAACATCAACGGCCCGTTGGGGTCGGAATTCGCCACGGTCAATGTGCTCGCCGGCACCTTGAACGTGGGCGCCAACGGCAGCGTCATGGCACAGAACACGACGGTCGCCGCCGGTGCCACGCTCGCCGTGCAGGGCAGTTACACGGGGACCGCCGCAGATGACAGCTTCACCTCGAGAGGCACCGTGCGCGGCATGCTGGACTTCGGTGCCGGTAATGACTCGGCTAGTTTCATCGGTGGCGATCTGAGCGGTCTGCGCGGTCTGGATGGGGGGGATGGCAATGACCACCTCAGTTTCAGCGGCCTGGACTTCAGTACCGGCGCTCCTGCGCTGAACAATTGGGAGCGGGTCGAATTACTCGACGGCAGCGCTTTCTCGCTGGCCAGTCCACTCGACCTGAACGGTGGTCTATTGACCATCGACAGCACTTCACGCCTGCTCGCCCGCTCCGGTGCAAGCGTTGGAGGAAGCGTTCATAACGACGGCCTGATTAATGTCGGATCGCACCGTCTGGCGATCAGCGGAGACTACAGCGGTAACGGCGCCCTCGACGTGCAGGTCGCTGCGTCCGCCGGTACGTCTGGTGGGTTGGACATAGGCGGTGATGTGGTCGGTACGACACGCGTCAATTTCGCCAACGATGGTACCGAGGCCAAGCCGGGGACAACGATCCGAGTCATCGGCAGTCCCAATGACAATCCGTCAACCGCCGGAGGCTTCGTGTCGGACAAAACCGTGCGTTTAAATGGTAGTGTCCTTGCCTGGAATTTCGCTCAGGGCAAGAATGACTCGGGCTGGTATTTGAGTTCGGCCGACAAGCTGCTGTTGCCGGAGATTCCCGGCTATACAGTGGTGCCGGATATCGGCTATAGCATGACTCTGGATAACAACCGACTGCTGTTTGACCGCATGGCCGGAGGCCGTGGAGATAACCCCTACTGCAATCGCAGCGAAGAAGAACGCACGCGCATTGGTCTGGAGTGGTTCGGCACCTGCGAAGGGTTGTGGCTGGCCACCATCGGCAGTCACTTGTCGATGGAGTCGAATCCAGGGTTCGAGTTCGATGGCAACAGCACGGGACTCTATGCCGGCTATGACCACCTGTTCGTGAACGAACAGGCTTACCGTATGCGTGGTGGTCTGTTCATCGGCCAGCAGCGGGGCAATTACTCGACCACAGGCGAGAGTTCGACCGGTCAGGTGAGTGTGGGCAGATCCAACGTGGACATGGACGCACTGGCGTTTGGCGCCTATGGAAGCCTGGATTGGCAGAGCGGTACCTATGTCGACCTGAGCCTGACGGCTCTGCTTCCCGATGCGCATATCCGCTCATCCGATGGTTTCCGCGAGCAGGTGCACGGCGACATTTTGAGTCTCAGTGGACAAGTGGGGCACAGGTATCCCTTGAGCAACGGCTGGGTAGTAGAGCCACAGTTCCAGGCGAGTGCCATCCACATGCGCTGGGACGACAAGACCGACTCAAGCGGTAAGCAACTGAACATAAAGGACGATGTACTGGGGTTAGTGAGGACTGCGGTACGCGTCGAAAAGACCATCAAGACGGATGGCGGCGCGACCCTAAAGCCTTGGCTGGCCGCAGGGTTGCAGGACACCCTCGGGGAGAACTCAACAAATCTGGAAGTCACTCTGCCGGGCGGGACACGGCAGAACTTCTCCGGGCATGACCTGGGATTGAATGCAACGCTGGATGTGGGGCTGGAGGCCCAGGTAACTCAGGATCTGAGGGTGTTTGGCACGGCTTCGGTAATAGGCGTGAACCTGGGAGGCAGCGATGTCAGTCAGCAGCAGGTTACTGTCGGAGTGCGCTGGTCTTGGTAGGGGAGGCTGACGAGTTGCGAGGCTACGACATCTCTGCCCTGTAACAGTGATGGTGAAAGTGCCGAGACCTCAATGCGCGTAAGTTCTGACTACGGTCTGACACGGGTCGATAACAAAAAGAACTTACGCTTATGCGCCCCCCCCAGGGCATGAAACCGGTCCGACCTTTGATCAGCCAGTCACGCTGATTGTCGCCGACGGCACCACCTGAACGTCTACGGCGACTATAGCGGCTCGGCTAACGAGGAAAGCGACGACGTGGGGCAGCAGAACACGTGGAGTGAGCGCGTTCGGGACGCGCTCATCGGAGAAAGTCTGGGCGGTGGTGATACAGATCTGCGTCAAGCCAGAGTCGGCCTGCGCGGGGTCTGGTAATCGGTTCCAGAACTATCGCGCCTCACACCAAGTGCAGAAAAGCAGCCACAGCGCTACTGCCCTCGTGACGGGTGGAAACTCTTGCGGCTGGCTGTAGAAACGTTCTGTAGTGTTCGTGTTAAGCCGCTTGGATCTGTGCAGTCGAGCGTCAGATCGTTGAGTAGATAGCCCAATCCTTGCGTAACGAGATAATTCGCCAGTTCGACACCGGCACTCAGTCCGAGTTTATTCAGGGCGTTGTATTTGTGAGCGGCGATGGTCTTGTAGTCGCGGCTCTGGCGTTTGGCTACCACTTGCAAGCATTCGCCACGGGCCAGTGACAGCAGCACATGCCACTCGAGGTCGCTGAGTGAGTACCAAGGATGCATGTGGGCGCTGCCAAGGTCGATCACCGGATCGCAAAAAACCTTCCCGGCTTTGAGCGTTTGGATGGCCTCGATGATCAGATGATATCCGCTGGATTTGCAGACGTAGGCACTAGCGCCCTGTTCCAGTGCAGCGAGCGCCAGGCATGGTGACTTATTCCCCGAAAAGATCACCACCCCGAGATTCGGCGCTTCACTCAGTGCCGCCCGTAGCATGGCGATACTTTGTCCGACGCCAGGCATAATCAGATCCAGAATGAGAAAGTCGTAATGTTTACTCGTCAAACATTTGAGCATTGCCAGACTATCGCCAGCCGCGTCGATGTGGGCTGCGTTGGGGAATGCATCCTTGAGCAACTCACTCAAGGCGTAGGTGATAATGGGCTGATCGTCTACCAACAAAAAGGCCATTTTTCTACTCCAGCCATCGTGCTGTTGGCGCTGATGGAAAATTGACCCACCCTGCCAATTGAAATTTGACCCACGGCGGATTGCTGATTTCAGCCTCAGCAATTATGGATAAGTTGAGCAACGGAACTGCTTTTGAAGCTTTACCCTTCGATCGTCCAGAACGGCGATTGAATACCAGCCACAAGTTGTCATGCATAAGGTCATCCTTTCCCTAAAATCAAAATGCTTTGTCGTCCGCCAGCTTCTAATTCTCTTACACCACCAATGCCTTGCTTCGCAGACTTTACTGACTACTAGTGAATTAACGTACTCAGGTCGGTGCCCAATCCATTGATTGCTTGGGTAAAATCCTCAGTTCTGATCTGCATTGAAGCGTTTTTCATTTTGTTTCCAAATACCTTGCCGGTTCTCGCTAGCGGCTCTTTGAGCGCCTGTCGCCATGGGTGCAGGAAATAATTCCACCCTCATTCATCCTGCAAAAGCTTCAAGGCACGGTCGAAGTCGAACCGTTCCACTTGCACCGCGACCCGTTCCAGACGTTCTGCCAACACCCGATCGAGTGGCATGTTGCGCAATCCGGCAAGTGTGTCCAAAGCCGCCGTGTCACCCTCGGCCAACAGCTCTTTGAGCCTGTTCAGTTGCGGGCTGATTGCCGAACCCTCCAGCAGGCCGTCACCGGTGGCGGTCGGTGTGTTTGCCTTGAGGTCGGCCAGAGCCGTCAGGATCGGGAGCAGGCAGTGCTCGACCTGTGTCGCCAGCGCCTTCAGCTGCGTTGCGGACTCACCGTTCTGGCAGGCCTGCTCCAGCAAAGCGCAGGCCTGAGCCAGGGCTTTGGCGCCGATGGTGCCGGCCGTGCCGCGCAAACTGTGAGCCAGCCGTTCGGCGGCGCCCACATCCGGATCGATCCGTGCGGCCTGGAATTGTTCGGTAAAGCCGGTCTGAGTGTCGCGAAACTTGCACAGCAGCCGTAAATAGAGGTCCCGCCGGCCCATGCAGGTGGCGAGACCCGCTGCCAGGTCAATGCCCTCGAGACGATCTGGCAAACCATCGGAGAAACCTGTACTCAGCAAGGTCTGAGCAGGCCGTGGCTTGATCCATTTTGCCAGGGTGGCGAACATGGCCTCGACGTTGAGGGGCTTGGAGATATGGTCGTTCATGCCACTGCTCAGTGCGCGCTCGCGGTCACCGTCCATGGCGTTGGCTGTCATCGCGATCACCGGCAAAGCGTCGAGGCTCGGCTGCTGGCGAATCCGCCGGGTGGCGGTGTAGCCATCCATTACAGGCATCTGGCAATCCATCAGCACACCGTCGAAGTTGTCATCCTCGGCCAGGATGTCCAAGGCTTCCTTGCCATGACAGGCCAGTCGCAGGCTTATTCCGACACTCTCGAGCAGCTCGCAGGCCAGTTCCTGATTCAGCTCGTTGTCTTCCACCAGCAGCAGACGCGCGCCACTCAGGCTGGCCACGGTGCCGGCATTCTGTTGCGAACGCTCGCCGGCACGGGTATCGCCCTCCGGGTCTTTACCCAGCACCACACCGATGGCCTCGAGCAGAGAGGAGGGGGTGACCGGTTTGGTCAGTACCACCGGCAACTGGATGCCCTGGCGTTCGGCTTCTTCGCGGGCTTCTTCGCGGCCGAAAGCGGTCACCATGATGACCGGCGGCGTATGCATCAGGCTGGCGGAATGCATTTTGCTCACGGCCTCCATGCCATCCATGCCGGGCATCCGCCAGTCCATCAGGACCAGATCGTAAGGCAGCGCCTTGTGCTCGGCGTCGTCCAACATGTGCAACGCCAGCCGACCACTCTGCGCGACATCCACTTCCAGGCCAAAGCTGCGCGCCATGCCCGAGAGAATTTCACGGGCACTGGCGTTGTCATCCACGACCAATAACCGCATGCCCAGCAGTTCGTTGGCCTTGAACATCCGACGCGGCTGAACGTCGTGCTGCACGCTGAGTTGTACCTGGAAATGGAACGTGGAACCGACCCCCGGCTCGCTCTCAACCCAGATTCGGCCGGCCATCAGCTCCACCAGCTTCTTCGAGATAGACAAGCCCAACCCGGTGCCCCCGTATTTGCGGGTGATCGAACTGTCCGCCTGACTGAATGACTGAAACAGGCGTGAACACTGCTCGACGGTCATGCCGATGCCCGTGTCGCGCACCCAGAAATGCAGTTGCACACTGTCCGTGTGCGTAGCCACTTCCTCCACGCCGACCACGATTTCACCGCGCTCGGTGAATTTGGCAGCGTTGTTGCCCAGGTTGATCAGCACCTGTCCCAGCCGCAGGGGATCGCCCAGCAGTGCCGTGGGCAAGTCGGGCGGGATCTGGAACAGCAACTCGAGGCCCTTGTCCTCGGTCTTCAGGCCAATCATGGCAGCAAAACTGTCGAGTACGTCCTCCAGGCGGAAAGGCGCTTGTTCGAGGCTCATCCTGCCGGCCTCGATCTTGGAGAAGTCGAGGATGTCGTTGATGATCCCCAGCAGGTTTTCCGCCGAGCGATGTACCTTTTCAATGTAGTTGCGCTGGCGTTTGTCCAGTTCGGTACGCAGTGCCAGGTGGCTCATACCGATGATGGCGTTCATCGGCGTACGGATTTCATGGCTCATGTTGGCGAGGAATTCGCTCTTGGCCAGCGTGGCTTCTTCGGCCGCAGCCCTTGCCTCTGCCAGTGCTGTCACGTCGATGTTGATGCCGGTTGCGCGCAATGGCTTACCGTCTGGCGTGCGTGAGAAGCGGTTCAGCGACCGGAGCGTGCGCACCAGCCCATCGTTTTTGCGCACGATCCGGAAGTCGAACTCGACGCGATCATCGCCACTCTGAACGGCGTTCTCGAACGTGCTGCTGACCCGTGCCACGTCCTCGGGATGCACCAGCGCCTTCCAGTGCGCCAGCGTGCCACCGAATCGGCCAGGCTCCAGCCCGAACAGTGTTTCGAGCTGTGGCGTCCAATAGTTTGTGCCGCTGACCAGATCAACGTCGAACAGACCGATGTCACCGGACTCCTGCGCCAGGTTCAGGCGATCGCTGGCGGTCCGCAGCTTTGCCTCCATCGCCCGGCGCTCACTCACGTCGCGCACCGAGGCACATACGCAGACACCACGTCCCTCCAGACGCGGCAGGTGCGAAAGGCCGATTTCCACGGAGAACAGACTGCCGTCTTTGCGTACCCCGCTCAAATCGTCAAGATCGCCACCCATCTGCCGGGTTCCGCCGCTGGCAATGAACCCGTCGCGTAACCTGACGTGCCGCTCGCGGGCAGCCTGCGGTACCAGGCGCTCGATGCTGGCGCCAATCAGCTCGCCGGGGGCGTAGCCAAACAGGCTGTCCATTTGCGGGTTGGTCATCAGGATGCGGCCGTCGGCTCCCAGCACCAGCATGCCGTCCGGTGCCGCCTCGATGATGCCGCGGTACCAGGCCTCGGTGGCGCGCAATGCTGCCTGCTGGGCCTCCAGCTCTCTGGCCTGGTGTTCCAGCTGCAAGGCTTGCGCTCCCATTTCGTCAGCCTGGCGCCGTGTTTCCTGGAGCAACGCCTGGGCCGCCTCGCTGCGTTCCATAATGGCCATCGCACCGGCCAGCCTGGGCAGGACTTCTTGCAAGAGCAACGCCTCGTTCTCCTCCAGCGAGCGAAAGCCAGCCATTTCCACAACTCCGAGCAAGCGCTCGCCACGCAGCACGGGCTGAACCAGCAGGTGGCTGGCGGGGGCTGCGCCCAACTGCGCATGCACATGCCAGAACTGTTCGGGCAGATCCTTGAGCTGGCGGGGTTGGCGATCCAGCGCACACTGGCCGAGCAACCCTTCACCGAGCTCAAGATCAACGGGCAGTGGGTGCGCACTGTCCACCGCATAACCGCCGACCAATCGCAGACGTGATGCGCCTTCATAGAGAACGTAAAGCGCCCCCTGGCACATGCCCAACTGGGGCGCGATATGGCTGAAAAAAGCCTGGGCCAATTGTTGCGGCGTCTCGGCCTGTTGCAGATCGACTTGCAGGAGTGAGGCGTGGGTCTTCACCCAACGCTGGCGCTCAAGTTGACAAGCCTCCTGCTGCAACGTGGCGATGGCGCGCGCCAGGTCGCCGGTTTCGTTGCGAAGGTCGGTGTGAGGGATCTGACCATCCAGCTTGCCCGACGCCAATTCGTCCACGGCCACACGCACGCGGTTCAGCGGAACGCGAATGGAATAGCTGACCAGCCAGGTCAACAGCAAGGCCAGCGCCGAGCCGCCCAGCAGCAAGATGTACGTGATCGTAGTGCTGCGCTGTGCGTACTCCGCGAGGTTCTTTGCCGTATCGTGGATGTCGGTTTCCTTGTTCTTTTCAATCTGGGTGAGCAGCCCGTCGCCTCCCTGTTCCAGCTCAAGAAAATCCTTACTGTTGAGCAACATCAAGGCCTGCCCCAGGGAGCCCTTGCCGGCCAGTTCCAGCGCCTCATCGCCATCTTTTTGCAGGCGCTGCAATACCACTTCGAACTCCAGCAGGCTGCTGATACTGCTCTGTCTGCGCAGCGTTGGACGAACCTGCTCCAGCGCTTCATGGAGTCGCTCCTGGGCGGCATCCATCTGGGCTCTGGCGCTGATGCGGATGTCTGCATTGTTGGTCGCGATCGCGCGTTGCATTGCCAGCAACAGATGCGGCAACTGCACCCGAACCTCCTGCACATGCTGGATCCCCACCAGATCCTGTTGGTACAACTGCTGCATTTCATTTCTGAGTGAATACTGGGTGCGCAGGCTTTGCACGCCCAGTATCAGGATCAATATCAGCAGCGCAGCGAAGCCGATGATCAATTTACTGCGCAGAGACAGGCGCTCGAGCATCTCGAACAGTCTGTTCATAAACGGCCTCTTTAACTGGATGTGCAGAGTGATGCGCGTGGCTCAGGGAAGGTCGGCGATCTGCTCAAGCTGGGCTAACTGCCTGGCCATGTCCTGGTCGCTGTCGGCGAACCGCGCGGCAATTTCGCGGAACTGCTCGGCATTGGCGAGAAACGCGTCACAGATGTCCGGATCAAAATGCGAGCCCCGGCCTTCGCGGATGATTTCCACCGCCTGCTCATGGGGCATGCCGGGCTTGTACACGCGGCGGCTGATCAGTGCATCGTAGACATCTGCCACGGCCATTAACCGGGCGCTGATCGGGATGTCGTCGGCGACCACACCTTGCGGATAGCCACTGCCATCCCACTTTTCCTGGTGGCCGTAGGCAATTTCCTTGGCCAGCTGAAGGAAATCGACGTCTATGCCTAACTGATCCTCTGCGTGCTGGATCGCGTCGCGGCCCAATGTGGTGTGGGTCTTCATGATCTCGAACTCTTCGGCAGTGAGCCGACCCGGTTTGAGCAGGATGCGATCAGGAATGCCAATCTTGCCGATGTCATGCAGCGGTGCCGATTTGAATAGCAGTTTGATGGTTTCCTCGTCGAGGAAGTGACGGAAGCGCGGGTGCTCGCGCAGCAGTTCGGCGAGGAGTTTTATGTAGTGCTGGGTGCGGCGAATGTGGTTGCCGGTTTCGTTGTCTCGGGTTTCGGCCAGCGAGGCCATGGCGTGGATCGTGACATCCTGGATGGCGATCACCTCACGGGTACGACGTTGCACTTCCTGCTCCAGAAAATCGTTCTGATTGCGCAGGAAATCGGCAACGGCCTTGAGCTTGATCTGAGTTTCGACCCTGGCCATGAGCACCGGGGGGATGATCGGTTTGGTGATGTAATCCGCAGCGCCCAGGCTCAGGCCGCGAATCTCGTCTTCCGTGGCGGTCATCGAGGTCAGGAAAATGATCGGTATAGGGTGAATGCGAGCATCACGCTTGAGCTGCTCGGCCACGTCATAACCGGACAGGCCCGGCATCATGATGTCCAGCAGGATCAGATCGGGAAGCGGGTCAGCCTGCAGAAGACGCAAGGCTTTCTCGCCGCTGTTGGCGGCCTTGACCCGATATTTGTCCTTGAGCAACTCGGCGATCAACATCAGGTTGTCGGGAGTGTCGTCGACCACCAGAACCGTTGCCATTGGATAAACGCCCTGAATACTATCCATTGAAGTTGGCTCCCTTGCCTGACAATTAAGGAGTGGTCGCAGGTACGCCATTCACATGCTGGCAAGCGTAGCTAAAAAACCTGTAATCGCCAGGAAGAAGCCGGAGGCGCGCGGGTCTCGGGCCGGATAGCGTCGGGCAGCCTTGGACGGTCGTGACGGGGGAGCCACGGACGCGTCCGGGGCCAGGAAAATGGCCTTTGTCTTTGGATCTGGGCCGGGCTTTCTGTTGTAGAGCGCAAGACACTCTAATGGGAATGTCCGTTTCTGGCTGTGGATGCAACCGTCGAGCGTCTGGCCACCTCGCTCAAATATGCAGCCAGGCCAGCGAACCCAGCATGACCCCCAAACCCGCAGCCCCAAAAGACACGCGCCTGAGCCATTCCTTGCGCGTCAGCAAGGTGATGGCCGCCAGTGAAATGGCGATTTGAATCGCGGTCATGGCCTGGGCCCAGCGGTGATGCTGATGCAGCATCTGCTCTGACTTCTCCTCCCATTCGTGCGCCTGTTGCTCAAGGGCTTCGGCCTTCTTGCGCGCTTCCTCTTTCTGCCCCCCGTAGCGCTGCGCCTCGGCAACATAATGGGCAGAATCCAGCCCCGGCAGATGGCTGGCCAGCTCCGACAGGTTCTGCCGGCTGGACTTGGCCTGGTAGTAGTTCCATTCGTTAGCGGCTTCGGTCTTCTGGATGGCGGCGTTGTTCTTGTCCATCGCCGCCTCACTCTCCGTGGAACCTGCCTGATAGCTCATCAAGGCACCGACAGTCGCCATGATTGCCGTCATCACCGCAATCTTGCTGGCAAAGCGATCGCCTTGTGCATGGGCATGGTGGGTCGTGTGCTCAATATGTTGCTCGTGAGGGCTTGGTACTTCGAACTCTTCAGGCATGGCTGTCGAACTTTGATGAGGGAGTCGGGAGGAGCGGCATTATGAGTGGTGGCAGGTTTTTTAGACACCAGTGAGTGGTCGCGCCTGATCTTCAGTTGCTCAATACGCTACTTGATGGGGAGAACGTGAATGTTCAACAGGTATCCCGAGCGGCAGGTGGGTCAGTGCGCCAATGACGGCTGGGTTGCGATCGAGACGGTGAAGATCAGAATAAACAGCACGACAAGTGTCCAGAACATCGACACGACGGTCACCATGACGACCTTGAGGCTTTGATACAGCTTTCGCAGCCAGTGGCCCTCGGGTCTTGCTTCTGACCGGGTTCCGAGTACGCCTTTCAAATAGAAGCCTAGGAGGGCAAGCAGTGCGCCATCGATCAATAACGCAGGCAGGCCGGCTTCGGGAAAAATGCTTCCCCAGCGATAGAATGGCGACCGGCTCAGGAACACCACATAACAAGTGAGGCCGCCGTAGGGGACGGCTCTCCACCACTTGCCCGCCAGCGCCCCGACCATCAGGCACATAATCACCATGAACGGGTTGAGGAGAATATTGACCATCCACTCCAGTACGTTGGGGAAGTAGCCCGGGGAATGGATGCTGCGCCAGATGTGTTCCAACATTGTTCAGGTTCCTGCCTTCTATGGAGTAAGTGCTGCTTGCGTGCTTGCGTGCCGCTGCACGGTATCGGCATCTCGTCGGCTTACATAAGTCCTGTTGTGTAAATCAGGGCCTGAACGAAAAGTCGCACATGTCCGGTTGGTGAAGGTGGATCGAAATTTGCGCAGGCCACTGAGGGGCTTTCGGGCAGCACATGGAACTGTACGGGGAAGGGCACTTGGCAACGGTGTCGCGATCGTCAATGACAAACGGGGATAATGGGAATTTGTGTTAATTGCGAATGGTTGTGTATAGCATGCGCGGGAGTTTTTGGCGGTTTCACTCCCTGTATTGGCCTATTCGTAAAGGTTGCTCTCTCCATGCGTCGAACCCTGCTTTCCATTTGTGTCCTGCAAGCGTTGTCGCCTGCCTCATGGGCTGAACAAACAGAGGGATCGCCCTCAACGCTCGAGCTGGACGCAACCGATGTGATCGGTACTGCGAATTACGAAAGGGCGGACGGGCCGGTGCAGGGTTATCGGGCGACGCGCTCGGCCAGCGCCACACGTACCGACACATCGATCCACGAAACCCCGCAATCGATCAGTGTGGTCTCGAAGGATGTGGTCGAGGATCTGGGCGCCACTCGTTTGCAGGACGCACTGGACTACGCCGGGGGTGTGGGACGGGCGAACAATTTTGGTGGCCAGGGCCTGACCACGTTCACCGTGCGTGGCTTCACCACCGGCGAGTTTTATCGCAACGGTTTTCCGATCAACCGTGGCTACCCGAACATGCCGGATGCCAACACGATTGAGCGCCTCGAAGTGCTGCGCGGCCCGGCCACCATGCTCTACGGTCGAGGTGATCCTGGCGGCACCTTCAACGTGGTTTCCAAACAGCCGTTGCCCGAGCGCTCCGTCACCCTGGGCAGTCAACTCAACGATCAGGGCATGAAGCGTGGCACGCTGGATGCTTCCGGCCCGCTCGATGATGAGGGGCGCCTGGCCTATAGACTGAACGTAGTGGGCGAGGGCGGCGACACCTTCCGTGATCATGTCGAAACTGAGCGCTACGGCATCGCGCCGGTGCTCACCTGGCAGGCAACCGATGCGACCAGGCTGATTTTCGAAGGCGATTTCATGCGTAACAACGCACCTCTGGATCGAGGCGTTACCCGTTACGCGAAACAGACCGGTACCGCCTCTCGCGACAGTTTTTTTGGCGAAAAAGACGCTGGAAAGCTGCATAACGACAACAACATGGCGCAACTGCGTTTCGAGCACATGCTCAACGACGACTGGACGCTGGGGGGCGGCTTCCAGTGGCTCGATGGTTCGCTCAAGGGCAACGCAGTCGAGGCCAACGGTATTGCCGCGGACGGCCGCACCCTGGGTCGCAACTTCAACTATCGCAAGCTGGAGTGGACCGACAAGGATACCCAGCTCAATCTGACCGGCCATTTCGAGACCGCTGGATTGCAGCACACGTTGCTCACTGGCATCGAGTATGAGGATTACGACTACAAGTCGATCATTCAACGCTCCAGTGGTGCTGTCAGTGCGTACCCGATCGACATCTTCGATCCGGTGTACGGCCAGCCGCGTCCGGCGCTCACCCGCACGCCGACCGACGATAAGGAAAACCTCAAGACGTATGCCGCGTTCGTGCAGGATCAAGTGGCATTGACCGACAAATTGAAGGTGCTGGCCGGGGCACGTTTCGAACGCTTCGAACATGACTACGAAACCTATGTGCCCGGCGCCAAGAGTTGGCAGGCAAGTGACAACGCGGTGACTCCGCGCATCGGCGTGACCTACGACCTGACCGAGACCTTGGCGGTCTATGCCGATACCGCGCGCTCTTTCAAGCCGAACACCGGCGCCAGTCGCCAGGGTGGAGGGTTCGAGCCGGAGAAGGGCAAGTCTTACGAAATGGGTATCAAGTGGGAAGCGCTGGATCAGCAGTTGAGTGTCGATGCGGCGGTCTATCAGATCGAAAAACGTAACGTGTTGACCACCGACCCTGTTGATTCGACCTTCAGCGTTGCGGCCGGTGAGGTGCGCAGCCGTGGTTTCGACGTTAACGTTGCCGGCAACCTCACGCCCGAATGGCGCGTGATTGGCGGCTACGCCTATGTCGATGCCGAAGTGACCAAGGACAACGTGCTGCGCTCTGGTACGCGGTTGCTGAACATCCCGAAAAACAGCTTCAGCCTGCTGAATATGTATGAGTTCCAGGACGGAACCCTCAAGGGGTTGGGCCTGGGCACCGGCCTCAAATACGTTGACGAGCGCGCCGGACAAACCGCCAACACCGCGTTTTCGATGGGCAGCTACACCGTTGTCGACTTGCTGAGCTTCTACAAGATCAACGACAAGGTGCGACTCAATCTCGACGTGAAAAACCTGTTTGACCGCGATTATGAAGAGGGCGCATTCGGCAACGTCTATGCCTATCCGGGGGCGCCGCGAACCGTGCAGGTCGGTGTTTCTTACACCTTGTAGTGCGATCTGCTGGCGCCCGCCGAACCTGCCTCGATAACGCGCGAGGTG
The DNA here is from genome assembly GCF_034008635.1 of Pseudomonas sp. P8_229. NCBI lineage: Bacteria > Pseudomonadati > Pseudomonadota > Gammaproteobacteria > Pseudomonadales > Pseudomonadaceae > Pseudomonas > Pseudomonas sp. P8_229. The sequence goes on along the minus strand of NZ_CP125378.1, from coordinate 28,207 downwards.
AGGCGGTGTGCGCCAGCAGGACTGCTCAAGCGTCGCCCTCTCGGTATGGCGGTTTATGCCTCGGAAACGGCCTCGCGCACAAAGTCTTCATAGGTGCGCAGTGGGTGCCCCATGAGGGTCTGCAGCCGTTCTACAGTTCCCTCAACTGACTGCATGCCGAAGGTCTGGATACCCGACATCATCAGGCGCATGTCATAAGCCAGCCAGGTGGGGCCATACGAAGCCAGCTGTGCTTCGAAAGCTGCCACGTCATCACCCCCATAGGCGATCTCGCGGCCCAGAGCCGCACTCCATATTTTCGCCACTGACGCACCGGTAAGCGCGTGCGGCCCAACCAGTTCCAGCGTTTCACGACGCAGCGCAGAGGGGGCCTTATCGCGTCGCAGCAGTTCTGCGACCGCGACATCAGCGATATCGCGCGCGTCAATCATCGACACGCCCGCCGCGCCGATCGGCATTGGGTAAACCGAGTAGTTCTGAATAGTCTGTTGGACCATGCGGTCGTTTTGCATGAAGTAAGCCGGACGCAGAATCGTGGCAGGCATGTCCAGACTCTCGATCATGCGTTCAACCGTATGTTTGCCGGTGAAGTGCGGGACATTGGTGAGTTTGTCGGCATGGATCACCGACAGATAAACGATGCGTTCGATACCCGCCTCACGAGCCAGATTCAGCGTGATGAGGGCTTGAGTGACCTCGTCGGGCGTCACGGCATTGAGCAGGAACAGGCTACGCACCGACGCGAGCGCAACGCGCATCGACGCTACGTCGGTGAGGTCTGCGACAACTTCAGTGACACCAGCCGGAAACTCCCGCTTACCCGCTTGGCGCACCAGGGCTTTGACCTCGGCGCCCGCGCCAGCAAGGCCTTGAGTGATCAGTGAACCAATGGTGCCGGTGGCGCCAATAACCAGAATGCTCATGTTTGAAACTCCTGCATGGGATTTAGAGTGGATCAGCGAGTGAAATCCGCAACAACCTTGCCCGTCCGTGAAACGGTGCGATTGCGTTCGATCGCCCTGGGAATATCAGAAAAACCAACTACGTCGCCGATCCTCGATTGAAGCGTGCCGTTGGCGACTTCCCTGGCCAACTGCTCCAGCAAGTGAGGATCAGGCTTGTTCATGAACCAGAGGCCACGGCGATCCGTCGGCGTCCGGGCAAGAATTTCGGGAGATGACGTGCCGACAATCACACCGTCCGGCGCCAACACCTGCCACGACCGATCCAGGACCTCACCACCGACGTAGTCGAGCACCAGCGCAATATTCCGGACGATGTTTTCGAAACGTTGAGAGTGGTAGTCAAAGACAAAATCGGCGCCGAGGCTTCGCACGTAATCCAGGTCCGCAGCGCCCGCCGTTGCAAAGACCTCGGCGCCTGCCCGCTTGGCATACTGCACGGCATAAGCGCCTAGCCCACCTGCGGCGCCATGAATCAGGACTCGCTGACCCGCGAGGATCGGCCCCGCGTGATGAAGACTGTTCCACGCCGCAACGGCTGCCACAGGCATGGCGGCCGCATGGACGTCGTCCAGAGCCTCAGGCGTCAGAGAAAGACTCGCTTCGTTGACAGTCACGAATTCAGCGTAAGCGCCCAATGCGCCCATCGCTCCCATGACACGGTCGCCAACATTGAAACGAGAGGCGCCGGGCCCCACCGCATCAATCACTCCGGCCATCTCGGCGCCCAGTACGATGGGCAATGGCAGTGCGAATGCATTGCGCACAAGACCTTCGCGAACCTTCCAGTCGATGCCATTGACGCCCGCGGCCCGAACCCGAACCAGAACCTGGCCTTGCTCGGGTGCCGGTTTCTCGATCTCGGAAATTCTTGCGGCTTGCGCACCACCGTAGTCGCGTATCAATACAGCACGTTGAAGGGTGTTCATGGCAATTCCTCATATCGTGTTCCGATGACGAGAAATTAACCTGTTGCACATGCAAAACGAAGACCGCAAAATTCATACACCTCGTTTCATATATGGAACACCATGAACCTTAATGCGCTGATTGATTTCATCCTCGTCGCCAGCAATGAGGGGTTGGGAAAGGCAAGCCGTGCGAGCGGTATTTCCAAAGCCACGTTGTCGCGCCGAATCTGCGATCTTGAAGATCAACTGGGCGTGAGGCTGGTAGAGCGCAGCGCACGTGGTCTGAAGCTGACCGACGCGGGTGAGGCGCTGATGTCTCGAACCGAAGGCCCGCTGAGTGAAGTGACCGATGCCATGGCAGCAGCACGTGAGGGCGTTTCAACGCCTCGCGGACGCCTGCGAGTCGCGGCCCCGATTCTGTTCTCGCAGCTCGCAATGGGACGTATCGGCGCCGAGTTCTGTGCGGCCTATCCGGAGGTATTCATCGAGGTTGTGTCGGAAGATCGCAGGGTGGATCTGGTGGAAGAGCAATTTGACGTCGCCATTCGAATCAACCCAAGCCCGGACAGCAGCCTGGTCGGACGGTGCTTCGCCAAGGACCGGCTGATAGTGGTGGCGGCGCCTCAAATTCTCAGGCCGATGGCCGGCGCGATCAGACCCGTTCCCGCTATCGTGACGTCGGCTTTCCAGCCAACGCAATGGAGTCTTGATGGCGGGCAGTTGGTCTTGGAGCCGATCCCGAAGATGCGACTCTCTTCGCTACTGATGGTCCGCGATGCAGCTATCGCCGGTGGCGGTGCCGCTCTAATCCCCCAGTCCATCGCCTGGAACCAGCTCGCTCGTGGCGACTTGGTTCAGTGGGGAACGGTGTCAGGCGTAGAGCCAGCGCTTTGGGTGTTGCACACTTCCAGGCGGCTCGCGGCGCCAAAGGTTCGCGCATTCGTCGACTTCATATGTGACAAATATTCAGACATGTCGCTTGTTCTAAGGGGATAGACCTTATTTAAGCCAGACTCGTGTGCTCGCCGTATAGGGGCGTAGCAGGCACTCGCGAGTGGCCACTTCTGGCTGATTCTGTTGAAAAAAACCGGTCATCCAAAACGGCCTAATCATTGACTGGTGAAAACGCCTTTTTTTGCACGTTGCTGCGTGAAATCTGCTTCTGGAAACCTTTGCCGCAAGCAAAGATTTCAATCTCGCGCGCGTACTTTACAGCTGTGAAAACCATGGCCGACTTTTTCAACAGAATCGGCCGAAGACTGGCTGACCTATGCCTGCCGGACGAAGACTGCGGAGGATCGGCGAAGGTGTCTATAAGGTTCGCAGACCGATTTGCCACGACAGCACTGGATTTGAACCGTTAACTGCTTGGAATCCTTCATATAAACCCCTTGCTCTAACACCTTGTTCATAAAGATAACGACAAGCGTGCCGATACTCCAAAAGCACTTCAGGTCACTGCACACTGTTTTTGGCGATGAGCAAGGAACACAACATGATGTCTACTCGTCAGAACGCTCTCAAAGCATCAGACGTGACCCTTTGCGGTCTGGTGTGCCTGGCAGGGGTGGCCGTCACATTCTTGGTACTGACGCTATTCGAAAGGTCAGAGCAGCGTACCGTCAGCGTTGCTTTTCAGCTGGAGGTCGACGAAAGATTCAGTCGCCTGCAACGACGCTTTAATACTCAGGTCCTGAAACTGGACGTTGTGAGGCGTTTCTTTATCAACGCCGACGATGTCACTGAAAAGGAGTTTCTGGGATTCGTTACGCCTCTGGTTGAAGAGGACGAAGCCTGTAGCTGGGTCCCCAGGATTATCGAGAAGGATCTCCAGGCGTTTCGCGCCACGGCGCTTCGCAACGGCACCGGTGATTTTTCATATCATGAAATCAACCCCGTCACCGGCGAAAGAGTCCCCCTCAGCAGCCGGCCGGAACACTGGATATTGCTCTACATATTGAAGCGCGATGACGTAAAGGTCATACCCGGCATGGATGTTCTGGCTCGCCCGGGTCGCCAGGCCTTGATGAGCAAGGCACGAGAAACGCGGCAAATAGTTGTGTCGGAACCATTGAAAATGACCAATGGGCAGTCGGGGATTTTCTTTGTCGCACCGGTATTCCGGGAGTCCCCTGAGGTTGCATTGAACGATGACAACTTGCAGGGGTTCGTTGTCTCTACCGTACGCTTGGCTTCTTTGATGGAACAAGGCATTCCATTGCCAAGTCTGCAACGACTGAACGTGACGCTTTCATTGATCGACACGCAGCATCAAGGGGAAACCATTTATCAGAGCTCGGCCCCTGCTGCCCCTTCAACGCTGTATGCGCAGCGGCTGCTGAAAGTAGCCGACCAGAATTACCTGATCCAGTTCAGACCCAGCTCAACCTTTCTGGTCGCCAACAGCTACGCACTGTCCATCAGCCTGATTATCGTGTTCGGAGCAGGGTTGACGCTGCTGCTGACCTTGATGGTGTACTTGCTGATTACGCAGCGCTCCCGCGCGCTCTCGCTGGTTGATGAACGCACGCAAGACTTGCGTTTGTTGAACATTACCGATCACCTGACCGGCGTCTATAACCGCCGATACTTCGAAGAGTTGATGGAACGCCTGCTCATCGAGGCTAGCGTGCAACACCGCTCTCTGTCGCTGATCATGTTTGACGTCGATCACTTCAAACAGATCAACGACCGCTGGGGCCATCAGTGTGGTGATAACGTTCTGAAGTCGTTGTGCACACGAATACGTTCGGCAACGCGCAAAACCGATCTACTGTGCAGAACAGGCGGAGAAGAGTTTGCATTGATCTGCCCGGATACCCAACTGAACGATACAAGGCTGCTGGCAGAAAAACTTCGAGCGCTGATAAGCACTCTGCCATTTGATGATATTGGACAGGCGACTTGTAGCTTCGGCGTTGCGACGTGGATTCCATCAGAATCGTTTGACGCCTTCATTCGGCGTGCCGATACCGCGATGTACAGTGCTAAATCAAGTGGTAGAGATCAAGTCCAGCTTGCCGCTGTGTAGCAGACCAGGCTACCTGGGTGTCACGGCGCAAAAGCCGGCTCGACAACTTCGCAGCCGCGCTCTGCCTCCAGGTCATCACCCCATTGTGCTGCACGCCCCTGGTAATGAGCGGCAGACGACCCGAATCTGCCCTTCGGGGAAGGGCTGAAATCGGCCAGTGGTCGGTCGCTCAAAACACTTGAAAAACTACTGATTGCTAAAGTCAGGGTTCGAAAACAGCTCACTCGGTCGAAGGCACGGCTGCTTTGCTGCCCAAGCGGATGAGTTCATTGGAGAAACACAGACCGACGATGATCAGTGCCGCTCCTGCGTACAGGCTTTCGCGCGGTACTTCGTTGAGCGCCACAAACGCCAGCAGCGCGGCGAACAGTGGCTCGGTCAGCTCCAGCGCTTGCACTTGGGATGGCTTGAGATACTCGATGGCCTTGGTGGTGCAGAAGAAGCCCAGGATCGTCGGTAGCGTGGCCAGCGCCAGTAGCGCGGCGATCGCCAGCGGTGACAACTCGCCCATCGCGAAACCATCGGCGGCAGCTGGCATCAGCAAGTACAGGCTGCCAAAGAACAACAATTGTCGGGTGAAGTGCAGCCCTCCCGAAACCCCCATACGCTTCATCGCAACCGAAAAGGCCCCATAACCGGAGCCAGCCACGGAGGCGAGGGCAGCACCTTGCAGGGTAAAGCCCTGCTGCAGGTCGCCGCCGAAGATCACCGAGATTCCGGCGATAGCCAGAGCGGCACCCACGGTAGCGTTCGCGGTGATGGCATCCTTGAGGAAAATGCGCCCCAGAATGATCGAGGAAATCGAGGCACTGGCCATCAGCACCACCACCACACCTGCTGCAGCATAGTGTCGATAGGCGGATGTTTCGAAATGGAACAGCACAAAGATGCCAAGGAATGCGCAGATAGCCGCCTGAGTCCATTTGGTCGACGCCACCGGGCGCTTGAGAAAAAACAATAGGGTCGAGAGAAGCACGCAACCCAGTACAGTCTTGATGAGAGCGACACTGCTGGCGCTGAAACCATTACTCATGAGTATTTTGCTGAGTACACCGATCGTTGCGTTCAGTGCCGCAGCGCAGAGTGCAAATATGACGCCTTTGCTGAAAGTGGATTGCATTGATGACGATCCCTGTCGCTGAATGGTCGTTCGATAGAATGCCGCCCTGTATCGACGGCGCCAAGTTTGAGGATATGAAGATCCCAGTAACCCTAATGCCGATCAGTTAAGCGAACTCAATGCTCAAAGCAACGAAGATCAAGTGTGGGACCGGGCTTGCTCGCGAAGACGTCGGCCCGGCAAACATTGATGTTGACTGCCACACCGCATTCGCGAGCAAGCCCGCTCCCACAGGGGATCTGCGCTTAACTGATCGGCATTACCCGCTAACCCCGGTATTTATTCTGACACAGGCGCTGGATCGCCCAGCAGGTTGTTATTCGCCTTCTTGTCGCCGCCAGGGGAGAGGTCAGAGGGCCTGGCCCTTGGCTATGCAATATGAGTTGACGAACGTTGCAGTGTGCTGCAAAGACTGACGTATATCCGGTTTGGCTATTCCATGCCTGTTGGCAAATTGTTCGACCGCGGCTGTATCAAAACGAGTGGTCTGGATAAAGTCCAGGGCTTCGGGTTTTGTATTCAAAAACCACGCGACGGGAGGAATGCTCAGTAGCAACTTCAGCAATCGGAGTGAAATGTGATGCTTGGGAGACTTTAAGCCCAAAGGTTGTGCCACCTGAATCAGGAGTTCTCGCAAGTTTGGAGTTTGGTCATCAAGCGCCAGCAGTTCCTGGCCCACCATGGCAGGATCAAAAGCACAAACTGCCACCAGCTCAACCAGGTAGTCCACGGTGACCAGTGGCAGCCAGTGTTCGGCGGTACCGGGCACCGCAGTCAGCTTTCCCTGCACAAGGTTGCGTATCAGCTCCACCAGCGGCTGACCGTCAAGGATATGCCCTGTGCGGCTATGGCCACAGACAGTCGCAGGGTGGACAACGGTCATCTCCCCACCCTTGGCGGACATGACCTCCAGAGTCGCAAAATGCGCCTCCAGCTTGCTTCCCTCGTAACCGCCGACACGCCGGTAGACGGCAGACCAGTTCGTCAACTCCGGATGACGAGGATCAATGCCGATACGTTGCAGATGTTGATGATTTTTCAGCATGTAGCCGCCGATCATCACTAAACGGCTTTTTTGCTCAGCCGCCAACAGCGCCACGCGCTTTGCCCCTTCCACATTCACCGCACGAGCGTGCTCCACTGAAAGCCCCCATGCGAAATGGGCGCCCAGGTGGAATATGACGCGGGCACGCCTTAGCACTTCCCGGTCAGCAAGACTCAGTCCGAGGTTGTCCCGTTCCAGATCGCCAGCTACGGCAAATACCCGGGTTGCGCACCCTCCCAGATTATCGACTTGCTCGCGCAACGCAGCCAGTCGCTCCGGGCGACGCATCAACACCCGAATGGTGTGACCTTTTGCACTCAGGTTCGCCACCAAATGTTGACCGATGAAGCCAGTTCCGCCCGTGACAAAGCACTCCACGCTCATTTCCCTGTTCCTTGTTGAAGGTGAGAAATCAAGCGTAAACTATCGACCCAACTCTACAGTCAAGCGGTGTTTTCATGAAAATCGGCGACCTCGAGGCCCGCAGCGGTGCCAGCCGCCATACGCTGCGTTACTACGAACAAATCGGCCTGATCTCACCGCTGCGGCAAACCAACAACTATCGCGTTTACACCGAGCAGACTCTGCAGGATCTGGACTTTATCCAGCGCGCGCAAAGCATGGGGTTTTCTCTGGGGGAAATAGGCGAGATTCTGGATGCGCAGCGGAACAAGCTGATCGATTGTGCTGACGGCGCGAAGCTGATTGAAAAGAAAATGGCAGAAATCAAACAGAAAATTGCCAACCTCCAAAGCATTTATCGGTATCTGGATCAAGAGCGCGCAACCCTCCAAGCCAGTGCTGCCAGGCAACTTGAGCTTCAGCAGCAGAGCAACGCTTCCCACTGAACTGTCAGCGTCCGGGTAACGGACGCTGCGGCCTGCCTCCAGTTTCAAGCCCGTCGCTTACGCATTTTCTGAAACCTTGCGTACACCGAAAAATGTTTCGGACACCTCAACATCGCGAGTGCCCGGAAATATCAGCTTTCGCCTGCGCTTACATCCGGTGATGTTCCAGCAAGAAGTCCACGAACAATCGCACCCGCGCCGGCATTGCCGCTCCACCGACGAACACTGCATGAATCGGTTCCTGGTCGCCGGGGTTCCAGGCTTCCAACAGCGCAATCAGGTCGCCGCGCTGCAGATCTTCGCTCACGCTGAATTCACCGATACGTGCAATGCCGGCGCCGACTCGCGCGAGTTGTGCCAGCGCTTCACCACTGCTGCATTCGATGTTGCCGCTGACCTTCAGGGAAAACTCGTTTCCATCGCGGATGAACGGCCAGTTGGGTTCGGCACGCCGGAAGTTGAAGCGCAGGCAGTTGTGCTGTAGCAGATCCTCCGGTTGCTGGGGGATGCCGTGGCGCTGCAGATACTCGGGCGATGCCACCACTACCTGGCCGGTGTTGCCGATCTTGCGCGCGGTCAGCGGGCTGTCGGGCAGATGGCCAAAGCGGACCGCGACGTCGGCCTGCCCGCCGAGAATGTCGACCACTTCGTCGCCGAGGGTGAGGTCGACGACGATGTTCGGGTAACGGGCGCTGAATGCTGCGACCAAGGGAACGATGGCCAGCCGCCCATGACCAAGGGCGGCACTGACGCGCAATCGTCCCCTGGGTACGCCCTGATCGGCGATGGCTTCTTCGACCTCGTCCATGTCGGCGAGGATACGCCGGGCGCCGCGCAGGAACGCTTCGCCCTCGGCAGTGAAGGTGATCGCCCGGGTGGTGCGCAACAGCAGGCGGGTGCCAAGACGTTGTTCGGTACGCGCGATGATCCGACTGACTGCCGAGGGTGTCAGGCCCAGTGCACGTGCGGCGGCCGACAGGCTGCCTTCCTGCGCCACGGTGGTGAACACGCTCATTTCACCTGACCTGCCGTTGAAATCCACTTGTGCCTCCCGCGCAAAGGTGATTACCAAAAATGCTATCTACCGCTTGAAAAGACAGGATCGTAGCATCTGCGGCATAGATAAGGAGCCTTCCATGCGTATCAATCCACCACTTGTCGCACTCGCCATCGGTGCCTTTGGCATCGGCGTTACAGAGTTCGCCCCCATGGGCATGTTGCCGGGTATCGCTGCGGACCTGGGCGTTTCCATTCCCGCCGCCGGTTTGCTGGTCAGTGCTTATGCGCTGGGCGTATTGCTCGGCGCACCGCTGATGACCCTGACCACCGGCAGGATCCCCCGGCGCTATCTGCTGATCGGGCTCATGGCGATTTTCACCCTGGGTAATCTGATGTCAGCTCTGGCTACCGATTACTACAGCCTCATGGTCGCCAGGGTGGTGACCTCACTGAACCATGGTGCATTTTTTGGCGTTGGCTCCATCGTCGCCGCCAGCGTGGTCGCCCCGGAGAAACGTGCCGGGGCGGTGGCGGCGATGTTCATGGGCCTGACTCTGGCGACCATTGGCGGTGTGCCGCTGGCCGCCTGGTTTGGTGAACTGTTCGGTTGGCGCACCGCTTTCTGGGGTATTACCGGGCTGGGCGTGGCGACCATGGCCGCGTTGTGGTTCGCCCTGCCTGACCTGAAGGCGCCGCAAAGCGTCGGTGTAATGGCGGAAATTCGGGTATTGGGGCGTGGCCCGGTGTTGGGCGCGCTGGCCCTGACCGTCGTCGGCTCGAGTGCCATGTTCACCGTCTTCACCTACATCGCGCCGATCCTCAGCAGCGAGACCCATGCGTCCACCGCCTTCATCACCGCCATGCTGGTGCTCTACGGTGTCGGGTTGACGCTGGGCAACATGTGGGGCGGCAAGGCCGCTGACCACTCGATTGATCGCACTCTGATCATCTCGCTGAGCGTGCTGATTCTCGTCTTGCTGGCGTTCACCGTACTGATGCGTTGGCCGCTGCCGGCCGCCGTCGCCATCCTGATATGGGGTGTCGCCAGTTTCGCCCTGGTGCCGCCGCTACAGATGCGCGTCATGGAAGCTGCGAAGGACGCGCCCAATCTGGCCTCTGCGGTGAACATTGGCGCGTTCAATTTTGGCAACGCGATTGGCGCAGCGCTGGGCGGAGCGGTGATCAACGCTGGTCTGGGTTATCCGGCGATTTCCCTGGCCGCAGCGGCGATGGCCGGCCTGGGGCTGCTGATGGTGTTGGCTTTTGCCTGGCGCTCCAGAACGATTGAAGCCGCTGTGGTGTGAGGAAGATGATGCGGCGTCGGGCTACCCGCTCAGCGGCTTGATTTGCTGGATGAATTCAATGAGCAAGCGCAACCCGGTTGGCAGTTGCCGCCGGCTGGAATAGTAGATATGAAAGCCATCTTCCAGAGGCGCCCACTCCGTCAGCACCAGACGGAGCCGCCCGTCCTTCACATAAGGCGCGACAAGAGGTTCCGGCAAATACATCAAGCCAGCACCACCGAGTACTGCAATGAGCCCCGTCTCGGCCTGGTCGACAGTGATGGACGTCGGAACGGTGATTTGTAATGCCTCACCGTCGCGCTCCAGCTCCCACCGATACACCCGATCATCTCCAAGACGGTTGCTGATGCAGCGATGATTCAACAGGTCATCCGGGTGTTCAGGTGTTCCAAACCGTTCCAGGTAGCTCGGTGCCGTAGCTGCCGTGGGCTATGAGTGCTTTCTCGGCATCGCTCACGGGAAGTGCATCGATAAAGGCTCGCGCCCCATCCAGGCTCTGAAAGGGATAGTCGATGGAATACAGGATGCGCTCGGCACCCATCAGCGTGTGAATGAACTGAAAGTGCGTCCGCTTCCGGCGGCTGCCACGGCAGGGTTGCAAAACCGGCGAAGCGCTCGGGATGAGCTTGCGCAGCTGCGGCTAACCAATCGTTGGCGGCACGGTTCAGGTCGATGGCTTCTTGCGCAGGCAACAGCTGGGGAATCCATCCGCGTTGAACCCGGCGTGCTCGCCATCTACTCGATAGCGGAGAAGGGCAGGCCCACTAGTCTAATGCCGATCAGTCAAGCGCAGATCCCCTGTGGGAGCGGGCTTGCTCGCGAAAGCGGTGGGGCAGTCAACATCAATGTTTGCCGGGCCGACGTCTTCGCGAGCAAGCCCGCTCCCACCATTGATCTTCGTTGCTTTGAGCATTGAGTTCGCTTACCTGATCGGCACTCGCGTGAGTACGCCAGGATCCTGAACCTGTGGAGCACACAAAACGACTTTCACAAATGGTGCCATAAATTGGCACCACCGGGTTTTATGCTGCGCTTCTCAGGCAGATATACCCATCCAGTCTCGTCGCTGCCTGCTCTGTGAAGGAACTGCGCCATGCCCGGATTTGAACGTATTCAGTACAACAACTATGGTGGCCCGGAGGTGATGCGGATCGAAGATTTCGAACTGCTCGCACCTGGCAACGGGGAAGTGGCGGTGCGGGTAAAGTTCGCCGCCATCAATCCAATCGACTGGAAGCTGCGCGACGGACAAATGAAAATCGTGACTGGCAGGGCTTTTCCCCGGGCGATGGGGATGGACTTCTCCGGGATCGTCACGGCCGTCGGTCACGGTGTAACGCGGCTTCGGGTAGGTGACGCCGTATTTGGTCTTGCCCGCTTCAAGGAAAGTGGCGCGCTCGGCCAGGCGGTGGTGACAAAGGAGACGTTCCTTGCCAAAAAGCCCGACAGTGTTTCCTTCGAGGATGCGGCATGTTTGGGCACTCCAGGCGTTACCGCGTGGAACGGGCTGATCGACAAGGCAAAGCTGCGTGCTGATCAGCATGTCTTCATCAACGGGTGTGCCGGGGCGGTCGGCGAAGCCGCTGTGCAGATCGCACGGCTTTTCGGTGCCGTTGTCTCCGGTAGCTGTAGCGCCCGGGACATGGAACGGGCCAGAGCACTCGGCGTGCAGACCGTCTACGACTACCGCACGATGGATCTCTCAACGATCACTACGCGCTTCGACGTGGTCTTCGATACCGCCGCGACAATGAAAATGTCGGCGGGGATGGCCATGCTGCGGCAAAGCGGCGTGTTGCTGGATCTGAATCCCGGCCCGGGCAAGTTCATCCGGGCGATCTTCGATCGACGGCTGAAGCCTGTTATCGGTTCGCCACGTGCCGATATTCTCGAGAAGCTTGCGGATGCTGCCCGGGAGAACAACCTCAGAATGCCCATTGGAGAAATCGTTTCGCTGAACGCAGCGATCCAGCTAATCACAGAACTTGAAAAAGGGCGCAAGCTTGGCGGTAAAGGCATCGTCGCGATGGAGCCGGAATGACCAGAAGTCATCGATTATTTGACCTGATGCAAGCACTTCGCCGACACCGCAGGACGGTGTCAGGCAAAGCGCTTGCGCATGAGCTGGGTGTGTCTTTGCGCACCATCCGCCGTGACGTCGCCACACTTCAGGAGATGGGCGCCGACATCGAGGGCGAACCAGGTGTCGGCTACATTCTGCGACCAGGATTTCTTCTGCCCCCACTGTCTTTCACCGAAGAGGAAATATATGCGCTGGCAATCGGCGCCCAGTGGGTGAGTCGCCAAGCCGACGATTCACTCACCCTCGCCGTAACGAACGCACTGGCCAAGATCAATGCCGTTCTTCCCGCTGATATGCGCTCGGCCCTGGACGACGACACGGTCTACGTGGGCCACCCTATGAAGGGTTTGATGCCTCTCGATCTGAGTCAAATACGCGGGGCACTTCGGGAGCAGCGCAAGCTGCGCATTACACTTTCGATCGCACATGCACCGGAGGACGAACAAGTGATCTGGCCGATCATGCTGGGCTTCATAGAATCCAGGCGGTTCATAGCTGCATGGTGTGAGCTGGACAGTAGATTTCGGGTGATCGGCATGGATGACATTGCGAGCGCGGTGGTACTTGCAGAGCGCTACTCTCGAAGTCGCCGCCAGCTCGTCAAGGAGTGGCGTTCCCAGGAGGTGCGGCCCTGCAACAGCGAGGGTGAAATTTGTTGACGACGGGAGGGCGTTCGGAAACCGTCAAAACCCCCTGTTTTGTCTTGAACGGAGTGCGGTGCGCCGCAGAGGCAGGGTTTCGGGAATGGTCTTAGGTTCTCCGTGACTCACGAGTCTCCAACACGACCTCCAGGTATTGGCGTGTCGATATCAGACACGATCATGGCGCAATCAGGCTACTGGATCGTTGGGAAGGCCGGCTAAGGTGACGTGTCTTCGTATCAAAATAACCCCACTCAAATCATGGGGTTGATAAGAACTGCGGCGGTTGAACGGGCTTCTTTCGGGAGTTTCTGCAGGCAACGATGGTGATCGATCGTCTGCCCGGTCAATTTTGCTTGAATGTCGATCAGCAGAGAACAAAAAAACCAATGATCAGCCCGAACTCCATGGATTCGAGTAGCCAATTGGCGCAGGGCTTCAAGCCTCGTCACGTCACAATGCTGTCCATCGCCGGGATTATTGGCGCCGGTTTGTTCGTAGGTTCAGGACACGCCATTGCCGCAGCAGGGCCGGCGGTGCTTCTCGCCTATCTGTTTTCAGGTTTGCTCGTCGTTCTGGTCATGCGCATGCTCGGTGAGATGGCGGTGGCCAATCCGGATACCGGTTCGTTCTCCACCTATGCCGACCAGGCCATCGGCCGCTGGGCTGGTTTTACCATCGGTTGGTTGTACTGGTGGTTCTGGGTTCTGGTCATTCCGATCGAAGCGCTGGCGGCCGGGCATGTGTTGCACCAATGGTTTGCGCAAGTCGATGCCTGGATGTTCGCGCTGGGCTCGATCATTGCGCTGGTGGTGACCAACCTGTTCAGCGTGTCCAAGTATGGTGAATTCGAGTTCTGGTTTGCCATGGCCAAGGTCGTGGCGATCATCGGTTTTATCGGCGTCGGTTTTGCCGTGTTGATGGGTTGGGTGCCCGATCGTGAAGTCAGCGGGTTGAGCGGGCTGATGGCCGAGCACGGCGGATTCGCGCCTAACGGATTGTCAGCGGTGGTTGGCGCGTTCATCACCATCATGTTCAGCTTCATCGGTACTGAAGCGGTGACTATTGCGGCGGCCGAATCGAACGACCCGTCGCGAAACATTGCCAAGGCCACGCGTTCGGTAATCTGGCGTATCGGCGTGTTTTACCTGCTGTCGATCTTCGTGGTGATCTCCGTGGTGCCCTGGAACGATCCGTTGCTGGCCTCGGTCGGCTCTTATCAGCGCGCCCTGGAAATCATGAATATCCCTCACGCCAAGTTCATGGTCGACATCGTCGTCCTGATCGCCGTGGCCAGTTGCATGAACTCTTCGATCTACATTGCCTCTCGGATGTTGTACTCGCTGGGCCGGCGTGGTGATGCACCGAAAATGTTGAAGGCCACCTCCTCGGAAGGCGTGCCACGGGCGGCTGTAATCGCCAGCACGGTGCTCGGCGCGTCGATCACCGTGTGGAGCTACTTCATGCCCGACGGACTGTTCGAGTTTCTGTTAGCCAGCTCCGGGGCGATTGCCTTGTTGGTGTACCTGGCCATCGCGGTGTCGCAGTTGCGGATGCGGCGGATACTGCGTCAGCGCAACGTCGAACTGACCTTTCGCATGTGGTTGTTTCCATGGCTGACGTGGCTGGTGATTGTGTTCATCTGCGCAGCGCTGGCGGTCATGATGATCACCCCGCAACACCGCACTGAAGTCACCACTACTATAGGCCTGGCATTGGCGATTTCTCTTGTTGGTCTCGCGACGTCGCGTCATCCCACGCCGGTTGCGAGGGTCACATCGGTGGGGTAGACGTTTAAACCGAACCCGATAATCCCTTCACGAATGTCGGAGGAGTTGACAGACGCCTGCATCGCAGACCGTTTTTTATGAGGACATGATGTCATCGACCCCTTCCGCGGCCGACGGTACAACCCAATCCGTCGGGTTTCTGCTGTTGGACAAATTCACCCTCATGTCTCTGGCGTCCGCCGTTGAGCCATTGCGAATGGTCAATCAACTGACGGGGCGAACGCTGTATCGCTGGCATACCTTCAGCCCCAATGGAGCGGTGGTCCGGGCCAGTGACGGCGTGCCGATCACGCCGGATACGCCGGATACGCCGTGGAGCAATCCCTCTGTGGTGGACACGGTCATCGTTTGCGGCGGTGTCGGCATTCAGAGCTCGATTACCCGGGAGCACACGACTTGGCTGCAAGCCTTGGCGCGACAGTCCAAGCGCTTGGGCGGGGTGTGCACCGGTAGTTGGGCGCTCGCTAAAGCCGGGTTGCTCGATGGCTACGAGTGCAGTGTGCATTGGGAATTTCTGGCGGCCATGCAGGGTGCTTGCGTTCAATCCGGTTGAGCGCGTCCTTCCAAGATCGCAAATCCGTCGTCAAGGGGATCGTACCCCACTACTTTTCGGGTGCTATCAATGGAAAGACGCTTGTATCTGTTATCCGAGACCCCGTGGATAACATGGAACCCGCTCAGTTCAGCCTCAACGCAATTTTCAAGTAGCGTGACAACGTCCCTGAAACTGATAAAAGCAGCGACGTCCCTGGGGCTGTGGCTTTCCCCTTGATGAAATCTGGCGACGTTTGCAATACGCACTGCAATGGTTGTCATGTGTCCATCGTTTGCATACATCGAGGCCAGCGCTTCCCCAAACGCTTTGCTGACCCCGTAAAGATTGCCCGGTCTAGGCGCCATACATTCCTGTATCTGGACATCCAATGGATAACCTTCAATCGCCTGGGCGCTGCTCGCAAATATGAACCGTTTGCAGCCTTGGGCCTTTGCGGCGAATAGCATGTTGTAGGTGCCCACAATATTCACCGGGAGCAGGGAGGTGGTGAAATCGGCGTCCGGGTTAGGGTCAGCCGCTAGATGAATCACTGTGTGTATGCCCGCGCAAGCTTCAAGACAACTGGCTTGATCCCTGATATCGAGAGAGAAACGCTGTGCCGAGTCCGGAAGTTTTGAGACGTCCATGTCGGCTAAACGCAAATTTGATTTATCGTCTTGCGCTGCCCAAAAAGCGCTACCGATCTGGCCCGCAGCACCTGTAACCAGGACTTTTGGTGTTCTCATTTCAGCATGTCCTTATGGTAAACCTCCCTCTAGCCTCCCAGCCTTGTGGTTGGTTTACAACTTCCAATAAGAACAAACGTCGATTTCAAACACGGTCGTCGCTGGCCAAATATTTTCATTTTTGCCTGACTGCTAACCGAAAGCTGTCAGTCAGGCTTCATCAAGACAGCCAAGGTCATCTTGATGAATTCCTCATTTCTGTCGATCGTCCAGAGCACCGCGGACGTTCTCGGCGACATCGGCCGATCAGCGCTGCTCGACCCAGTTGGACAGTTCCATGATGGCGGCTTCGAGGGCGAGCTGGTTTTCGTTGATCTTGAAGAGCAGGGAAGGGAGCAGGTCGGTTGGTTTTTCAGGTGGCAGAACGCCGGGGAAAGTGGCTGAAGCACGGATAGCTATGGAACTCGCCCACAAAAGTTATGGAACACATTCTGGAGGGCGTAGAAATTCTCAACCCCCAGAAACGACAAAGCCCTGAATAATCAGGGCTTTGTCGTACATAAGATGGCGGAGGCGATGGGATTCGAACTCATGGACCTGTTACAGTCGACGGTTTTCAAGACCGTTGCCTTAAACCACTCGGCCACACCTCCGTTTGCGTTGCGGGCGCCATAATACCTGAATGAAACACACTGTCAAACTCTGTGCATGGCTTGTTACAGAGCGTCTGTTATGATCTTTGCGACTGAACGTTTCAAACCAACAGGAGTGTCGCCATGCGCGAACAGGATTACGCAGTTCACAACAGCGTGCAGGCTGAGCAGCTAGAGGTTAGCCGCGTCCTGCGCAACACATACGGCTTGCTGGCGCTCACCCTCGCTTTCAGCGGTGTGATGGCTTTCGTGGCCCAGCAGATGCGGGTCGGCTACCCGAATATTTTCGTGGTGCTGATCGGCTTCTACGGGCTGTTCTTCCTCACCAACAAACTCCGTGATTCGGCCTGGGGCCTGGTGTCCGCGTTTGCGCTGACCGGTTTCATGGGTTTCCTGCTCGGCCCGATCCTCAACCGTTACCTGGGCATGCAGGGCGGCGCTGAAGTGGTCAGCTCGGCATTCGCGATGACCGCGCTGGTGTTCGGTGGTCTGTCGGCCTACGTGCTGATCACCCGCAAGGACATGAGCTTCCTCGGTGGCTTCATCACCGCCGGTTTCTTCGTGTTGCTGGGTGCGACGCTGGCGAGCATGTTCTTCCAGATCAGCGGCCTGCAACTGGCGATCAGCGCAGGTTTCGTGCTGTTCTCGTCGGTCTGCATTCTGTTCCAGACCAGCGCCATCATCCAGGGTGGTGAGCGCAACTACATCATGGCGACCATCAGCCTGTATGTATCGATCTACAACCTGTTCATCAGCTTGTTGCAGATCTTCGGCATCATGAGCCGCGACGACTGATCGCTGCTGCTGAATCAACGAAAAACCCGCCTAGGCGGGTTTTTTGTTGTCTGCGCAAAAGTACCAACGCGATCAGTTGATCACGATGCTGCCGTCCGCTTGTTGTTTGTAGATCGTGTAGGGCAGCAACAAGGTATCGAGCACACCCGATGCGGCGGCATCGATCAGCACGCCGGGGTTGGCATTCTTGTAGTCGAACACGTCGACGCCGTCCTTGAGTTCGGCGTGCATCAGGCAAAAATCGTAAGTCACGCCACTGTAGATCCGTGGTACGGCGCCGCAGTAGGTTTTCTCGTTCCTGAGCCGCTCTGCCGTCTTCTGATCACTGCTCACAACCGTCTGCACCGTCCCGCAGGCGGTGAGCACCATTGTTGCCAGGAGTATTGCCAGGGTTTTCATCACCGCCAATCCTTCGCCGGAAAAACCTCAATCTACGCCGAACATGCGCAAAAAGCACTCACGCCATCGGCGGCAACCGGCGTTTGACCGGAGTCTTCTTGACGATAGCGGTATTGGTTTCGGCCAGCGTATTGAGCCGGTCGAGCAGGGTGTCCAACTGCTCCATCGAACGTACGTGCAGGCGAGCGATAAAGCAGTCTTCGCCCGTGACCTTGTCGCACTCGGTGAATTCCGGGATCGACAGGATCTGCCGCTCCACTTCCTGCAATTGCCCTGGCAGCGGTCGTACCCGGACGATGGCCTGCAGTTGATAGCCGAAGCATTTGGGGTCGATCTCGACGGTATAGCCCTTGAGCACACCGCGCTCCTCCAATCGGCGCAGGCGTTCGGCCACGCTTGGCGACGACAGGCCGCTGATCTGCGCCAACGCCTTGAGCGAGCGGCGCGAGTCTTCCATCAACGCACTGATAAGTATCTGGTCGATATCGTCGGTCATGGGGCAACTCCGGTATTAGGCAGTTGAAGGAAACCACCCACGATAAAAAAGGTAGAAATCAAGTTTAGCCTGCTTTTTGCGCTGGAGGTGTGCGCTGTCGGCTTGGCATACTTTTGCCACGCTTTCGTCACACGCTTAGGGAGATCGATGATGGACAACACAATCCGCCGTGGCTCGTTCGAAATGACCGCGGCCATGCTGATTTCCGGGACCATCGGTTGGTTCGTGCTGGTGTCCGGGCAACCAGTGCTGGACGTGGTGTTCTGGCGCTGCGTGTTCGGCGCCGGCACCTTGCTGCTGATCTGCGCCGCGTTCGGCTTCCTGCGCCCGGGCATTCTGACTCGCACCACGTTCCTGTTGGCGGTGCTCAGTGGCGTCGCGATTGTCGGCAACTGGGTGTTGTTGTTCGGCTCGTATTCCCGGGCCTCGATTGCCATCGGCACGGCGGTCTATAACGTGCAGCCGTTCATGCTGGTCGGTCTGGCCGCGCTGTTCCTCGGCGAGAAAATCACTGCGCAGAAACTGTTCTGGCTGGCGATTTCGTTTCTCGGCATGTTGGCGATCGTCAGCGCCCATGGCGGGCAGGGCGAGAGCGGTGGCGATTATCTGTTGGGGATTGCGCTGGCGCTGGGCGCAGCGTTGCTCTACGCGATAGCGGTGCTGATCATCAAGCGCCTGACTGGCACGCCGCCGCATCTGATCGCGCTGGTTCAGGTCTGCACCGGGGTGCTGTTGCTCGCGCCGTTTGCGCACCTCAATAGCCTGCCGCAAACCGGCGGTGCGTGGGCCAGCCTGGTGACGCTGGGCATCGTCCACACCGGCCTGATGTATGTGCTGTTGTATGGCGCGATCCAGAAACTGCCGACTGCCCTGACCGGCGCGTTGTCCTTCATCTATCCGATTGCGGCGATTTTCGTCGACTGGTTCGCCTTCGGCCATCGCCTGGAACCCCTGCAATGGGTCGGTGTGGCGGCGATTCTGCTGGCCGCCGCCGGGATGCAACAAGGCTGGGGCCTGAAAAACCGCCGTCAGCTCAAATCGGTTTGAGCAGATTGCGGAACAGTCCTTTCAACTGTTGATTGCCGGCATCCACCAGATGATTGTCGTCGAAGTACAGCGGCACGCCGTCCCTGGAGCCCATGCAGTTGCCGTTGGGGCACAGGTACGGCGTCGGGTCGATCACCGTTGCATGGCAGCGACTGGCCGCTTCTTCAATCGTCGCGATGGCGATTCGGTTGCGTTTTTCATACGCCTGCAACGGCAGTGAAATGTCGGTGGTTTGCCGAAATAATCGCTGATTCAGATTCAAACCCTTGTAAACGCTGAATGGCATTTCCGGGATCGGTTTGACGATGTACACAGGATGGTTTTCAGCAATCGAGCAGACGGTGCTGACGTACTCTTCGGTGTAAGCCTCGGCGAACGGAGCCTGGCGCTCGGGAAAGGAAATCCGGTAGCTGTTTTCCCGACCAGCATCCGCGTACAGCGCCGCGCGGCTGAACAGCACCACCGGGATGCCGGCGTAATCGGTTTTCAGCCGTTGCAGTTTTTCCTGATTGAAACCCCGGCATTGGCTTTCGACGGTTTTGTCGTGCATTGCAAAATGGGCCAGGGTCGGGCAACCGCCTCGTGACCATGACAGCGCCGCCTGAGGATTTTCCATCTGCACTGCCGCGGCTGTCGATTGTGCGTGGCTGTCGCCATACAGAATCACCGACACCTCGCCGGTGCCCAGTTTGCAATCTGCCGCTGAATAGGCGTTGGGGTAGCACTCCTGCGGATACAGCTTGCTGGTGTATTGCGGCTGGCCCAGTTCGACCAGCGCCGGGCGCCAATCGGGGTGTTGCTTGACCAGCGACGACATCACGGCCGACACGGCAACCACACCCACCGTCAGCGAAGCGAACCTGATCATGGTCCGTGTCGCTGTCGCACCTTTTTTCACCTTCGATTCAACCCCATAAAAGGACAGGGCGCCGAGGGCGAACGAGGCGACAATCGCGCCGATCACGTGCGGCCAACTGTTCAACAGCCCGCACAGGTACAGCAACACCACCAGCGGCCAATGCCACAGGTACACCGAGTAGGAAATGCTCCCGGCAAACTGCAGTGCAGGCTGGGTGCTGAACAGCGACCGGGTATTGCCGTGAATCACCAGCATCGTCCCCAGTACCGGCACCAGTGCCAGATAACCCGGCCACAGATCCTGCTCGGAAAAACCCAGTACGCTGACGAAAATCGCCAGCAACCCAAGCCCCTCGCAGATCGCGCCGCCACGCGGGCTCAGCCGCAGGGGAAACAGAAACACCAGTCCGCCAGCGATCATTTCCCACGCCCGGGTGGGCAGCATGTAGAACGCGAACGTCGGGTTGAGGCGGGTCACGACGATGGATGCACCGAGCGAAATCAACGCCAGGGCAATCAGGGCAAAGCGGGTTTTGTCGCTGCCAAAGAACTTGTGCAAGCCCATGATCAACACCGGATACAGCAGGTAGAACTGCCACTCGACCGACAGCGACCAGGTGTGGAGCAACCAGTTTTCGTGCAGCGGTGTCGCAAAGTAGTTGCCGCTCCGGGCGAAGCTGAAGTTCGAGCTGAACAGCAGGCTGCTCTTGATCGTGCGGATCGTCTCGCGCAAATCGTCCATTGGCAGGTACAGGTAGCCGAAGATCAGCAGCGCAACGCACAGGGTCAGCAGGGCGGGAATGATGCGCCGGGCGCGGGAGGCGTAGAAACCGAGGAGGGAGAAGTTCTGCTGTTGCACGCCATTGAAGATGATGCCGGTCATCAGAAACCCGGAAATGACGAAGAACACGTCTACCCCGGCGAACCCGCCCTCGAACCCTGGCACCTTGAAATGGAACAGCACGACCGAGAGGACGGCCAGTGCCCGAAGCGCGTTGATACTCTTCCTGAATTGCATTTATGCGTCCATGTCACATTCCTTGTGCGGCGCATTGTAATGATGATGTCGGCTTTGTTACATGGGTTTTTCCCTGGGGCTCAGATATTCCAGCGTGGCGCGGTTTTCGCCAGACGCTGGCGCAGTTCGCCGATGTTGGCCGCCAGTTGTCGGGTCAACAGACGGTAACCGTCCAGTGCGCTGTAGACCGGTGTGTCGAGGCTGGCGTCGGGCAAATCAAGCGGGCGCTCCAGGCGTTGCGTGGCGCCGGACTTCAAGGCCCGGGCCATGCCGATCAGTTGCACACGGATCACCCGGTGCTCGGCCCGCAGCGCCGATTGCAGGTGGGTCATGGCGTCGGGATCGTTGGCATCCGGTCGGGTGTTGCCGAGGATTTCCAAAGTACTGACGCACATGCGCAGGTTGCGTTGGATCGCGTCCAGCTCGGTCATGGAAATCTTCACTTCCTTGGACACCGAAGGCATCAACGAGCGCAGTTGCACCATGACCGAGGTCACCCGGCCCATCAGCTTCAGGTGTTCATCGGCGCTGACCGCTTGGCCGCTGATGATTCGTCCGTACAGCGTGGCGCAGTCGCGCAAGGCATCGACGAGGTTGTAGCGCCACGAATACACCGCGTACAGCGGCAGGGCGAAGGAAAATGCCAGGGCCAGGGCAATACCGATCAGGATGTCGACCCCGCGCCACAAGCCGTCGGTGATCGGGTTGTCGCCATGTCCGGCGACAATGAACACGGTGATCGCCGAGAGCAGGGCGGTATAACCGCCCTTGCCGATGGCGTGATAGGAGAAAAATCCGCAGACCACTGCCATGGCAAAGTACGTCAGCCACGGCAGGCCCAGCCACGCCTGTTGCGCCACCAGCACCAGACCGACGCCGGCACCGATCAAGGTGCCGGTGGCGCGTTCGGCGGCTTTCTTGCCGATGTTGCCGTGGTGTTGCAGGCCGCCGATCACCACCAGCATGGTCACCGAGGCCCACTCACCGTGGGGCAGGTTGATGCCGGTGGTCAGCAGGATGGTCGCCAGCAACCCCAGTGCCACGCGCACCGCGTGAATCAGCCGGGCGTGCTGGTAGCGGCGGTATGGGTCCAGTAACGGACGCAGGATTCGCCGCAGCAGCGGTGGCAGTCGGGGGGTGCTGAATGTACTCAGTGCGATGTCCTCGTCAGAAGATGTAGTCGGTGGTCAGGAAGCTCGAATCGCGGCCGCGAATGATCTCGCTGATCAGGTCCTTGTTGCTGTCCTGGAACTTGGTCGCCACCAGCGTGCGGATCGAAAACACCCGCAAGGCATCGTGTACCGACAGCGTGCCCTCGGCGGAGTTCTTGCGCCCGTTGAACGGATAGGTGTCCGGGCCGCGTTGGCACTGGGCGTTGAGGTTGATTCGCCCGACCTGATTGGCGAACGTATCGACCAGCCGGCCGATCGCCACCGGGTTGGTGCCGAACAGACTCAACTGCTGACCGAAATCCGATTCCAGCACGTAATCGATCACGGTATCGAGGTGACGGTACGGCACGATCGGCACCACCGGGCCGAACTGCTCCTCGTTGTACACGCGCATTTGCGGCGTGACCGGGTACAGCACGGCCGGGTAGAAGAACGATTCGCGACTCTCGCCGCCGTTCGGGTTGACCACTTGCGCGCCCTTGCTCTGCGCGTCGGCCACCAGACCGTGCAGGTAATCGACCTTGCCCGACTCCGGCAATGGCGTCAGCGCCACACCGCTGTCCCACGGCATGCCCGGCTTGAGCGTGGCGAGTTTGGCGTTGAACTTTTCGATGAAGGCGTCGACCACGTCTTCATGCACGAAGAGGATCTTCAGCGCCGTGCAACGCTGGCCGTTGAACGACAGCGAACCGGTCACCGCTTCATTGACGGCATTGTCCAGATCGACTTCCGGCAGCACGATCCCGGGATTCTTCGCGTCCAGCCCCAGCGCGGCGCGCAAACGGTGCGGTTTGGGGTGCAGCTTCTTCAGGTCGCTGGCAGCCTTGTTGGTGCCGATGAAAGCGAAGATGTCGATCTTGCCGCTGGCCATCAGCGCGCTGACGGTCTCGCGGCCGCTGCCGTAGATCACGTTGATCACGCCGGTGGGGAAGCTATCGCGGAACGCTTCGAGCAACGGGCGGATCAGCAGCACGCCGAGCTTGGCCGGTTTGAACACCACGGTGTTGCCCATGATCAGTGCTGGAATCAGCGTGGTGAAGGTTTCGTTCAACGGATAGTTGTAAGGCCCCATGCACAGCGCCACGCCAAGCGGTACGCGGCGGATCTGGCCGAGGGTGTCCTGTTCCAGCTCGAAACGGCTGGAGCGACGGTCGAGTTCTTTCAGGGCATTGATGGTGTCGACGATGTAGTCGCAGGTGCGGTCGAACTCTTTTTCCGAGTCCTTGAGGTTCTTGCCGATCTCCCACATCAGCAGTTTCACCACCGCATCGCGCTGCTGGCGCATGCGTCCGAGGAAGGCTTCGACGTGCTGGATACGTTCGGCCACGCGCATGGTCGGCCACAGGCCCTGACCACGGTCGTAGGCTCGTACAGCGGCGTCGAGAGCGGTGAGGGCGGTGTCGGCGTCGAGCAGCGGCGTGCTGCCCAGAATCACTTGTTCATCGCCATTTTCGCCATGCAGGTAGACGGGGCTGCGCACTTGGGCGAGGGGGCCGTCCCAGCGTCGCAACTGGCCATCGACGAGGTATTCGCGTTGCTCGACCTGACCGTCGAGACGGTATTTTTCCGGGATGTCGCTGACAGAAGGGAACAGGTTGCCAAGGATGTTTGCTGTGGTCATGTCGCTACCCCGTGTTGATGTCCGCATACAGATCAAAAGTCTTTACAGGTTATACGCCTGAATGCGCCGAAATTTAAACCCGTGAATGTCACGCGAATGTCACGCCAAGGCGCACAGCAGAGCTTCAAAGAACATTCGGGAACCCTGGTTCATGATCGTTCCCACGCGCAGCAAAGGAATGCCTCAAGGGACGCTCCGCGTTCCAAGCGGACGCAGAGCGTCCGGGGCTGCATTCCCACGCAGAGCGTGGGAACGATCATCGGGGGGGGAGAGCTGGCCCCGTTTGCCCCCCTCACTGTCCCGCAATGCCCTCAACCCGCTGACGTCGCTGCCTTAAGGTGTGATCACAACAATAAGCGGCACTCACGCGAGGATTGTTATGCGGGCCATCCGACTCTCTTTATTGCTGGCACTGGCCATGGTGCTGCCCGGTTGCGGCGAAGAGCCCAAACCCCCGGCCACCCACAACACAGCCATTCCCCAGGATCCCGCACTGGCGCAGATCTACACCAACAGCTGCCAGCTGTGCCACGCCAATCCGGCCGCCAACGCGCCGCTGACAGGTGATCGCAAAGCCTGGGAACCGCGCATTCAGCAGGGCGTCGATACGCTGCTTGACCACGCCATCAATGGCTACAACGGCATGCCGCCGATGGGCCAGTGCGTCGAGTGCTCGGAAGAACAATTCCTGCAACTGATCGGCTTCATGGCCGACCAGCCCCTCCCACAATAAGGGCGCGCGCATGACCATGGATCTGACCCGGCGTCAGTTGTTGTATCGGGCAAGTATCGTCGGTGCATTCAGTGCGCTGGCGGCCAACCCCGCACTGGGGCAATTGATGCGCGCACCGCGCTTGATCCCCTGGCGCAACTGGTCGGGCGGGCAGAATTGCCTGCCGGCGGCGCGGTTGGCACCGAAAAATCTCGATGAATTGACCTCAGCGATTCGCCAGGCTCAGGGCAAGATCCGTCCGGTCGGCTCGGCGCATTCCTTCAGTGCGCTGGTGCCCACCGACGGTACGTTGCTGTCGCTGAGTTACTTCACCGGCCTGCTCGATCACGACCCGAAAACCCTGCAGGCCGAATTTGCCGCGGGCACGCCGATGTCGCGCATGGGCCTGCCGTTGAAAGACATCGGTCAGGCATTGCAGAACATGGCCGACATCGATTACCAGACCCTCGCCGGGGCGATTGCCACTTCGACCCATGGCACCGGCAAAACCTTTCAGTCGTACTCGGCGCATGTCTGCGGCATGCAACTGGTGACGGCCAGTGGCGAGGTGCTGGATTGCGACAGCCAACGGCACCCTGAAGTGTTCAACGCGGCTCGCGTTTCGCTCGGCGCCCTCGGTGTGGCCACCCGAATCCGCCTGCAAAACCGCCCGGCCTATCGCCTGCGCGAACGTCAGTGGATCGCCAAGACCGAAGAACTGCTGGAAGACCTCGACAAGAACACTCGCGAGAACCAGCACTGGGAAATGCTCGTGGTCACCCATTCCGATTACGCGTTGTCCATCGCCCTCAACGAAACCAGCGACCCGGCCACGCCGCCGATTCCACCCGAAGAGGAGGGCGGTAACGAGTTCGTGACCCTGATCGAGAAGATCGACAAGTACGGCAGCGACTTCCCCGAACTGCGCCGCACGATGCTTAACAGCCTGCGTCATCTGGCGAGTTTCGATGACCGGGTGGGCGACTCGTTCGACATCTACGCCAACGTGCGCACCGTGCGTTTCAACGAGATGGAATACTCGGTGCCTGCCGAACACGGCCCGGCCTGCCTGCGCGAAATCCTCAAGCTGATTCAGGACAAGGACCTGCGCACCTGGTTTCCCATCGAGTATCGCTACGTCAAGGCCGACGACATTCCACTGAGCATGTTCGAGGGCCGCGACAGCTGTTCGATCTCGGTGCACCAGCATTACCAGATGGATCATCACAACTTCTTTGCGGCAGTCGAGCCGATCTTCTGGAAGTACAACGGCCGCCCGCATTGGGGCAAGTTGCACACGCTCAACGCGAAGAATCTGCAGCCGCTGTATCCGCGCTGGCGCGAGTTTGTCGAGGTGCGCCAGGCGCTTGATCCGAGCGGACGGTTTCTCAACGCGCATCTGTCGTCGATTCTGGGGGTGAGCTGATGGCGGTCAATCGACGCAATTTTCTACTGGGTACGCTGGGTGTCGGTGCGTTGTTGGCGGGGGCTGGCGCGTGGCTGCGGCCGGGTGATCGCGGTGCGCCGTACAGCGAATATTTCCGCGCGCTGAACAAAGAGTTAAAGGAAAACGGCCCGATGCGCCCGGTGCTGTTGATCGATCTGGATCGCCTCGACCACAACATCGATGTGGTGATGCAGTCGGTCAGGCGTGGCGGCAAGCAACTGCGGCTGGTGGAGAAGTCGCTGCCGTCACCGGGACTGTTGAACTACATCGCGCAACGTGCTGGGACGCAAAAATTGATGTCGTTCCATCAGCCCTTTCTCAATCACGATGCTGTCACGTTCCCCCAGTCCGACATTCTGCTCGGCAAGCCGTTGCCGGTGCGTTCGGCAGAGCTGTTTTATCAATCCCACAAAGGCCCGTTCGATCCCGCGAAGCAACTGCAATGGTTGCTCGACGGCCCCGAGCGTTTGCAGCAATACCTGCAACTCGCACAGGGTTTAGGCACGCGGATGCGCATCAACATCGAGCTGGACGTCGGCCTGCATCGCGGCGGCGTCAGTGATGTGAATGTGTTGGGGCAGATGCTCACGCTGATCAGCGCCAACCCGCAGCATCTGCAGTTCGCCGGGTTCATGGGCTACGACCCGTTCGTGGGCATGGGCGTGCCGGGGATTCTCGGCTCGCCTGAAGAGCTGTTCGCCAAGGTCATGCTGATTTATCAGCACTGCGTCGATTTCACTCGCCAGCAGTTTCCGGCGTTGTGGCATGACGGCCTGTGCCTGAACACCGCTGGCAGCCCGAGTTATCGCATTCACGAAAACGAGAAGCTGAGCACCGAGGTTTCGGTAGGCACGGCGATGCTTAAATCGACTCACTATGACCTGCCGTCATTGGTCGAACACGTCCCCGCGACCTACATCGCCACGCCGGTGCTGAAGAGTACCGGCGCGGTGAAAATCCCGGCGCTGGACGACAAGTCCAAGCTGTTTTCGTGGTGGGACACCAACCAGCGTCAGACCTTCTTCATCTACGGCGGAAACTGGATGGCCGAGTTCGAATCGCCGCCGGGGTTGCAGAGCAACGGTGTGTACGGGCGCAGTTCGAATCAGGAGATGGTCAACGGTTCGAATGCCGTGGGTTTGACCGTTGAGGATCAAGTGTTCCTGCGTCCGACTCAGACCGAAGCCGTACTCCTGCAATTCGGCGATCTGCTGGCGGTGCGTGGCGGCAAGATCGTCGACACCTGGCCGGTGTACAGCTGAGGGCCAAATCATGCAGCGTGCGACCAATATCAGAGCCCGTCCACTGTCAGGTCTGACAGTAGACGGCGCGTTTGCGGTGCGCGCAATAATCGGTTTCATGGCGTCGTGGTTGAAGGGGCGAGGATTACCTTTAGGCGTTGTTCATAAATCCCTTTTATAGATAGGTGATGGAAATGGCGACTATGGGAAAGTTTGAATTCACAAGTGATGCCTGGAAGACGACGCAGGCGAATGCGCTCGACCTGAAAGAGGAGGGCTCACTGTACAAAGTGCGGGCGCAAAGAGTAGTTGGCAAAAACCGTGAAGTGTTCGATCTGGGTTTCCCGAAGCGTGAGGGCACAAACAAGTTCGACTGTTCCGAGCTCACCTCAGTCAAGTATGTTTTTGTTAATGACGATTACACCTTTCGATTTACCGCGAAGTCTGGCTCTCTGACGGCCACGAGTGTGGGAGGGACTGTGGCCGTTACTGGAACCTTCAATTTTGAAATGACCGCCGATCCTGACAGTGATTCACAAGGGCCAAAAACCCTCAGCATCACCAATGGCGTATTTGATCTGAAAAACTGACTCTCTGCATTTCTCTGCAATATCAAAAACCGTGGGAACGAACAGGCTCGATCCCACGTTTTTTACGCCTGCAGGTTCTCCTCCAAGTCATTAATGAAGCTTTTATGACAAAAGTTCGGTAGCACATAGCCAGTCCGGTCATGCCTATGTAACGCGCTTGAGGGGCCCAACGGGGCGCTTTTCACAAGCCGAGGCGGGACGCC